>JAFAYA010000028.1 GCA_019240635.1 Acidisphaera sp. | reverse complement strand
GCATCCTCGGGCGTTCCTGGGAAGCGAAGAAACGCAAGGCCGAGGGCATCAGCACGCGCCACATCGAGCAGCTGTACGAGACGGCGATGGCGCACGGCGCGCTCGGCGGAAAAGTGTCCGGCGCGGGCGGCGGCGGCTTCCTGATGTTCATCGCCCCGCCGCAGCGCCGGGTGGAGCTGATCCGCGCGCTGGACGCGGCGGGCGGCACCGCGAGCCCGGTGCACTTCACGCAGACCGGGGCGGAATCCTGGAGTTTTTGAGCAGGTCGTCGACGCAGGCGGCGAGGTCGCCGCCGGCGTAGAGATGGCCGCGCACGCCGGCGGCGGCGGCGGCCTGCAGGTCGGTCTGCTTGTCGCCGACCAGCAGGCAGCGGCCGGGATCGAGCTCCCAGACGCGCAACAGGTCCAGGATCATGCCGGGCTCCGGCTTGCGCCAGTCGCTGACCCGGCGATAGGCGGCGATGCTCGCCTCGGGATGGAACGGACAGTACCGGACATCGTCGATCGTGCCGCCGGCGCGCCGCGCCTGCTCGGCCATCCAGGCGTGCAGGTCGCGCACCGCCGCCTCGTCGTAGTGGCCGCGGCCGACGCCGGACTGGTTGGTCACCACGAGTACGTGCCAGCCCGCCTCGGTGGCCAGCCGCACCGCGGCGATCGCGCCGGGCATCCATTCGAAGCGGTCGCGGCTGCCGACCCAGCCGTGATCGACGTTCAGCACGCCGTCGCGGTCGAGGAACAGCGCCGGCCGGCGAAGTTTTTGCGGTATTTCGCGATCGGCGCGGAAAAAATCCTCGGGGATGCCGATGTCGCAGAACCAGCCATCGGCCGCCGTGCCGCGCAGCGCGCCGGATGCGGCGAGGCGCGGCAGCACGTCGCGTTCGAGCGAGCAGTGCGGTCGCGCCCAGTCCAGGGCCCGCCGATCCAGCACGTAGACGCCGGCATTGATCACGCCCGCCCGGCCGGCGGGCGGGCGTTCGCGGAACGCGGTGATGCGGTCGTCCTGCATCGCGACGACGCCGTAGCGCGAGGCGTCGTCCAGCCGGCGCAAGGCGAGGCGGCCCAGCACATCATCGGCGTCCTGCGCACTCGCCGCGAGCAGCCGGGCTAGATTGAAGTCGAACAGCGAATCTCCGTTGCACAGCAGGAAGCGCTGATCGAGCCGCTCGCGCGCATGGTGCAGCGCGCCGCCGGTGCCGGCGCGGTCCGGCTCGCGCGAGAGCACGATCCGCACCTCGCGCGGCAGGAGCCCGGCGATCGCCGGCACGGCCCCCTCGACCTTCTCGGAGAAGTGGCCGGTCAGCAGCAGGATTTCGTCCACGCCGAAGCGGACGAGCTCGCGCAGCAGCCAAGCCAGGAACGGCCGGCCGCCGCAGTCGAGCAGCGGCTTGGGCGTGTCGGCGGTCAGCGCACCGAGCCGCGTCCCGAGCCCGCCGACGAGCACGGCGCATTGCCGCAGCGTTGCCTGACGCATCGGTGCGGGCCGGCTCAGAGACCGTTTGAGAATGCGCTGCGGCGAGTCAGATGGCGTGGCTTTCGAGAACCGGAGCGGAGCGGCCCTTCGGGGCCGTGAGCACCGGAAGCGCAGAAAGCCGCGCCAGATGGCCGTCGCAGTAGCATTCTCAAACGGTCTCTCAGATCCCCTCGCCGAGCGCGCGGCGCCGGAGGTCGTCCAGCCGCGCCTGGCCGCCGGGGGTTCTCGGGTCGATCTCCAGCACCTTTCGCCAGGCGGCGTAGGCGCCGTTCCAGTCCTGGCGGCTCTCGGCGATGCGGCTGAGGTCCTGCCAGGCGATGAAGTCGCGCGGTTCGTGCTTCAGCGTCTCCTCGATGTCGCGCACCGCGCCGGCGTAGTCGCCCTGCTGGAAGCGGGCGATGGCGCGGCGGTCGTAGGCTTCGGCGAGGCCGGGATCGAGCGCGATCGCCGCGTCGAAATCCGCCTCGGCCTCCTTCTGCGCGCCGGCCTGCAGGTCGCGCAGGCCGCGCGACATCAGCAGGGTCACCGCGGGGGTGCCGGCTTCCAGCCAGGCCTGGCGGATGCGCGCCTCCAGCACCGCGGCGTCCTCCTCGCTCGGCGCCGCCTTCAGCGCCGCCAGGAGCTGGTCGAGCATCGCCGGCCGGTTGGTCCCGCCGGTCTGGGCCATCGCCGGAGCAGCGCAGAGCAGAAAGGCCGCGATCAGCCGTCGCATGGCGGAAAACTAAGGCCGATCCGGGGTTCACGCGCAAGCGATGGCCGCCGGCCTCGCGGAACTCTCATCCCGACCCCGCCTTACCCCGGGCAGCCGACCGGAGGGATGCAATGGCCGAGCAGGTTCCCATCGACCCCGCAGCGCGCGCCGACGACCCGAAGCGTGACGCCCAACGCGACGACGCCACGCGCGAAGTTGCACCCGACCTCGCCTACAAGCGGCTGGCCATCGTCAACGTCGCGTTTTATGGCCGCCCCGAAGCCGGCGACCGGCAGTGGGTGCTGATCGACGCCGGCGTTATCGGCACGACCGGCCTGATCGCCTCGGCCGCCGAGCAGCGTTTCGGCGAAGGCGCGCGCCCGGCGGCGATCGTGATGACGCACGGCCATTTCGACCATATCGGCGGCCTGAAGGAGCTGGCGGAGCGCTGGGACGTGCCGATCTTTGCGCATCCGCTGGAGCACCCTTATCTGAACGGCAGCGCCAGCTATCCGCCGCCCGACCCCAAGGTGGGCGGCGGGCTGATGTCGCTGCTGTCGCCACTGTTCCCGCGCGGCCCGATCGACGTCTCGGCCTGGCTGCGCCCGCTGCCCGAGGACGCCAGCGTCCCGGGGATGCCGGGCTGGCGCTGGCTGCACACGCCCGGCCACAGCGTCGGGCACGTCTCGTTCTGGCGCGAGGCCGACCGGACGCTGATCGCCGGCGACGCCTTCATCACGACGCGCCAGGAATCCGCCTACGCGGCGATCGCGCAGAGCCCGGAGCTGCACGGGCCGCCGATGTACTACACGCCGGACTGGCAGAAATCCCGCGCCTCCGTCGAGTTGCTGGCGGGCCTCGAACCGGAAATTGCGATCACCGGCCATGGTCCGGCGATGCGCGGGCCGGAGATGCGCGCCGCGCTGCATACGTTGGCACGCGATTTCGACGGTGTCGCCGTGCCGGCGCATGGCCGCTACGTCGACGATCCTGCCCGCATCGAACACGGCACCGCCTACAAGCCGGCCCGCTGACGCGGGGCGCGCCTCACTTCCCCGGTCGGGGCGCCGCACTCTCCGGACGGAGGAACCGGCCCGGCCCGCTCCCGGCCGGTAACCACCCGGTATCCTGTCCGGCCTATCAATCGATAACGGCAGCGGATCCGGCGTGGGCCAGATGCTCGCGCCCGGCACGATCGGGCGCGCGCCGGTGGACCGCTGCGTGGCGGGGGTGAGCATGAAGGGCGTGGTCTTCAATCTGCTCGAAGAGGTCGTCATCCGTCATCAGGACGAAGATGTCTGGGACGAGCTCCTGGAGCGCGCCGGGGTGGCGGGCGCCTACACCTCGCTCGGCAGCTACTCCGATGAGGACATGCACAAGCTGCTCGCCGCCGCCGCTGGCCTGCTCGGCCGACCGCCGCGCGAGGTGCTGCGCTGGTTCGGCCAGCAGGCGATGAGCGTGCTGGCGGAGCGCTATCCGAGCTTCTTCGCCCGTTGCCCCTCCTCACGCCCGTTCGTGCTCAGCGTGAACAGCATCATCCATCCCGAAGTGCGCAAGCTCTACACCGGCGCGCACTGCCCGAATTTCCAGTTTCAGGACACCGATGATGGCGCGTTGATGATGGACTATCGCTCGCCGCGCAAGCTGTGTGCGCTCGCCCAGGGGTTCGTCGAGGGAGCCGCGGCGCATTATGGCGAGCGCGTGACCTTCGAACACCTCGAATGCATGCACGACGGCGACGCGCGCTGCCTGTTCCGCATCACCTGGCCCTGAAACGGGTCGATGACGTCCGGGGCTGGCAGCGACGAAGTCCAGGCGACGCTGCGCCGCCTCGAGCGGCGACTGGAACGCGAGCGCAAGGCACGGCTGGAGGCCGAGGCGATCGCCGAGAAAGGCCTGCGCCAGCTGTACGTTCGCCAGCGGCAGGTCGACTTGGTCAAGACGATCGCGACCGTCGCCAATGAGAGCCGGTCGGTGGTGGACACGCTGCGCTTCAGCATCGTGCAGGTCTGCCATTTCATGGGCTGGTCGCTCGGCCACGTGTACCTGTGCGCGGGACCGGAGGATCCGCTTGGGCTGGTGCCCACGGACATCTGGTTCGGCGATGACGCCGACCGCTTCCCGGAGTTCTGCTCCGCCACCGAGCGGACGCGCCTGCCGCGGGGCGTCGGGCTGCCCGGGCGGGTGCTGGAGAGTGGCGTCCCGGCGTGGCTGGCCGATGTGACGGCCGACCCGAATTTTCCGCGCGCCGAGGCGGCGAGGCGCTGCGGCCTGCACGCCGCCCTCGCCTTCCCGGTGCTGGTCGGCAGCGAAGTGGCCGCCGTTCTCGAATTCTTTGCCGTCGAAGCCATGGACCCCGACGCCGAGACGCTGGGCACCATGGCGCAGATCGGCACGCAGCTTGGGCGAGTGATCGAGCGCAAGCGCGCCGAAGACCGGCTGACCCACGACGCGACGCACGACGCGCTCACCGGGCTGGCCAACCGCGCGCTGTTCCTCGACCGGCTGCGCCACGCCGTCGCGAGCCACAGACGCAACCCCTCCCGCGGCTTTGCCGTGCTGTTCATCGATCTCGACCGGTTCAAGCTGGTCAACGACAGCCTCGGCCACGGCGCCGGCGACCGGCTGATCGTCGAAGTCAGCGACCGGCTGCAGGCGTCGTTGCGGGACCAGGATACGCTGGCTCGCCCGGGTGGCGGGCCGGTGGACACCGGGCAGATGCCTGTGTCCAGCCCGCGCAGTTCGCCGGCCCCATCGGCGAACCCAGCGGACGGGCAGACCACCGGAAACCAGGAGTTTGTGTCCCGGGCCGAACGGCCGCGGCAAGCGGTGAACTTCGAAATCGGCACACTGGCCCGGTTGGGCGGCGACGAATTCACTGTCCTGCTGGACGACATCCGCGATCCCAGCGACGCGGTGCGCATCGCCGAGCGCATCCAGCAGGCGCTTCGCCGACCCTGCATGATCGACGACCAGGAGCTCTACGTCACCGCGAGCATCGGCGTGGCGTCGAGTGCAACCGGCTACGCCGCGGCGGAGGAGGTGCTGCGCGACGCCGATCTCGCGATGTACCGCGCCAAAGCGTCCGGCCGTGCCCGGACCGAGATCTACGACCAGAGCATGCACCGACTCGCCGTGCAACGCCTGTCGATCGAAAGCGATCTGCGGCGCGCGCTGCAGAGCGAGGAATTCGTGCTGCACTATCAGCCGATCGTCTCGCTGGCGACCCAGCAGGTCGTCGGATTCGAGGCGCTGGTCCGCTGGCAGAAGCGGAGCGGCGAGCTGGTGCCACCGAAAGACTTCATCGAAGTGGCGGAGGAGACGGGGCTGATCGTGTTCCTCGGCAACTGGGTCCTGCGCGAGGCCTGCCGGACCTTGCGTCGCTGGCAGCAGGAGTTTCCGCGCGAGAAGCCGCTGACGATGAGTGTCAACATCTCGGCGCGCCAGTTCGTGCAGCCCGATCTCGTCCAGCAGGTGCAGACGGCGATGGAGGAAAGCGGCATCCTGGCGAACACGCTGCGCCTGGAGATCACCGAGACCGTGACGATGAGCGACTCCGAGCGGACGGTGCGCGTGCTGTCCGAGCTGCGGACCCTTGGCGTCCGGCTCGCGATCGACGATTTCGGCACCGGCTATTCTTCGCTCAGCTATCTGCACCGCTTCCCGCTCGACGTGCTGAAGATCGACCGCTCCTTCGTGATCGACATGGATCGCAGCGGCGAGAGCCAGAAGATCGTGCAGACGATCCTCGACCTTGCGGAGAACCTCGGCATGGACGTGGTCGCCGAAGGCGCCGAGCTGGCGGCGCATGTCGATCGCCTGAACGCCATGGGCTGCAAGTTCGGCCAGGGCTATTTTTTCTCGCGGCCGCTCGATGGGGCGAGCGCCCGGTCGCTGCTCGGGACGCCGTCGCCGCGTGCAGAGGCGGAAACCGGAATGGCCACGGAACTCGGACTGGTGGGCGACGTCTGACGCTTCGCTGCCTGGACCCGAACTTCAGCGGGGTCGAGCAATCCCGGTGTCTACCTCACCGCACGTTCCCGCCCGCAGCGCCGCGGGGCGGGGGCCGCCGGCCATCCAGTCCAGCAGCTCGATCGTGTGCAGGATCGGAATGCCGCCGCCGGCGAGCTGGGTGATGCAGCCGATGTTGCCGGCGGCGATCAGGTCCGGTTTTTGGGCTTCGAGATTGGCGAGTTTTCTCGCACGCAGGGCGGCGGCGAGGTCGGGCTGTAAGATGTTGTAGGTGCCGGCGGAGCCGCAGCAGAGATGCGGTTCGGCGGGCTCGACGACGGAAAAGCCGGCTTTTTTAAGCAGGTCGCGCGGCTGCGTGGTGACGCGCTGCCCGTGCTGCAGGCTGCAGGCGGCGTGGTGGGCGACGGTCAGGTTGGGGGGCTCGCGCGTCGGCGCGTAGCCGATGTGCAGCAAGAATTCGCTGATGTCCTTGGCGACGGCGGCGACGCGCTCGGCCTGGCCGCGCCACGGCTCCGGCTCGGCGCGGAACGCGAAGCCGTAGTCTTTTACGGTGGTGCCGCAGCCGGAGGTGTTTATCACGATGGCGTCGAGGCCGCCGGCGTCGATCTCGCGGCTCCAGGCGGCGATGTTGGCGCGGGCGTAGGCCATCGCCTGTTCGTGGCGGCCCATGTGATGGGTCAGCGCGCCGCAGCAGCGCGCGCCCTCGGCGATGACGACCTCCACGCCCAACCGGTTCAGCAGCCGGGTGGTGGCGGCGTTGATTTCCGGCGCCAGCACGTTCTGCGCGCAGCCCGCGAGCAGCGCGACGCGGTAGCGGCGGGGGCCTTCCGCCGGGAACACGTTTGGGCGCTCGTGCGCGCCGGCGGGCGGCAGGCGGGCGGGGGCGAGCGACAGCAGCGCGCGCAGCCGGCGGACGAGCATGTGGCTGCCGCCGAACAGGTCGCGGAAGGGACGGCCGAGGCGCGCGGCAACGAGAGAAAGACGCATCAGGCCGGGGTTCGGCAGCACTTGCGCGAGCACCCAGCGCAGCGCGCGGTCGTGCCAGGCGCGCGTATACGTGCGCTCGATGTACGTGCGCGCGTGGTCCACCAGGTGCATGTAGTTCACGCCGGAGGGGCAGGTGGTCATGCATGCCAGGCAGGAGAGGCAGCGGTCGATATGCGTGACCACCTCCTCGGTCGCCGGCCGGCCAGACTCCAGCATGTCCTTCATCAGGTAGATGCGGCCGCGTGGGCTGTCGAGCTCGTCGCCGAGCAGCACGAAGGTCGGGCAGGTCGCGGTGCAAAAGCCGCAATGCACGCAGCTGCGCAGCACCTGGTTGGAGGAGGCGATGTCCGGGTCGCGCAACTGCTCGGCGGTGAAGCTGGTCTGCATGGCGCTAGTGGTCCGATCGCTGCTGTCGGTTCCCGACAGCAGCGTGAATCGGCCCACCCGTCGAGTCTCTGGTGGTGCGATTCACGATGCAGATGGCGCACCGGTCCGTGTTGCCGTCGTCGCGATATGGGGAAGCCATCTGCATCGATCGCACCACTAGACTCCCGCGTAGATGCGGCCGGGATTGAGGATGCCCCTGGGGTCGAACGCGGCCTTCACGCGGCGGGTGAGGCGGGCGAGCGCCGGCGGCTCGGGCGGCACCACCTCGCTACTGGCGCGCATCGGCTCGGGCGCGCGCAGCAGCATCCAGGTGCCGCCGGCGGCGATGGCCGCACGGGCGATCGCCTGCTGCGCCTGCGCCGGCGCCGCGATCCAGACGAGGCCGCCGCCCCAGTCGAGAAAGCCGCGGCCGCCGGCGCCGGCCGCCACGGCCAGGATGTCGGGCCCGGCCGACGGCCGCACCGAGACGCGCCAGACCGCGTCCTCCGCCTCGGCCGACAGCACGGTTGCGTCGCGCACGGCACGCCAGGCCGCCCGGCTGGTCGCGTCGTCGAGGACGTCGCCCGGCGCGAACGCGGCAAGCTCCCCGTGCAGCCGGCCGGTGCGGTAGGCGACCGAGGGCGCGAATTCCTCGACCCGGATCAGCGCCGCCGAGCCGCCGGGCAGGCCGGCCAGCGCCGCCGCCGGCGCGGGCAGCCAGGCGGCGGCCGAGACGCCGTACGGCGAGCCGAGGGCGGCCGACAGCGCCGCGACGCCGGCGCGGGCATCGAGGCCGCGCAGCACCAGCGTGCCCACCGCCGGCGGCGCCGGCAGCACCTTCAGCGTGATCTCGGCGATCACCGCGAGCGTGCCGTGGCTGCCGGTCAGCAGCTTGCAGAGGTCGAGCCCCGTCACGTTCTTCAGCACCCGTCCGCCCGAGCGGATCACCTCGCCGGTGCCGTTCACCGCGCGCATGCCGAGCACGTGGTCGCGCATCGCACCCCAGGTCACGCGGCGCGGCCCCGAGAGGTTGGCGGCCACCACGCCGCCCAGGGTCTGCGGGGCGTGGCTGCCCAGCAGCGCCGAAAAATCGGGCGGCTCGGCGATGACGTGCTGGCCCTCGGCGGCCACCGCCGCTTCGATCTCGGCGAGCGGCGTGCCGGCGCGGGCCGAGAGCACCAGCTCCTTCGGCGAATAGAGGGTGATCCCCCGGTGCGCGCGGGTGGAGAGGCTGCGCGCCGCCTGCACCGGGCGCAGCATGGATGCCTTGCTGCCGTTGCCGAGCACCAGCAGCGGCTCGGCCGCGCGGTGCGCGTCGCGCACCGCTTCGGTGATGCCGCTCTCCTCCTCGGGCGCCAGCTCGCCGGTCATGCGGCGCGCGCGGGCTCCGCGGGCGGGCGCAACGGAAACACCTTGCTGGGGTTGAGCAGCCAGTCGGGGTCGAACGCCGATTTGATGCGGCGCTGCTGGTCGAGTTCGTGCGGTGCGAACTGCGCGGGCATCAGGTCGCGCTTTTCCACGCCGACGCCGTGCTCGCCGGTGAGGCAGCCGCCGACCTCCACGCAGAGTCTCAGAATGTCGGCGCCAAAATTTTCGGCGCGATGAAAGCTGTCGGGATCGTTGGCGTCGAACATGATGAGCGGGTGCAGGTTGCCGTCGCCGGCATGAAAAATGTTGGCGACCTTCAGGCCGTAGTTCTCGCTCATCGCGCCGATGCGGCCCAGTACCTCCGGCAGGCGGCTCGTCGGGATCGTGCCGTCCATGCAGAGATAGTCGGGACTGATGCGGCCCACCGCGCCGAACGCACCCTTGCGGCCCTTCCAGATCGCCATCGATTCCTCGACCGATCCGGAGACTTTTAGGCTGATCGGGTCGTGACGCTCGCAGATCGCGCGGATGCGGCCGAGCAGGTCGTCCTGCTCGGCGGGCGAGCCCTCGACCTCGATGATCAGCATGGCCTCCGCGTCCAGCGGGTAGCCGGCGTGGGCAAAAGCCTCGCAGGCATGGATCGCCGGACGGTCCATGAATTCGAGGGCAACCGGAATGATGCCGCTGCCGATGATCGCATCGACACAGGCGCCGGCGACCTCGTTGGCGCGGAACGCCGCGAGCATCGCGCGCGCCCCTTCCGGGCCGCGCAGGATGCGGACCGTGACTTCGGTCACCACCGCAAGCTGACCCTCGCTGCCGGTGAGCAGGCCGAGCCAGTCATAACCGGCGGCGTCGAGGTGCGCGCCGCCGATGTCGATCACCTCGCCGTCGATGGTGACGATCTTCAGGCCGAGCAGGTTGTTGGCGGTGACGCCGTATTTCAGGCAGTGCGCGCCGCCCGAATTCATCGCGACGTTGCCGCCGATCATGCAGGCCAGCTGGCTCGATGGATCGGGCGCATAGAAGAAGCCGCTTCCCTGTACCGCCTGGGTGATCGAGAGGTTGGTGACGCCGGCCTGCACGACGGCATAGCGGTCGGCAAAATTCACCTCGAGGATGCGGCCGAGGCGCATCATGCCGAGCAGCACGGCGTCCACCAGCGGCAGGGCACCGCCGGAGAGGCTGGTGCCGGCGCCGCGCGGCACCACGCGCACGCCGTTGGCGTGGCAGAAGGCGAGGATGGCGGCGACCTGCTCGGTGGTTTCCGGCAGCACGACGGCGAGCGGGACCTGTCGGTAGGCGGTAAGGCCGTCGGTTTCGTAGGGTTTGAGGCGAAGGGGCTCGGCGATGGTGCCGCCGGGCACGATGGTGCGCAGGCCGGCGATGATTTCCTCGCGGCGGGCGAGCACGTCGGGCTTGGGCTCCGGCTGGGCGATCATGGCGCGCTCCCTCCCGCGGCGTTGCCCGCGCTTCGGCGGGTTGTTCCGGGAAGATGAGGGCGCGCGAGGGTCGGGGCAAGGCGGCGCGTTGCAGCCCGGGAAGCGGCCTTCACCTCCGTCAAACGGCACCCAAGCCCCGGCCCTGGGCGACGACGGGGTCAACCGTTGCACCCGTCAGGGCGCGCCGAAGCCGCGGGGGTTTTGGCCGTCGTTTTGCCCAGGGTCACACTTGGCGGTGCCGTGGGCGAGGCCGACTCAGCCCTGGCGGGCCTTCATCCGCGGGTTTTTCTTGTTGATGACGTAGACGCGCCCATGCCGCCGGACGACCCGGCAATTCTTGTCGCGCGTCTTCGCGGCCTTCAGGCTGTTGCGGACTCTCATGGCGGGCGGGGATTAGGGGGGTGGGTCGCGCCTGTCAACCCCGGCGATCTGCCAAGAGCGTGATCGCCGGAGCTGGAATCACCGAAGGCGTGAGTCACGCGAGATCGAAGCGGTCCGCGTTCATGACCTTGTTCCAGGCCATTGCAAAGTCCTGCACGAACTTCTGCTGGGAATCCGCGCAGGCATAGACCTCCGCGAGAGCGCGCAATTCCGAGTGCGAGCCGAAGATCAGATCGACACGGGTGCCGGTCCATCTCAGCTCCTTGGTCTTGCGATCACGGCCCTCATACACACTGTCAGAGCCGGCGGCCTGCCATTCCGTGCGCATGTCGAGGAGGTTCGCGAAGAAGTCGTTCGTCAGCTTCCCGGGCTGCCTGGTGAAGACGCCGTGCTTGGATCCGCCGGCGTTGGCGCCGAGCACGCGCAGGCCGCCGACCAGCACCGTCATCTCCGGACCGGTCAACCCAAGCAATTGTGCCCGATCCACCAAGGCTTCTTCGGGCGCCATGAACTGCTCGCCGTCCCGATAGTTGCGGAAGCCATCGGCGATCGGTTCGAGCGGGGCGAAGGAGGCCGCGTCGGTTTGATCCTGCGATGCATCCATGCGCCCGGGCGTGAACGGTACCTTCACGTCGGTCCCGGCGTCCTTGGCGGCCTTTTCGATCGCCGCACAACCGCCGAGGACGATCAGATCGGCGAGCGAGACTTTTTTTCCGCCGGGCGCTGAAGCGTTGAACGCCTGCTGGATGGTTTCGAGCGTCTGCAGCGCTTTCGCCAGTTCAGGCGGGTTGTTCACCTGCCAATCCTTCTGCGGGGCGAGGCGAATGCGCGCACCGTTGGCGCCGCCGCGCTTGTCGGAACCGCGGAACGTCGACGCGGAGGCCCAGGCGGTCGACACCAGTTGCGAGATCGAAAGCCCGGACGCCAGGATTTTTGCCTTGAGCGCGGCGATGTCCTGCTCGTCGACCAGCGGGTGATCCACGGCGGGGATCGGGTCCTGCCAGATCAGCGTCTCTTTCGGGACGAGCGGGCCGAGGTAGCGGATGACCGGCCCCATGTCGCGGTGGGTGAGCTTGAACCACGCGCGGGCAAATGCGTCAGCGAACTGGTCGGGATGCTCAAAGAAGCGCCGCGAAATTTTTTCGTAGGCCGGGTCGAAGCGCAGCGAGAGGTCCGTGGTCAGCATCGTCGGCACGCGCTTCTTCGAACTGTCATGCGCGTCCGGGATCGTGGCAGGGGCACCTTTCGCCTGCCACTGCTGGGCACCGGCCGGGCTCTTCGTCAGCTCCCATTCGTGTTTGAACAGGTTGTCGAAGAAATGATTGCTCCACTGCGTCGGCGTCTGGCTCCAGGTGACTTCCGGGCCGCCGGTGATGGCGTCGGCGCCGAAGCCCGTGCCGTGCTTGCTCCTCCAGCCGAGGCCCTGATCCTCGATGACCGCACCTTCCGGCTCCGGGCCCACGAATGACGGATCCCCGGCACCATGGGTTTTGCCAAACGTGTGGCCGCCGGCGATGAGGGCGACCGTCTCTTCGTCGTTCATCGCCATGCGCGCAAAAGTCTCGCGGATGTCGCGGGCCGCCGCGAGCGGATCGGGCTTGCCGTTCGGCCCTTCGGGATTGACGTAGATGAGCCCCATCTGCACGGCGCCGAGCGCCTTATGCAGCTGACGTTCGCCGCTGTAGCGTTCGTCGCCCAGCCATGAGCCCTCGGGGCCCCAGAAGAGCTCTTCGGGCTCCCAGGTGTCCACGCGGCCGCCGCCGAAGCCGAAGGTTTTGAAGCCCATCGACTCGAGCGCGACGTTGCCGACCAGAACGAACAGGTCGGCCCAGGAGAGTTTGCGGCCGTATTTCCGCTTGATGGGCCACAGCAGCCGGCGCGCCTTGTCGAGGTTCGCGTTGTCCGGCCAGCTGTTGAGCGGCGCGAAGCGCTGCTGGCCGCCGCCGGCGCCGCCGCGGCCGTCGGTGATGCGGTACGTGCCGGCGCTGTGCCACGCCAGGCGGATGAACAGGCCACCGTAGTGACCGAAATCGGCCGGCCACCAATCCTGCGAGTCCGTCATCAACGCGTGCAGGTCCTTGATCACGGCGTCCAGATCCAGGCTCTTGAACTCCTCGGCGTAGTCGAACGCCTCGCCCATCGGGTTGGACCGCGGCGAATGCTGGTTGAGGATCGCCAGGCTCAACTTGTCCGGCCACCAGTCACGATTCGATCTGCGACCGCGCCCATGGGCCACCGGGCACGTGCCCGCCGCCGTGTCTTCAACCTTGGCATCCATGACCGTCTCCCATCACCTGTGCTTGTGCCGTTCTGCCGACAACGCAGCGACAAATTCTGCGCCGAGCCTTGCGTCCTGCTGACAACCGCATGGGACTGCTGGCGCGGTCCGCTTCCTGCATAGCCGACTGTCGATATGGAAGCGATTGAGCAAACCCATCGTTCACCACAATCCGGCCGCTCAGGCGCGATGGACGCCTTGCGGCAGATGTCCGCGCAGGGTGTCTGCGACCAGGTGAGGAGGCAAGGCGCCGGGATAACTGCGCCGCCATACGAAACTGATGCGCCGCCCGACCCGCTCCAGCGAACGCGCCGCTATCGCACGGGTGCGAAAATCATTGCACGCCATCGCCGGCAGCAGCGTACCTCCCCTGCCCGTCGCCACCATCTGACGCCGCGATATCAGCATGGGTGTGCACGACGGGCAAGAGCGCGCCAGCGGCGGACGTGCCGAGCGTGATGCCGAAGGGGATCGACAGCGATCGCCTGAACGCGGCGCCTTCGTCTCTCATAATCCCAGCACGTCGCGGAGGCGCCCGTAGACCATGCGGGCGGCCACCGCCGAGCGCCAGAGGCGGTGGAACGGCATCGCCCGGATGTCGGTGATCGGCAGATCGAGTGCGTCGTTCGCGGCGCCCAGCACGCGGCGGGCCAGGAGGGCGCCGGTGGCTGTCGCCATCGCCACACCGCGGCCGTTGTAGCCGAGGGCGGCGAGCACGCCGGGCGCGGGCTCGTGCAGATGCGGATAATGGTCGGGGGTGATCGCAAGCTGGCCGTTCCAGCAATGCGTCCAGCGCACGGCTTTCAGGGCTGGCCAGAGGCGCTCGGCGTAGCGGATCAGGTGCTGAAAATCGCGCATGTCCGAGAGGTCGCGCTGCTTGCCGCGGCCGCCCATCAGCAGACGGTTGTGGCGGTCGCGGCGGTAGTAGACGGTGATCGACGCAACCTCGTAGAGCACCGAGCGGCTGGGCATGATGGCTTTCGCGACCGGCTCGGGCAGCGTCTCGGTGGCGGCGATCGCGCTGAACACCGGCACGATGCTGCGGCGCAGATGCGGCCAGAGATCGTCGGTGTAGCCGTTCGTCGCAAGAATCAGGCGTTCGGCGCGAACGGTGCCGGAGGGGGTGTCCACCCGCCAGGCGCCGTTCTCGCGGACGACGCGGCGGGCGGGCGTGGCGCCGTGGATCGCGGCACCCGCCTGCATCGCCGCCTGCGCGAGGCCGCAGGCAAAACCGAGCGGATTGAGCGAACCGCCGCGCCGGTCCAGCAGCGCGGTGGTGTAGCGCGACGTGCCGGTGGCGCGGTGCAGGGCGGCGTTTTCCAGCAATTCGGCCGGGGCGCCGCGGCGAATCCACTGGCCGGCGGTTTCGCGCACCTCCGCGGCCTGCCGGGCCTGGAAAGCGGCACGAAAAGTGCCGGTCTGCTCGGCTTCGCAT
Source organism: Acidisphaera sp. (assembly GCA_019240635.1). Classification (GTDB taxonomy): domain Bacteria; phylum Pseudomonadota; class Alphaproteobacteria; order Acetobacterales; family Acetobacteraceae; genus JAFAYA01. The sequence continues at coordinate 1,484 of JAFAYA010000028.1, read as the reverse complement.
TGGATCTGGTGGCGTTTGATCAGGTCGAAAACGACGTTCGGCGCATTGCCGGAAAAGCGGACCATGCGGCCGCCGAGATCGGGACCGAAATCGCGCTCGACGGTGTCGGGGTCGGGCTTCAGGCCGGGGTTGACCTGGCCGCCGTTGCGGCCGGAGGCGCCCCAGCCGGGCTCGTTCGCCTCCAGCACCACCACGTCGGTGCCGCGCTCGGCCAGGTGCAGCGCCGCGGAGAGGCCGGTGAAGCCGCCGCCGACGATCGCGACCGACGCACGCTTTTCGCCGTCCAGCGGCGCGGCGCGGACCGCTGGCCGCGCGGTCTCGGCGTAGAGGCTGCGCGGCAGCGGCAGCGTCATCCGGCGGTCAGCCCAGGATGAAGCTGTTCCAGCGGTTCAGCACGTCGTCGCGGTTCTCGAACCACCACTGCGTGTCGTGGTTGATCAGCTTCGCCTTGATGTCCGGGGCGGTCGGCAGCAGTTTCAGGCGCTCGGGGGGGACGTGTTTCGCCGCCTCGTTGTTGACGAAGCCGTAGGGGATCAGCATCGACAGGCGCGCCTGCGGCACCGCCATCGTGATGAAGGCGATGAATTTCTGGGCGTTCTCGCGATTCGGCGCGCCTTTCGGGATCGCCCAGACATCGGTGCGCAGCAGCTGGTCCTGCCAGACGATTTCAACCGGCGCGCCGGCGGCCTGGATCGCCGCGATGCGGCCGTTCCAGGCGGTGGCCATCACCACCTCGTTGTCGTTCAGCAGGCGCGCGGGCTGCGCGCCGGCGGTCCACCATTGCTGCACGTTCGGCTTGATCCTTTTCAGGCTGTCGAACGCGCGGCCGATGTCGATGGGATAGACCTTGTCCGGCGGCACGCCGGCGGCCATCGAGGCGACTTCGAGGTCGGGCGTCAGGCCGCCCGACCCCGATTGCAGCGAGCGCGGGCCGGGGAAGGTGCTGGTGTCCCAGAGATCCTTGTTGTCCTTAGGCGTCTTGCCGCCGAACGCGTCGCGCCGGAACGCGAAGATCTGCGCGTAGGGCAGCATGCCGCAGTAGAACTTGCTGCGGAACACCGGGTCGATGTTTTCGACGTCATACAGGGAATAGTCGATCGGCTCCCAGTAGTCGCCCTTGGCGGCGAGGCTGAGGATGGAGGCGCCGTCCTCCTCGGCGATGTCATATTCGATGTTCTTCGTGTCCACCATCGCCTTGATCTTGGCGGTGTCCGGGCCTTCGGACTCGATGACCTTGATGCCGGACAGCTGCTCGAAGGGCTTGAAGTAGGCCTGGCGCTGCGCGTCCTGGAACGCGCCGCCGAAGGAGCAGACGCGCACGGAGCCGCTGCCCTTCAGCTTGTCTGGGATCGACGTGATCGCGGGAAGCTGCGGCGGGGTCGGCGCCGTGGTTTGCGCGAAGGCGACATCGCGGGTCATCGCGGCGGCCGCGGCGGCGGTGAGGCCGAAGCGGGCAGCGTTGCCGATAAATTTTCGGCGCGTGA
>JAFAYA010000127.1 GCA_019240635.1 Acidisphaera sp. | reverse complement strand
CTCCGCCATGTCGATCTCGATGCCGCGCGCGTCGCAGCCCTTGGTGCGGAACAGGTAACCGATCAGCATCCCATCGCCGCAGCCGATGTCGAGGACGCGGGTGTTCGGCTGGATCATGTCGCTGATCAGCCGCAGATCGACGCGCATGTTCTTGGCGACGTAGCGGACGGCCTCGCCGCGCCGTGCCGCGCTCATACCCGCAGCTCTCTGCGCCGCCGGTATCATGCCAGGCCGGCGTGCTCCGCGCAGCCGCCGAGAAACCCTTCCAGCGTGCGGTGGAAGTCCGGCTCGTCCAGCAGGAAGGCGTCGTGGCCCTTGTCGGAAGCGATCTCGACGAAGCTCACGTTGGCCGCCGCGCGGTTCAGCGCACGGGCGATCGCGCGGGATTCGGCGGTCGGAAACAGCCAGTCCGAGCTGAAGGAGATCACGCAGAACCGGGTCGGCGTGCCGGCGAAGGCGCGCGCGAGGTCGTTGCCGTGCTCTGCGGCCAGGTCGAAATAGTCCATCGCCCGGGTGATCGTCAGATAGGAATTCGCGTCGAAGCGGCTGACGAACGTGCTGCCCTGATGGCGCAGATAGCTCTCGACCTCAAACATGTCGCCGAACAGGCTGATCGCCTGGCCGGTGCGCAGACGGCGGCCGAATTTTCGCGTGAGCGCCTGCTCGCTGAGATAGGTGATGTGCGCGGCCATGCGGGCGACCGCGAGCCCGCGCGCCGGGACCCGGCCGCTCTGCCGGTATTGTCCGCCCTGCCAGTCGGGATCAGCGAAGATCGCCTGCCGGCCGACTTCATGGAAGGCGATGTTCTGCGCGGAGTGGTAGGCCGCGGCGGCGATCGGCACGGCGGCGAACACGCTGTCCGGATAGGCGGCGGCCCACTCCAGCACCTGCATGCCGCCCATCGATCCGCCGATAACGGCGAACAGCCGGCTGATCCCGAGATGATCGACCAGGCGCTTCTGCGCGCGCACCATGTCGCGGACCGTCACCGGCGGGAAGTCGGTGCCCCAGAGCGGCGCATCCGGTGAACCGGCGGGCGCGTCATCGCGCGCGCTGGCCGGTCCGGTCGAGCCCATGCAGCCGCCGAGGACATTGGCGCAGATGACGCAGAAGCGGTCGGTGTCCACCGGCTTGCCCGGTCCGACCACCAGATCCCACCAGCCCGGGCGTCCGGTGATCGGATGCCGCTCGGCGACATACTGGTCGCCGGTCAGCGCGTGGCAGACGAGCACCGCATTGGAGCGGTCCGCGTTCAGCCGGCCGTAGGTGCGGTACGCCACGACGAGCCGGCGCAGCCGGACGCCGCACTCCAGCGCGAGGCCTTCCTCGAAGACCGCGTGGTCGTGGCGGATTTCGCTGAGCGTCTCCGGGTGGTCCATTGCCCGACGTGCATAGGGCGCGCCCCCCGGCGACGCAACCGGCACGCGACCGGGCGTCGGCGCGGCACACCCCCTGGCGGGTAGGCAGGCGGGAGCGCTTCGGCTATCTCTGTCGGCGCATCCGGTCGGCCCCCATCAGCCATTCCATGTCTGCCATCCTGTCCAGCGCCGAACTGAAGGCGGTCCTACCGGCACCGCAAGGCGAGGATCTCGCGGTGGTGCGTGCCGAACTCGACGAGCTCGATGACGCGCTGCACGACCTGCTGATCCGCCGGGCCGAGGCGGTCGAGCGGATCGCTGCCGCCAAGCGGGCCGGGCTGGTCGCGCTGCGGCCCGGCCGCGAGGCGTCGATCCTGCGGCGGCTGCTCGGCCGTCATTCCGGCGGCCTGCCGCGCCAGGCGCTGGTCCGCATCTGGCGAGAGCTGTTCGCCGGCACCACGGCCATGCAGGGCGACTTCTCGATCGCGGTCTGCGACACTGAGCCCGGCAGCGCCCTCGTGCAGATCGCCCGCGAGCATTTCGGCGCGCTCACGCCGCTGCGGGTGCACGGCAGCCCGGCCCAGGCGCTCGCCGAGCTGAGCGCCGGAGCCGCGGGCGCGGCGGTCCTGCCGCTTCCCGCCGAAGGCGAGCCGTTGTCCGCCGCGTGGTGGACGGCCCTGCTCCAGCGCGACGAGCCGCGCATCCGCATCGTCGCGCGCCTGCCGTTCTGGGCGCCGCGGCCGGAGGGTGCGCCGCGCGCGCAGGCGCTGATCGCGGCCTCGATTGCGCCGGATGCGAGCGGGCGGGATCGTTCGCTCCTCGGCCTGGAACTCTCGTCCCAGCTCAGCCGCGCCAGCCTGGCTGCGGCATTGGAAAATGCGGGATTGTCGCCCGGCGCGATCATTCTCCGGCGCGAGCCGGGAGCGGCCGAAGCGCGCGCGCTGGTCGACGTTCAGGGCTACGTGCAGGACGACGATGACCGGCTGCGCGCGCTCACGGCGCTGCAGCGCCCGGCTCTCGTTCTCGGCGCTTATGCCGTGCCGGTCGGCGGAGAGGCACAATGAGCGTGCGTCCGCGGCCGGAGATCCTGGAGATCGCGCCCTATGTCGGCGGCGAGTCGACGATCCCCGGCGTCAACCGCATCCACAAGCTCTCGTCCAACGAGGGCGCGTTCGGCGCCCCGCCCGGCGCGAAGGAGGCCTACGCTCGCCTCGGCGGCGCGCTGCACCTCTACCCGGATGGCGCCTGCACGGAGCTGCGGCGGGCGATCGGCGCGCGGTTCGGGCTCGATCCCGAGCGGATCGTCTGCGGCGCCGGCTCGGACGACCTGATCTACCAGCTCTGCCTCGCGTATGGCGGCCCGGGCACCGAGCTGATCATGACCGAGCACGGCTTCAGCATCTATCAGATCGCCGGGCAATACGCCGGAAGCCGCGTCGTCAAGACGCGCGAGCGCGACCTGACCGCGGATGTCGATGCCATGCTCGCGGCGGTCTCGCCGGCGACGCGGCTGGTGTTCCTCGCCAATCCCAACAACCCGACCGGCAGCATGCTGCCGTCCCGCGAGGTCGAGCGGCTGCGCGCCGGCCTGCCCGCTGACGTGCTGCTGGTGCTGGACGCCGCGTACGCCGAATACGTCGAGCGGCCGGACTACGAGCCGGGCATCCGGCTGGTCGATGCCGGCGATGACACCGTGATGACGCGGACATTCAGCAAGATTTTCGGGCTGGGCGGGATGCGGCTCGGCTGGTGCTACGGCCCGCCGCGCGTGATCGACGTGCTGAACCGGGTGCGCAGCCCGTTCAACGTGAATGCCGCGGCCCAGGAGGCCGGCATCGCCGCACTCGCCGAGCCGGGCTGGGTCGAGAAGGGGCGCGCCCACAATGCCGAATACCGGGCGAAGCTGACCGCGGCGCTAGGCGAGGTCGGGATCAAGGTGTGGCCGAGCGAAGGCAATTTCGTGCTCGCCGATTTTGCCACACGGGCCCGCGCCGAGGCCGCCGACGAGTTCCTCAAGCGGCGCGGGCTGATCGCCCGCCGGGTCGGCGCCTACGGCCTGCCGCACTGCCTGCGCATCACCATCGGCACCGCCGAGGAATGCGGCCTGGTGGCCGAGACGCTGGCGACCTTCATGGCTGGTCAGAGGGCGGATGCCTGATCCGCTGTTTCGGCGCCTGGCCCTGATCGGCATCGGTCTCATCGGCAGTTCGGTGGCGCGCATCGCCCGCGAACGCGGCGACCTCGCCGGCGAGGTGGTCGCCAGTGCCCGCACGCAGCGCACGCTCGATCGCGTGGCCGAACTGGGCATCGTCGACCGGGTGGAGGCCGATCCCGGACGCGCGGTCGCCGGTGCGGACTGCGTCATGCTGTGCGCGCCGGTGGGCGCCTTCGCGTCGCTCGCCGAGGCGATCGCGCCGCATCTGTCGAAGGGCGCGATCCTCACCGATGTCGGATCGACCAAGCAGTCGGTGATCCGCGACGTCGGCCCGCTGGTGCCGGCGGGGGTGCACTTCGTACCCGCGCATCCCGTCGCCGGCACCGAATATTCCGGCCCGGATGCCGGGTTCACGACGCTGTTCCAGGGCCGATGGGCCTTGCTCGCGCCGCCGCCGGGCACCGACGAGGCGGCCTGCGACAAGATCGCCGAGCTGTGGCGCCGCTGCGGATCGATGATCGCGACGATGGAGCCGGGCCACCACGACCGCGTGCTGGCGATCGTCAGCCACCTGCCCCACCTCCTCGCTTTCACGATATGCGGCACGGCGGACGACCTGGCCGACGAGAGCCGCCGGGAGGTGCTGCAATTCGCCGCCAGCGGGTTTCGCGACTTCACGCGCATCGCCGCCTCCGATCCGGTGATGTGGCGGGACATCTTCCTCAACAACCGCGAGGCGCTGCTGGAGATGCTGGCGCGCTTCACGGAGGACGCGCAGGCCATGGCGCGCGCGGTGCGCTGGGGGGACGCCGCCTATATCGAGGATCGCGTTGAGCGCGGCCGCAAGATCCGTCGGAGCCTGATCGAGCTGAAGCAAGCCTGAAGGCCAGGGGCGCTCCCTCCGCGGGCAATTCCACGGGCTTCGCCCGCGGAACCTTGGCCCACTCCGCCCCTGACCCCGCTGGGGCAATGCCCCAGGCCCCTTTACTCAAGTGAAGGATTGCAAAGGCCCTGCCTTTGCCGGGGATCCAGGGGGCAGAGCCCCCTGGCCTGTTCAGGCCGAGCCCTGCTCCATGGCCTGGCCCAGCCGCCGGCTGAGGAAGGCGGTGACCGCAACCTCTTCCGCGGTCAGCGCGTCGGTCGGATGAGACAGAAGATCATCCGCCCGGGCCTTGAGCCCCTCGATGAGGCTGCCGTCCAGGTAGCCGTCGAAGATCGCCGGATGGATGTAGCATTTTCGGCAGATCGCCGGCGTGTTGCCGAGCATCTTCGAGACGGCTTCGACCGCCTGCACGACGTTCTTCTTGGCCTTGGCCTGGCTGTCGAACGCCTCCAGCTCGGTGAGTGCCAGCGCGGCCAGATTGGTGGCCGCCCAGGTGCGGAAATCCTTCGCCGTGATCTCCTCCTCCGAGATTTGCCGCAGATACTCGTTGACGTCCTCCGATCCCAGGCTGTGGCGTTCGCCGGCGTCATCGAAATACTGGAACAGCTCCTGGCCGGGGATATCGCGGCAGCGCCTCACGATCGCGGCGAGCCGCCGGTCGGTGAGATCGATCTGGTGGTGGATGCCGCTCTTGCCGCGGAAGTCGAACGTCATCCGGGTGCCGGTGATGCGGACGTGGCGGTTGCGCAGCGTGGTCAGGCCGAAGCTCTTGTTGGTTTTCGCATATTCCTCGTTGCCGATGCGCACGAGCGTCTTCTCGAGCAGGCGCACGATCGCGGCGAGCACTTTTTCGCGGGGCAGGCCGGGCAGGCCGAGATCGTGCTCCACCTGCCGGCGGATTTTTGGCAGCACGCGGCCGAACAGCAGCATCTTGCTGTACTTCGCCTCGTCGCGCACGGCGCGCCATCGCGGATGGTAGCGGTACTGCTTGCGTCCTCGCGCATCCCGCCCGACGGCCTGGAGGTGGCCGTTTGCCGCGCGGCAGATCCACACATCGGTGTAGGCCGGCGGAATGGCGAGCTTGCGGATGCGGGCGAGCGTCTCCTCGTCGGCGACCGGCTCTCCATCGGTATCCAGATACGCGAAGCCGTCACCTTCGCGAACGCGCCGATACCCCGGGGAGCGATCGGTGACGTAGCGCAGCCGGGCGGCCCTGGCGACCAGCTTCGGGTCGAGAATCGGCCCGTCATCCTCGGCGGGATCGATACGCGCACTGGTCATGGAGTGTCCCGAAAAGTCCTTGTCGGCGCGGCGCAAACGCCGGCGCCGGCCGGACGTTTCCGCGCGCGGTCCGCCGGAACCGGGCGTCAGGTCCAGAAGGGCCGCGTGTCCTTGAAATCGGCCCAGGCGCCGGCGAGGCGGCGCCGGGCCTTGTCGCGGCGCTTGCCGCTCCAGGTCGCGAGCGCGGCCACGGCGGGAGCCAGGTCGCCGGGATGGCTGCCGGCGAGCCGCTCGGCCAGGCCGATCGCGACGGCCGCGTCGTTGATGGTGCCGAGTAGCTGCTGCAGGTCCTTGCAGCCGCGCAGATAGGCGCGGACCGCGCGGCGGCGATACTGCCCGCCGAGATAGTCCACGCTGTAGCGGAGCTTCTTGAGGGACTTGCGCAGCGCGTGCAGGTCGTCGACCGAGTGCCGGTCGATGTGGCGACCCCGCCTGGCCGCCTTGCGGGCGAGCCGGTCGAGCAGCTCCGGGGCGATATCGGCGAGCGGCCGGCGCAATGCCTGATCGCCGAGCAGGCCGGGCAGTGTCTCGGCGGCCTCGCTCCAGGCCGCCAGGCCGAGGACGAGACCGGTGACGGCCGGTCGGCCAAGCTCGTCGGTCAGGCGGTGGTGCGCGGCTCGTCGTTCGGATCGGGCGAGCGGCTCGAGCGGCTCGATCCAGGCGTGGCCGGCCGCCTCGTGCCGCGCCCGGTCCAGCGTCTCCAGGCAGAAGACGTCCCAGTCCCTCGCCGCCCCAAAAACCTCGCTGAGGCGCTTCAGCTCCGCCTCGAATTGTGCGTTCGCGTGCGGCTCGAGGTGCCGCTCGAACAGCACGAGGGCGGCGCGCAGGCGACGGATCGCGACGCGCATCTGGTGCACGCCCTCGGCGTCGCCGGCGGCTGCCGCCGGCTGGTTGGCCAGCAGGTGGCCGAGTGCCGAGCCGACGATCACGCGGATGGCCTCGGCGCTGCCGAGATCGCGCTCGACACGGGGATCGGCGGCCTTCACGGCGGCCGGGGAATGCCCCGTCCTCAGGCGATAGCCACGGGCCGCCTTGCTTTCGCTGCCGATGGTGAAGGGAACGCAGGCGTGCAGCGCGAGCGCGAACCGATAGAGCGGACCGGGCGGGCCGTCCTTGAGCTCGAGTTCCAGCTCGCTCACCGGCTCGCGTGCCGCGCCGGCGAGGATCGCGCCGTCGTCGAACGCCGCCTCCGTGACGGTCCCGCCATCCAAACCGATGCGGCGTACCGTGCGCCGGATGTCCGTGGTGAAGACCGGCTCGAGCGCGCCGCCCAGGTAGGTGCCGGCCATGCCGCCGACCGGCGTCTGCGCCAGCAGGCCGAGGTCGGGCCCGTCCTGCTCGACCGGCCATTCCCACTCGCCCCGGCGGGCCGCGGCACCGTCCGCCGCGTCGGCCAGCTTCACGGTCTGGATGCGCCGATCTCCGTCGCGCCGGACCCGCAGGCTGATGCCTCTGCGGGAGAGCGCGAAATCGGCGGTGTCGAAATAGGCGGTGACCTGGTGGCGCGTCTCGGCGGGCGTCGCTTGCCCGAACGCGGGATGCTCGGCGAGCAGCGCGCGCGCGTCGGGCGTCATCAGCAGCTTCAGCTCGATCTCGGTCGGCTCGCGTCCGGCGGGGTCGAGATTTGCGGACACCGCGGCGCTCCTCGCTGCAGGGGTCCAGGGTCGCCGGCCGCGGGTGCCGCGCAAGCTCCGATCGGTACCGCTCGCCAAGGCGTGATCGCCGGGCAAAGCAGGCTCGCTCACGCGCGTCCCGTCGCGCCGACCCGCCGCGCTTCGAGCAACTGCCAGGAGAGCAGGATCGGCACGCCGAGCGCCAGGTCGCGCGCGCGGCGCAGCAGCGACACGCCCAGGGAGAGTTCCGGCGGCAGGCCGAAGATGGCACCGATCGTTGCGTAGCCCGCCTCCTGCACGCCGGCGTAGCCCGGAACGAGGAAGGCGACGCCGAGCAGCGCGTCGGTCAGGCCCTCGACCGCCAGGCCGACGGACAGGTCGATGTCGGCGCCGAGCAGCCGGTAGGCGATCCAGGTGCCGGCCCCCGTGCCGATCCAGGCGAGGCCGTGCAGCCCGACCGCAAGCGCCAGGCGCGGCCCCCGCCGATACAGGCCTGCCAGCTCCGACTGCAGCGCGTCCACGTGCAGCACCGCGCCATGTACCCAGCCCGCGGCGATGCGACGGGCGAGCAGCCGGAACGCCCGCCCCGCGCCGAGCTGCGCGCCGACGAACCCGGCCGCGGCCGCGAGCGCCAGCCCGAGCCCGGCGGCCAGCGGCCGCGTCAGTGCGGAGTCCGGCACCCGGCCCAGCAGCACCGCCAGCCCGAGTGCCGCGAAGCCGATCTGGCCCAGGAACTCGGCCGTGACGTCCACGACGGTGGAGGCGGCGGCCCGGGTCCAGGAGACGCCGTGCAGGCTCAGCGCCCGGGCGCCGAACAGGAAGGCGCCCATCTGTGAGAACGGCAGGCAGGTGCCCGCGGCGTCGCGCACCATGCGCGCCCAGGCGGCCAGCCGCACCGGCGCCGTGCCGGACGGCAGGACCGCGTGCCAGGCGAAGCCGAGGACGCCAAACAGCACGGCCTGCCAGACCGCCAGCAGGGCGAAGCCGCCCCAACCGACCGAGAGCGTGGCCTGGGCCACCCGGGCGAAGCCGATCCAGCCGACCAGCAACGTGCCGAGCGCCAGCCCGGCGAGGGCGAGCACGACGGAGAGGGTCTTCAACGGAGCGATCCGAAAGCGCCGCCGCACCTACACCAACGCCCGGATTGCAGGAAGCCGACGCTCCGGCTATACAGCCCCTCCCCGAAGGCGGCGAGGAGTTGGCGCGCGATGACAGAGGCGGGTCCGACCCTGGTGACCGGCGCCACCGGCTTCGTCGGCTCGGCAGTCGCCCGGGCGCTGGCGGCGCGTGGCCACCGGCTGCGCCTGCTGGTGCGCGCCGGCAGCGACCGGCGCAACCTGCAAGGCCTCGAGGCCGAGCTGGTCGAGGGCGACCTGCGGGACGCGGACTCGCTCGGCCGCGCGGTCGCCGGCTGCCGCTACCTGTTCCACGTCGCCGCGGATTATCGGCTCTGGGTACCCGATCCCGCCGCCATGCTGCACGCGAACCTTGACGGCACCGAGGCGCTGATGATTGCCGCGCAGTCGGCGGGGGTGGAGCGCGTGGTCTATTGCAGCAGCGTCGCCGCCCTCGGCCTCAGCAAGAGCGGCGCGCCGGCCGACGAGCGGACCGAGGTCACGCAGTCGGCCATCATCGGCCCGTACAAGCGCTCGAAATATCTGGCCGAGCAGGCGGTGCTGGCGCTGGCGCGCGAGCGCGCCCTCCCGGTGGTGATCGTCAATCCCTCGACGCCGGTGGGCCCGCGCGACATCAAGCCGACGCCGACCGGACGCATGATCGCCGACGCCGCGTCCGGCCGCATGCCGGCCTATCTCGATACCGGCCTCAACGTCGTGCACGTGGACGACGTGGCGGAAGGACACATCCTGGCGCTCGAGCGCGGCCGGATCGGCGAGAAATACATCCTCGGCGGCGAGGATTTTCCGATGCTGCCGCTGCTCTCGCTCATCGAGGAGGTGGCCGGGCGGCGCGGGCCGCGTCTGCGCCTGCACGAGGCGCTGCTCTGGCCGATCGCACTGTTGAACGAAGGCGTCGCCCGGCTCGCCGGGATCGAGCCGATGGTGACGCGCGACCATCTGCGCATGGCGCGCAAGAAGATGTTCTTCTCCTCCGCCAAGGCGAGGGCGGAACTCGGCTACGCGCCGCGGCCGGCGCGGCAGGCGGTGGAGGATGCGGTCGCCTGGTTCCGCGCCAACGGCATGGTGCCGCCGGCCAGGGCGGCGGCCAGGGCGGCGGTATGACCTGGCTCGCCGCCCTCGCGCTGGCGGCCTGGGCGTGGCTGCTGCTCGCGCACGGAAAGTTCTGGCAGGCCGGGCCGGTGCTTCCTGCGGCGCAGCCCGCGGCAACGCCGCCGGTGAGCGTCGTCGTGCCGGCGCGCGACGAGGCGGCGACGGTCGGGCGCAGCCTCGGCTCGCTGCTGGCGCAGGATTACGCCGGGGCGCTGCAGATCCTGCTGGTCGATGACGGCAGCACCGACGGCACCGGTGCCATCGCCCGTGGCCTCGCCGATCCGCGCCTCGCCGTGCTGAGCGGCACGCCCACCCCGCGCGGCTGGAGCGGCAAGCTGTGGGCGGTGGCGCAAGGCGTTGCGGCGACAAACTCCGAGTGGGTGCTGCTGACCGACGCCGATATCGAGCACGCCCCGGACCACGTCACGGCGATGGTCGCCAAGGCGCAGGCGGAGGCGCTGGACGCCGTCTCGGAGATGGTCGCGCTGAACTGCGCGAGCGCGGCGGAACGGGCGCTGGTGCCGGCCTTCGTCTATTTCTTCCAGCTCCTCTATCCCTTCGCGCGGGTCAACGATCCCCTTTCCGCCACCGCCGCCGCGGCGGGCGGCAGCATTCTGGTGCGCCGGCGCGCGCTGGACGCCATCGGCGGGATTGCGACGATCCGCGGAGCGCTGATCGACGACGTGGCGCTTGCCGCGGCGCTGAAGCGCAGGGGAAGGATCTGGCTCGGCCATAGCCGGCTCGCCCGCAGCCTGCGCGCCTATCCCGCCGCCGGCGACATCTGGCGGATGGTGGCGCGCACCGCCTTCGTGCAGCTCCGATGGTCCTGGCTGAGGCTGGCGCTGACCACCCTCGGCATGGCGCTGATCTGGCTGCTGCCGCCGGCCACGGCGCTGGCCGGGCATGGCTGGGCGCGGCTGTTCGGACTGGCCGCCTGGGCCGGCGCCTCGGCCTCCTATCTGCCGACCTTACGGCGGTTCCGGCTCTCGGCCCTGCGCGCGCCGCTGCTGCCGCTCGTCGCGTTGTTCTACATGGCGGCGACGATCGGCTCGGCGCTCGACCACGCGCGCGGCCGCGGCGTGGTCTGGAAGCGCCGCGCCTATGCCGGGCGGCCGGCATGAGTGCCGCCGCCACCGTCGAGGCCTGGTCCGGCAAGGACCGCGGCGACGAGAATTTTCCGGTCGGCTCGCTGCTGATCCGCCGCGACCTGCGGCGGCACGTGCACGCCTTCTATGCCTTCGCGCGCAACGCGGACGATATCGCCGACAGCGCGACCCTGGCGGCCGAGGAGAAGGTGGACCGGCTGGACGTCATGGAAGCGGTGCTGCTCGGCCGCCGCGCGGAGGGCTCGCCGGCGGCGACGCGGCTGCGGAACAGCCTGGCCGAGACCCGGGTCACGCCCCGGCATTCCCGCGACCTGCTGCGCGCCTTCCGCCAGGACGCCACCAAGCTCCGCTACGCCACCTGGGAGGAACTGCTGGAGTACTGCCGCTACTCCGCCATGCCGGTCGGCCGGCACGTGCTCGACCTGCACGGCGAGGCGGAGGCGACTCACCTGCCCTCCGACGCGCTGTGCACGGCACTGCAGGTGCTGAACCACTTGCAGGACTGCAAGGCCGACCTCGCCGCGCTGGACCGCTGCTACCTGCCGCTCGATCTGCTGGCGCAGCACGGCGCGGCTGTCGCGGACGCCGGCGGGGCGGCGGCGACGCCGGGCCTGCGCCGGGTGCTCGACGCGCTGCTCGACCACGCCGAGGCGCTGAACCGGGCGGCGATCGAACTGCCGCGACGGACCGCGAACCGGCGGCTGCGCCTGGAGACGGCGGTCATCGTCGGCCTGTCGCGCCGGCTCGCCAGCCGGCTGCGGCGCGGCGATCCGGTGGCCGCACGGGTTGCGCTGAGCAAGCGGGATGCGCTCGCCAGCCTGCTGGCGGCGCTGCGGTTCCTGCCATGAGCCTGGCCTTGCCGTCGTTCGGTGCGGCACCACGGCCGGCACCGCTGGGTGCGGCGACGGCCGACCTCGCGGCGGTGGAGGCGCGGGTGCGGGCCGCCGGCACCTCGTTCTACCGGGGCATGCGCGTGCTGCCGCCGGACCGGCGCGCCGCCATGTATGCGATCTACGCCTTCTGCCGGATCGTGGACGACATCGCCGACGAGCCCGCGCCACCGGCCGACCGGCTGCCCCGCCTGGCCGCCTGGCGGGGGCACGTGGCGACGCTCTACGCGGGATCGGGCGAGGACCCGGTAACCCGGGTGCTGGCGCTCGCGGTCCGGCGCTTCGGCCTGCGCCGGCAGGATTTCCTCGCCGTCATCGACGGCATGCAGATGGACGCCGAGCGGGCGATCGTCGCGCCTGACCTCAGGGCGCTCGATCTCTACTGCGATCGGGTCGCCGGGGCGGTCGGGCGGCTGTCGGTGCGGGCATTCGGCGACGCCTCGCCGGCCGCCGACCGGGTGGCCGGCGCCCTCGGGCGGGCGCTGCAGCTCACCAACATCCTGCGCGACCTCGCCGAGGACGCGGCGCGGGGCCGGCTCTATCTTCCGGCGGAGTGGCTCGCCGAGGCCGGGGTACCCGCCGATCCGCACCTGGCGCTGGCCGCGCCCGGCCTGCCAGCGGTGTGTGCGCGGACGGCGGCGCTGGCGCGGCAAAACTTTGCCGAAGCGCGCGAGGCCATGCGGCAGTGCAACCGCCGGGCGATGCGCCCGGCGCGGATGATGGGCGCGACCTACGCCGCCCTGTTGCGCCGGATGGAACGGCGCGGCTGGCGCGACCCCGCCGAACCGGTGCGCCTGCCGGCGTGGGAGAAACTCTGGCTGGCGCTGCGCTTTGCCTTTGTCTGATGTCCTACGTCAGCGGCCCGGTGCATGTGGTCGGCGGCGGTCTCGCCGGCCTGTCAGCAGCGCTGGCGCTGGCCGAGGCGGGCCGGCAGATCAACCTCTATGAAGCCGGGCCGTCGGCCGGCGGGCGCTGCCGCTCCTACTTCGACCGCGGCCTCGGCTGCCGGATCGACAACGGCAATCATCTGCTGCTGTCGGGCAATCGCGCCGCGTACGCCTATCTCGATCGCATCGGCACGCGGCACAGCATGGGCGGGCCCGGCTACGCGCTGTTTCCGTTCCATGACCTGGAAAGCGGCGAACGCTGGACCGTCCGGCCGGGAGCCGGACGCTATCCCTGGTGGCTGCTCGACCGCGGGCGTCGGGTGCCGGGGACCCGGCTGCGCGACTATCTCGGCCTGCTGGCGCTGCGTCGCGCCGCCGCCGAGGCGACCGTTGCCTCGCTTTTCGCGGCCGGGAGCGCGCTCTACCGGCGGCTGATCGAGCCGCTGGCGATCGCCGTGCTGAATACGCTGCCGGCTGAGGCGAGCGGGCGCCTGCTGGCGGCGGTTCTGGCGGAAACGCTGTTGCTGGGCGGCTCGGCCTGCATCCCCGCCTTTCCGCGCATGGGCCTCTCCGAAAGCTTCATCGATCCGGCGATCGCCTGGCTGCGCGCGAGGGGCGGGGAGGTGCAGTTCGGCCGCCGGATCGCGGCGCTGGTGATGGAGGGCGAGCGGGTCGCGGCGCTCGGCACCGCCGACGGGCCGGTCCGGCTCGGCCCCGACGAGGCGGTGGTGCTGGCGGTGCCGGCCTGGGTGGCGGTCGACCTGCTGCCGGAGCTCGATGCGCCGGACACACACGAGTCGATCCTGAACGTGCACTTCCGCATCGACGCCGAGCGCGGCCAGGCCGGCTTCATCGGCCTGCTCGGCGGCGGCATGGCGGAATGGATCTTCGTCAAGCCCGGCGTGCTTTCCGTCACGATCAGCGCGGCCAACCGCTTCGTGGACCGGCCGGCGGAGGCGATCGCCGAGACGGTGTGGCGCGACGTGCGCGCGACGTGCGACCTGCCCGAGCGGATGCCGCCGGTGCGGGTCGTCAAGGAGCGGCGGGCGACCTTCGCGGCCACCGCGGCGCAGCACCGCCGCCGGCCGCCGGCGCGCACACGGCTGGCCAACCTGGTGCTGGCCGGCGACTGGACGGCGACCGGCTTGCCGGCGACGATCGAAGGTGCGATCAGGTCCGGCCAGACGGCGGCCTCGCTCCTGCTCGCCGCCTGATCCGGAATTCCGTCTGATGCCGAGCGCGACCACCAGCATGCAGGCGCCGCCGCGCGCCGCACCGGGGCTGACCGAAGCCGTCGCACGCGCCCGCGCGGCGCTGCTGCGCCACCGCCGCCCCGACGGCCACTGGGTATTCGAGCTGGAGGCGGACGCGACGATCCCCGCCGAATACGTGCTGCTCCAGCATTTCCTCGATCGCATCGACGATGGGCTGCAACGGCGCATCGGCGTCTATCTGCGCGAGAGCCAGGGTGCTCATGGCGGCTGGCCGCTGTATTTCGACGGGCCGGCCGATCTCTCGTGCAGCGTAAAGGCGTATTTTGCGCTGAAGGCGATCGGCGACGATCCGCAGGCGCCGCATATGCGCCGGGCGCGCGCGGCGGTGCTCGCGGCCGGCGGAGCGGAGCGCAGCAACGTCTTTACGCGCGTGCTGCTGGCGCTCTTCGGACAGGTGCCGTGGCGCGCGGTGCCGGTGATGCCGGCTGAGCTGATGCTGGCGCCGCGCTGGTTCCCGATCACGCTCTGGCGCGTCTCCTACTGGTCGCGGACGGTGATCGTGCCGCTGCTGGTGCTGATGGCCCGCAAGCCGCGGGCGCGCAATCCGCGCGACGTCGGCATCGCGGAGCTGTTCCGCACGCCGCCGGACCAGGTGCGCGACTGGATACGCGGTCCGTATCGCTCGGCCTGGGGCTCCTTCTTCAAGCGGCTTGACGGCGTGCTGCGGGTGCTGGAGCCGCGCGTGCCGCGGCGCGTGCGGGGGCGGGCGATCGACGCGGCCGTGCGCTTCGTTCGCGCGCGGCTGAACGGCGAGGACGGACTCGGCGGGATTTTCCCGGCGATGGCCAATGCGGTGATGATGTTCGACACGCTCGGCTATCCGCCGGAGCACCCGGACTGTGTCACCGCCTGGTCGGCGGTGCGCAAGCTGCTGGTCGACGGCGCCGGCCGCGCCTACTGCCAGCCCTGCCTGTCGCCGGTCTGGGACACCGCCCTGGCGGCGCACGCGCTCGCCGAGGCCGAGAGCGTCGCGCCGGGCGGCGCGGCGGCGCTGCGCGAGGCCTGCGCCTGGCTTCGGCCATGCCAGATCACCGAGCTGGCGGGAGACTGGGCGGCGGCGCGGCCCGGCGTCCGGTCGGGCGGCTGGGCCTTCCAGTACGCCAATGCGCACTACCCCGATGTCGACGACACGGCGGTCGTGGGCATGCTGCTGCACCGGGCGGGCGATGCGACGGATGCGTCCGCGATTGCCCGGGCGCGGGAATGGATTCTCGGCATGCAGTGCCGGGATGGCGGCTGGGGCGCGTTCGACGCCGACAACGACCACCACTATCTCAATCACATCCCGTTCGCCGATCACGGCGCGCTGCTCGACCCGCCGACCGCCGACGTCACCGCGCGCTGCGTCTCGTTCCTGGCGCAACTCGGAGACGGCGGCGATGCGGCCGCGGTTCGCCGCGCGCTCGCCTGGCTCCGCGCCGGGCAGGAGGCGGACGGAAGCTGGTTCGGCCGCTGGGGTACCAACTACATCTACGGCACCTGGTCGGTGCTGTGCGCGCTGAACGCGGCGGACGTGCCGGCGGACGACGCGGCGATGCGGCGGGCGGTCGGCTTCCTGCTGGCGACCCAGCGCGAAGACGGCGGCTGGGGCGAGGACGAGGCGAGCTACGCCGGCGCCCCGCACGGCCGCTACGACCGCAGCACGCCCTCGCAGACCGCCTGGGCGCTGCTCGGCCTGATGGCGGCGGGCGAGGTCGACCATCCCGCGGTGGCGCGCGGCGTCGCCTGGCTGCAGGCGCAGCAGCGCGATGACGGTGCCTGGGACGAGCTGCCGTACACGGCCGTCGGTTTTCCGCGCGTCTTCTACCTGCGCTACCACGGCTACCGGCTGTTCTTCCCGCTGCTGGCGCTGGC
This sequence comes from Acidisphaera sp., assembly GCA_019240635.1. Classification (GTDB taxonomy): domain Bacteria; phylum Pseudomonadota; class Alphaproteobacteria; order Acetobacterales; family Acetobacteraceae; genus JAFAYA01. The sequence continues at coordinate 20,371 of JAFAYA010000127.1, read as the reverse complement.
GCGCTTCCTGGCCCTGCGATCCGGCAACGCGCGCCGGCCGGCCCACGGGTTCTGAACGCTGCCCGCGGAGGGGCCGCTCGGCATCATCGTCGGCCTCGCGGCGGAGGCGCGCGTCGCCAGGCGCATCCCCGGGAGGGTGCTGCGCGGCGGCGGCACGGCAGCCGGCGCGCTGCAGGCCGCCGAACGGGCGGCGGCGGACGGCGCGGCGGCGCTGCTTAGCTTCGGCCTAGCCGGCGGCCTCGATCCGCGCTGCCGGCCCGGCGCCATCGTCATTCCGCGCGCGGTGCTCGACGGCGACGCTGCGATCGCCGCCGATCCGGCGTTGAACGACGCGCTCGGCGGCGCCACCGCCGACTTGCTGTTCGGCGCGGCCTCGGTGGTCGGCGGCGCGGCGGAGAAGCGCCGTTTGTTCGCGCGCACCGGCGCCGTCGCGGCGGATCTGGAAAGCGGCGCGGTCGCCCGGGCGGCACGGCGGCGTGGTCTGCCGTTCGCCGCGCTGCGGGTGGTCTGCGATCCCGCGGAGCGCAGCGTGCCGGCGGCGGCGCTCGCCGCCCTCGATGCCGGAGGCAGGATCCGCACCGTCGGCGTGCTCGCCGCGCTGCTCGCCGACCCCCGGCAGATCGCGCCGCTGCTGGCGTTGGCGCGCGATGCGGCGGCGGCGCGCCGGGCGTTGGTCGGCTGCGCCCGCCGGCTGCGCGCGGCCGGCGATCACCCGCTGGAGGCGTAGCCGCCGGCGGCGTCGTGGACCTCGTCGCCGCGCAGCGCCGGGCTGAATACGCAGATCACGCGAAGGTCGGTGCGCGCGCGCACGCAATGCCGGTCGTAGCGGTCGAGCGCATACAGCACGCCGGGCGCCAGGCGATGGCGCGCGCCGCCCTCCAGCGCCTCCAGCTCGCCCTCGCCTTCGATGCACAGGCACGCCTCGATGTGATGGCGGTATTCCAGGACCTGCTCGGCGCCGGCCCGCACGCGCGTGTCGTTCAGCGAAAATCCCACGCCGTCCGCCTGCGTGAGATAGCGGGCGCTCGACCAGAGCTCGGTCTGCACGAAATGTCCGGCCGCCTCGACATCCGCCTTCGATCTCACGATCATGCGCCCGCTCCCGTGTGGCTGCCGGAGCCTAGGCGGGGGCGTCGGCGCTGGCTATGCGGAGAGGGCGATGGCGGAGCCGCTTCATTTCGAGGATTTTGCCGTCGGCCGGCGTTTTCGCTGCGGCACGCGCCGTGTCGATGCCGAGGCGATCAAGGCGTTCGCCCGGGACTACGACCCGCAGCCTTTCCACGTCGACGACGCCAAGGCGGCCGACAGCTTCTTCAAGGGGCTCGCCGCCAGCGGCTGGCACACCGCCGCGATGTGCATGCGCCTGCTGGTGGACGGGCTGCCGATCGCCGGCGGCATCATCAGCGCCGGCGGCACGCTGGAGTGGAAGCTGCCGGTGCGCCCAGGCGACACGCTCGGCGTCGAGGCCGAGGTGCTGGAGGCGCGCGCCTCCCGCTCGCGACCGGAGCAGGGCCTCGTGAAGCTGCGGATCAGCACGCGCAACCAGCATGGCGAGGATGTGCAGGTGTTCTCCCCGACCGTCTTCGTGCCGCGTCGTGCCTCCGCGGGAGCGGGCGCATGACCGCGGCACTGATCGTCGGCGTGGGGCCTGGGCTGAGCGCCTCGCTGGCGCGGCTGTTCGTGCGCGAGGGCATGCGCGTGGGCCTGGCGGCGCGCGATTCCGGCAAGCTCGCCCCGATCTGCCGCGAAACCGGCGCCGAGCCCTACGCCTGCGACGCCGCCGATCCTGCGCAGGTGGCGGCCCTGTTCGAAGCGGTGGAGGCGGCGCTCGGCGCGCCCGATGTGGTGATCTACAACGCGAGCGGACGCACGCGCGGCGCGCTGGTGGACCTGGCGCCGGCGGAGGTGCGTCAAGCGATCATGGTCAGCGCCTTCGGCGGCTTCCTGGTAGCGCAGCAGGCGACGCGGCGCATGCTGCCGCGCGGCAGCGGGGCGATCCTGTTCACCGGCGCATCGGCCAGCGTGAAGGGCTATGCGAACTCCTCGGCGTTCGCGATGGGCAAGTTCGCGCTGCGCGGCCTGGCGCAGAGCCTGGCGCGCGAGTTGGCGCCGCGCGGCATCCATGTCGCGCACTTCGTCATCGACGGAGGGATCCGCAGCGGACAGCGGCCGGAGGCGGCCGACAAGCCCGACAGCCTGCTCGATCCGGACGCGATCGCCGCGTCCTACCTGCACGTGCTTCGCCAGCCGCGCAGCGCCTGGACCTGGGAGGTCGAGCTGCGGCCCTGGGTGGAGCGGTTCTGATTTAGCGACTGGATGAGAGGCCCCGGTACAGCGCGGCGTAACGCCGGGCCGGGCGCGTCCAGCCGACATCGGCGGACATCGCGTTGCGCTGCAGGCGGGCCCATTGCTCCCCCTCCCGCCATAGCGCAGCCGCGCGGCCGATCGCGGCTTGCAGCGGCGCCGGGCCGGGCGGGGAGAACACGAAGCCCGTCGCCACGCCGGCCTCCAACGCCGCCTCGTTGGCGTCGATGACGGTGTCGGCCAAGCCGCCAACGCGGCTGACCACCGGCAGCGCGCCGTAGCGCAACGCGCAGAGCTGGGTGAGCCCGCAGGGCTCGAAGCGCGACGGAACCAGCAGCGCGTCGCAGCCGCCCTGGATCAGGTGCGCGAGCGCCTCGTCGTAGCCGAGCTGCACGCCGATCCGGCCGGGATGCGCCGCCGCGGCGTCGAGCAGCCCTCGCTCCAACGAAGCATCGCCGGACCCCAGGAGCGCCAACTGGCCGCCATGACCGAGCACCGCCGGAAGTGCTGCGACCAGCAGGTCCATCCCCTTCTGCCAGGTCAGCCGGCTGACCACGCCGAACAGCGGCGTGGAGGCGTCCGTCGCCAGGCCGAGGCGCTCCTGCAGCGCGCGCTTGTCGGCCGCCCGCCGCGCCGGCCGGCGCGCGTCGAACCGGGCCGGCAGATGCGGGTCCGTCGCCGGGTTCCACGTCGCCTCGTCGATGCCGTTGAGAATGCCGGAGAATACCGCTGCACGGGCGCGCAGCAGGCCATCCAGCCCCATGCCGCCCTCCGGCGTGCGCACCTCCTCGGCGTAGCTCGGCGAGACCGTGGTGATCCGGTCGGCCAGCTGCAGCCCGGCTTTGAGGTAGCCGATGCTGCCGTAGTATTCGACCCCGTCGATCGCCAGCGCCCGTGGCGGCAGGCCGAGTTCGGCGAGCAGGTGCGCGGGGACCTGGCCCTGAAAGGCCAGGTTGTGCACGGTCATCACGCTGCCGGGCCGGGGCCCCTCGCCGTAGTGCAGGAAGGCCGGGGCCAGCCCGGCCTGCCAGTCATGCGCGTGCAGCACGTCCGGCGCGTAACCGCCGACCGCGCCGCGCGCGACCGCCGCGGCGATCCGGCAAAGTGCCGCAAAACGCTGGGCGTTGTCCGGCCAGTCCCGGCCCTGCGCATCGGTGTACGGGCCGCCCGGCCGGTCGAATAGATGCGGCGCGTCCAGCGCGAACAGGTCGAGGCCGGCGGCGCGTCCGGCCAGCAGGCGCGCGGGACCCCCGAACAGATCCTCGTTGCGGTGCACGACCTCAGGCGATTGCAGCGCGGCGAGCACTGCGGGGTAGCCCGGCACCAGCGTGTGCACGGCGATGCCCTCGCCCGCCAGCGCCGGCGGCAGCGCGCCGGCCACGTCGGCGAGCCCGCCGGTCTTGACCAGCGGATAGACCTCGGAAGCGACCGACAGCGCGCTGAGCGTCACTGCGCCAGCCGATCGAGCATCGGCTGGGTGATCAGGCAGACGCCGTTGGCGGTGCGACGGAACCGCTTCTCGTCGAGGTCCGGGTCCTCGCCGACCACCAAACCATCCGGGATCTTCACGCCGCGATCGACCACCACCTTGGCCAGCCGCGCCGAGCGGCCGATGACCACCTGCGGCAGCACCACCGCGCTCTCGACGCGGGCGTAGGAGCGCACGTGCACCCCGGTGAACAGCAGGCTGCGGCGCAGCGCGGCGCCGGAGACGATGCAGCCGCCGGAAACCAGCGAGCTCACGGCCTGGCCGCGCCGGCCTTCCTCGTCATGCACGAATTTTGCCGGCGGGGTGATTTCGGCAAAAGTCCAGATCGGCCAGTCGTGGTCGTAGAGGTCGAGCGAAGGCAGCACGTCCGTGAGGTCGATATTCGCCTGCCAGTAGGCGTCGACCGTGCCGACGTCGCGCCAATAGGCCTCCGCCTCCTGGCCGGAGCGGACGCAGGACTCCGCGAAGTGGTGCGCCACCGCCTTGCCGTTGCGGACGATGTGGGGAATGAGATCGCGGCCGAAATCGTGCGCGGAGTGCGGATCGGCCGCGTCGCGCCGGAGCTGCTCGATCAGGAAGCCGGTGTCGAACACGTAGATGCCCATGCTGGCGAGCGCCAGCTCCGGGTTGCCCGGCATGCCCGGCGGGTCGGCAGGCTTTTCCAGGAACTCGATGATCCGGTTCGTCTCGTCGACGTGCATCACACCGAAACCGGTCGCTTCCAGCCGCGGCACGTCGATGCAGCCGACCGTGACGTCGGCGGCGTGCGTCACGTGCATCTGCAGCATGTGCTCGTAGTCCATCTTGTAGACGTGATCCCCCGCCAGCACGACGATGTGCTGCGGCGCGTAGCTTTCGATGATGTCGATGTTCTGGAACACCGCGTCCGCCGTGCCGGCGTACCACTGCGTCTCGGAGACGCGCTGGCTGGCCGGCAGGATGTCGAACCCTTCGTTGCGCTCCGAGCGGAAAAAGTTCCAGCCGAGCTGCAAGTGGCGGATTAGGCTGTGCGCCTTGTACTGGGTCGCGACGCTGATGCGGCGGATGCCGGAATTGAGCGCGTTGGAGAGCGCGAAGTCGATGATGCGCGACTTGCCGCCGAAGAACACCGCCGGCTTGGCGCGGATATCCGTCAGCTCCATGAGCCGGCTGCCGCGACCGCCGGCCAGCACGTAGGCCATCGCGGAGCGCGCCAGCGGCGAGCCGGACGACGGTTTCTTGGGCATGGCGCGCTTTCCCTGTTTGGTTTCGTTACGCTGCGCTCGACCGGCCGGCGACGTCCAGGACGACACGGCCTGTTACGGGCGGGGGCGCGCCGGGTTGCCGAGCACCGTGGCGCCCGCCGCCACGTCGCGGGTGACGACGCTTCCGGCCCCGACGATGGCGCCGTCGCCGATCGTGACGCCGGGGAGGATGATCGCCCCGCCGCCGATCCAGGCGTGGCGGCCGATGCGCACGGGACGGCCCCGCTCCAGTCCATCGCGGCGCCGGGCGGCGTCGCGCGGATGGTCAGCGGCATAGATCTGCACCGCCGGCCCGATCTGCGCGGCATCGCCGATCTCGACGCCGACCACGTCGAGGATCACGCAGTTGAAGTTCAGGAAAACGTCCCCGCCCAGCCGGATGTTGTAGCCATAGTCGCAGTAGAAGGGCGGTCGGACGACCGCGCCCGGTCCGACCTGGCCGAGCCGCTCGGCGAGGATCAGGCGGAGCTCGCCCGGTGGCTGCGCGCCGGCGGCGTTGTAGCGGGCGAGCCACGTCGCCGTCTCCCGCAGATCGGCCTGAAGTTCCGGGTCGGCCGGGCGATACAGCTCCCCCGCCAACATCCGCTGCTTTTCGGATCGCGTCATGTCGCCCCGCGCCTCCGGCGCCCCGATGCACGCCGCCCGGATTTCAGGCCGCGGATTGCACCGGCACGTTCCAGATCTCGGCGGCGTATTCGCGGATCGCGCGGTCGGAGGAGAACCAGCCGACCCGGGCCGTGTTGATCACGCTCGACCGCCACCACGCGCGCTGGTCGCGCCAGCGCTCGTCCACCTGGTGCTGGGCGGTGTCGTATGCCGCGAAGTCGGCGAGCACCATGAAGCGGTCGCGCTCCAGCAGCGCGCCGATCAGGCCGCGATAGCGGTCCGGCTCGTCGGGCGAGAACACGCCGGACGCCACGGCGTCCAGCACCTCCGCGAGCAACGGCGGCAGCGGGGCGGGCGGCGGCCGGCCGCCGTTCTGGCGTGCCTCCACCTCCTCGGCGGTGAGGCCGAAGATGAAGATGTGCTCGGGATGGACCCGCTCGCGGATCTCCACGTTGGCTCCGTCGAGCGTGCCGATGGTCAGCGCGCCGTTCAGCGCCAGCTTCATGTTGCCGGTTCCCGAGGCCTCCATTCCCGCCGTGGAAATCTGCTCGGAAAGGTCTGCCGCCGGCACGATCAGCTCGGCCATGCTGACATTGTAATTCGGGATGAACACGACCTTCAGCAGGTCCTGCACGGCCGGGTCGCTGTTGATCACCTTCGCCACGTCGTGGGCGAGGCGGATGATCAGCTTGGCGTTGTGATATCCGGCGGCTGCCTTGCCGGCGAGGATCTTCACCCGCGGCACCCAGCCGTTGTTCGGGCGGGCGCGCATCGTCTCGTACAGCGCCACCGTCTGCAGCACGTTCAGCAGCTGGCGTTTGTATTCGTGGATGCGCTTGATCTGCACGTCGAACAGGGCGTGCGGGTCGAGCTGGATGCCGAGCAGGGCGGCGACGTGCGCGGCGAGCGCCCGCTTGGCCTGCTGGCGCTGATGCGTGAAGCGCTCGGTGAAGCAGGTGTCCCCGGCGTAGCGCTCCAGCTCCTGCATCGTCTCGGGTTCGCCGAGCGCCCGCTCCCCCAGCGTCTCGACGATCAGTGCGGTCAGCCCGGGATTGGAGTAGTGCAGCCAGCGGCGGAAGCTGATGCCGTTCGTCTTGTTGACGATCCGATAGGGATACAGCCGGTCGAGGTCGTGGAACACCGACCGGCGCATCAGCCCGGTGTGGAGCGCGGAGACGCCGTTCACCTTGTGCGAGCCGAGGAAGGCGAGCGTTCCCATCCGCACGCGCCGCCCGTGCCGCTCGTCGATCAGCGAGGCGGCGGCGACGAACTCGTCGCTGCGGGCGCTGACCCGCGCCCAGTCGAGATGGCGCACGTTGATCAGGTAGATCAGCTGCATGTGGCGCGGCAGCAGCCGCTCCATCAGCGGCACCGGCCACGTTTCCAGCGCCTCCGGCAGCAGCGTGTGGTTGGTGTAGGAGAAGCAGCGGCAGGTGATCCGCCAGGCGTCGTCCCACTCCAGCCCGTGCACGTCGATCAGCAGGCGCATCAGCTCGACGATGCCGATCGCCGGATGCGTGTCGTTGATCTGGATCGCCGTCATCTCCGGCAGCGTGGCGAGCGCGTCGCCCCGCTCGATGTGGCGGCGCAGCATGTCCTGGAGCGACGCGGAGGCGAAGAAGAACTCCTGGCGGAGCCGCAGCTCCTGGCCGGCGGCGGTATCGTCGCTCGGGTAGAGCACGCGCGAGATCGCCTCCACGCGCATGCGGTCGCTCAGTGCGCCGATATGATCGCCGCGGTTGAAATCCTCGAGCCGCATCGGATCCTTCGCCCGTGCCGACCACAGCCGGAGCGTGTTGATCTGCTCGCCCCGCCAGCCGACGACCGGCATGTCGTAGGCGACGGCCGAGACGGTCTCCGCGGGGTGCCATAGATGCACCGGCCGGCCGTCGCCGCCGTTGACGAGGGCCACCCAGCCGCCGAAGCCGACGTCGTAGGTCACCGCCGGCCGCTCGAACTCCCAGGGATTGCCCGAGGAAAGCCAGTCCTCCGGCAGCTCGCGCTGGGAGCCGTCGAAGATCACCTGGCGGAACAGGCCGTGCTCGTAGCGGATGCCGTAGCCCATGGCGGCGACGCCGACGGTCGCCATGCTCTCCATGAAGCAGGCGGCCAGCCGGCCGAGGCCGCCGTTGCCGAGGCCGGGGTCGCTCTCCTGGATTCGCAGTGCGTCCAGTTCGACCCCGAGGCCAGCCAGGGCCATGCGGACCGCCTCGGTCATGCCGAGATTGCCGATCGCGTCGAACAGCAACCGGCCGGTCAGGAACTCGAGCGAGAGATAATAGACGTGCTTGCGTCGCTCCTCGCGGACACGACGGTTGGCCGCCAGCCAGAGATCGACGATGCGGTCGCGGGTGACCAGCGCGGTCGCGATGAACCAGTCCCGCTCAGTGGCGGTGCCCGCCTCCTTGCCGACGTCATAGACCAGCCGTCCGGTGATGCGGCGGCGCAAATCCGCGGCTTCGTCCGCCAGCGCCTGCGACATGCGTGTTTCAGCCTTCTCCCGGGCGGGCAAGGATGGCCCCCCGCATCTTAACACCGCCTAAGCGGCGTCGGCCCAGCGCATAGCCGCCCGAGTGGCCCGCCCGGCGCCCTGGTCCGATGCTCAGCGCGATGACACAACGCCTGGGCAGGATTGTGGCTGCACCACGGGGACGGCGGAGGGACGCCTCAGGATCAGGCCGGCGGCCGCCAGCATCAGCAGCATCCCCGCCGCGTCGGTCGCGTGCAGGCTCTCGCCCAGCACGAGAATGCCGAGCAGCACCGCGACCACCGGCGAGACGAACGCGTAGATGCCGGCGCGGCTGGCACCCCAGCTGCGCACCAGCACGAAGTAGATGATCGTCGCCCCCAGCGAACCGGGGAACAGCAGGAACAGCCACGCCCCCCAGGCGGCGAGCCCCCAGTTGCCGTCCAGCGCCGCGCGCGCCCCCGGCTCGAACAGCAGGGAGGCGGCGAGCAGGATGGCACCGCCGAAAAAATTGGTCATCGCCGCGAGTTGGGCGGGGGCCAGCGTGCGCATCAGCGGCCGCGACAGCACCGAGCCGGCCGAATAGGTCAGGCAGCCCACCACCAGGCCGCCTGCGCCCAGTGCCGTCCCCGCATCCATCCGGCCCGACAGCGCGCCCGGACCGAACAGCATCAGGATGCCGCAGACGCCGAGCACCATCGCCGCGGCCTGCCGGGCGCTGAACCGCTCCTGCCCGAGGGCGACGCTGAAGCCCAGCAGCGAAAGCGGCGTCATCGCCGCGTTGACCACCGCCGCCAGGCCGCTGCCCACGAACAACAGGCTGTACTGGTTCAGCACCGCGTTCACCGAAATCATCAGCACGGCCACCAGGACGAGCCGCCGCAGCAGGCGCATGCCGGGGCGCACCGGCTGGCCGCGGGCGCGTCGCCAGAGCAGCAGGATCAGGCCGGCGACGGTCCAGCGCGTGCCCGCGAACAGGCCAGGGGGCACCGCCATGGCGCCGATCTTCAGCGCCATCCAGGTGGTGCCCCAGACCAGACACAGAACGCCGAACAGCGCGCGCTCCCGCGCCGCCGGCGAGGCGGTCAGCCGCAGTCCCAACTGGCATGTCCCCCGGGCGTGTGCCCCTGCCCCGGTCGCGGGGCCTCGGGCCTTGTAGCCGAGCGGGCGCGTCGATGGGTCTCCGCCGTTGGCCGGCCGGCCATGCCGTGGCAGAATGGCGCGTCGCCGTACCCGTGGGAGAGCGCCGATGGACACGATGACCCCCAACCTGGGCACCCCCAACCTGGGCACCTCCGGCATGGCCGGCAGCGCGCAGGACGAGCGGCAGCTCCGCGTCGATCTGGCCGCGGCGTTCCGCCTCGCCGTTGAGCTGGGCTGGCACGAGGCGGTGGCCAACCATTTCAGCCTCGCCGTCTCCGGCGACGGTCACAAATTCCTGCTCAACCCGCGCTGGCGGCATTTTTCCCGCATCCGGGCCAGCGACCTGCTGCTGGTCGACGCCGACGACCCCGCCACCATGGACCGGCCGAACGCGCCCGACCCCTCGGCCTGGTGCATCCACGGCCGCATCCATGCCAGCGTGGCCCACGCGCGCTGCATCCTGCACGCCCACCCGCCCTACGCGACGGCGATCTCCGCGTTGGCCGACCCCGAGATCAAGCCGATCGATCAGAACTGCGCCCGCTACTACAACCGAGTGGCGGTCGACCTCGGCTTCGGCGGCATCGCCGACGAGACGGCGGAGGGCGAGCGGCTGGCCCGCGTGCTCGGCGACAAGCGGCGCATGATGATGGGCAACCACGGCGTGCTGGTGGTGGCCGACACCGTCGCGGAAGCGTTCCACGATCTCTACTATTTCGAGCGCTCCTGCCAGACGCTGGTGCTCGCCTACTCGACCGGCCGGCCGCTCAACATCATGCCGGCCGAACTCGCCGAGCACACCGCGCGCGGCTGGGACGCCTACGCCGACGGCGCGTTTGCGCATTTCGCGGAGATGAAGCGGATCCTGGATGCCAAGGATCCGTCTTACGCCGATTGAAGAAAGGCCAGGGGCGCTCCCTCCGCGGGCAATTCCACCGGCTTCGCCCGCGGAACCTTGGCCCACTCCGCCCCTGGACCCCGCTGGGGCAATGCCCCAGGCCCCTTCACTCAAGTGAGGGAGGCAGGCGGCTGAACCATCCATGCGGCAAACGCCTCGCGTTCCGCCTCCGTCATATGCAGGCCGTGCTTGGTCCGGCGCTCCAGCACGTCCTGCGGGCTGCTCGCCCACTCCGTCCGGCGCAGAAACTCGGCCTCGCGCTGATGGAGCAGGCCGCCGAAATGCCGGCCGAGGTCGCGCGGCGTACGCAAGCCCTCCAACAGCGCCTCCGCGCGCGTGCCGTAGAGGCGGGCATAGTGCCGGGCGAGATCGGCGGCGAGCCAGGGATGCCGCGCCTGCAAGCGCGCGCAATACGCCACGGGATCGCCGTCCGGCAAATCGCCGCCGGGCAGGGTCGCCCCCGCCGTCCAGGCGCCCGGCAGCCCTGAAAAGTATTTTGCGAGCCGCGCCAGCGCGTGCTCGGCCAGCCGGCGATAGGTGGTAATCTTGCCGCCGAATACGGACAGCACCGGCGCCTGCCCCTGCGCGTCCTGCAGGTCGAAGGCGTAGTCGCGCGTGACCGAGGCGGCGTCGCTGCCGCCATCGTCGTGCAGCGGCCGGATGCCGGCAAACGCGTGCACGATGTCCGCCGCGGTCAGGCTCTTCCGGCCGTAGCGGTTCACGGCGCGCAGCAGGTAGTCGCGCTCGTCCGCTCCGACCGCCGCGGCCTCGGGCCGGCCGCTGTAGGGGATGTCGGTGGTGCCGATCAGCGAGAACGCGTCTTCGTAGGGGATCACGAATACCACCCGGCCGTCATCGTTCTGCAGGGTGTAGGCCTGCTCGCCCGGCCAGGTTCGGCGGGTGACGATGTGGCTGCCCTTCACCAGCCGCACGCGCACACGGGCGTGCAGGCCGAGCGTGCCTTCGATCACCGGCTCGACCCATGGGCCGGCGGCGTTGGCGAGGGCGCGGGCCCGCACCTCGCGCCGCGCGCCGTCCGGTCGGCGCAGGCCGACCCGCCAGACCCCGTCCTCGCGCCGCGCCGCTTCGACCTCGGTGTGCAGCAGGATTTCCGCGCCGCGCGCCGCGGCGTCAAGCGCATTCGCGACGACCAGCCGGGCATCGTCGGTCCAGCAGTCCCAGTAGGCGAAGCCAGTGCGATGCGCCTCGCGCAACGCGGCACCTTCAGGCGCGCGGCGCAGGTCGAGCCGGCGGCTCGATCCGAGCACGCGCCGCCGCCCGAGATGGTCGTAGAGCAGCAGGCCGAGGCGGATCATCCAGGCCGGCCGCTGCGCTGCGCTGTGCGGCAGCACGAAGCGCAGCGGCCGCACCAGATGCGGCGCGCTGCGCAGCAGCACCTCGCGCTCGCCGAGCGACTCCCGCACCAGCCGGAACTCGAAATGCTCGAGATAGCGCAGCCCGCCATGCACCAGCTTGCTCGAGCGCGAGGACGTGCCCTGGGCGAGATCGTCCTTCTCGCAGAGCACCACCCGCAGCCCGCGCCCGGCGGCGTCGCGGGCGATGCCGGCGCCGTTGATGCCGCCGCCGATCACCAGCAGGTCGAAGACGTCGTCCATGCCCACCCTTGTGCCGCCGGCGGGCCGGCGCGCTCTCCGCCCGCACTTCCCCGAGCAGGCCCGGAACGGTATTCCCACAGCCGGGTTCAGGACAGCGGGTCCGCGGACCGAGGCTGGAGGAGGAGGCGCGAATGAGCGTGGCAATCGAGCGACCCCCGGCGGCACCGTCCGGCCCGGCGCGGTTCGACTGGTCCGACCCGTTCGGGCTCGACCACCAGCTCACCGAGGAGGAGCGCCTGGTCCGCGACACCGCGCGGGGCTACGCGCAGGAAAAGCTGCTGCCGCGGGTGATGACCGCCTACATGGACGAGAGGTTCGACCGCGAGATCATGACCGAGATGGGCGCGCTCGGCCTGCTCGGATCGACGATTCCGGAGCAGTACGGCGGCGCCGGCCTCGGCTATGTCTCCTATGGCCTGGTGGCACGCGAGGTGGAGCGGGTGGACTCCGGCTACCGCTCGGCGATGTCGGTGCAGTCCTCGCTGGTCATGCACCCGATCCATGCCTACGGCGACCAGGCGCAGCGCCAGAAATACTTGCCGAAACTGGCGAGTGGCGAGTGGATCGGCTGCTTCGGCCTGACCGAGCCGGATTCCGGCTCCGACCCCGGCTCGATGCGCACGCGCGCGGAGCGCTCGCGCGGCGGCTACCGGCTGACCGGCAGCAAGATGTGGATCACCAATGCGCCGATCGCCGACGTCGCGGTGGTCTGGGCGAAGTCGGACGCGCATGACGGCGCAATCCGCGGCTTCATCCTGGAACGCGACATGCCGGGCTGGAGCACGCCGAAGATCGAGAAGAAGCTGTCGCTGCGCGCTTCGGTGACCGGCGAGATCGTGATGGACGGGGCCGAGGTGCCGGAAGCCAACCTGCTGCCCAACGTGAGCGGCCTGCGCGGCCCGTTCGGCTGCCTCAACCGGGCCCGCTACGGGATCGCCTGGGGGACGATGGGGGCCGCCGAATTCTGCCTGGCCGCGGCCCGGCAATACACGCTGGACCGAAAGCAGTTCGGCCGGCCGCTGGCGGCGAACCAGCTCATCCAGAAGAAGCTGGCGGACATGGCGACCGAGATCGCGCTCGGGCTGCAGGCGTGCCTGCAGGCGGGCCGGCTGTTCGACGCGCGGCGGCTGGCGCCCGAGGCGATCTCGCTGATCAAGCGCAACAACTGCGGCAAGGCGCTGGACATCGCGCGGGCCGCGCGCGACATGCACGGCGGCAACGGCATCTCGGCCGAGTTCCACGTGATGCGCCACGTCTGCAACCTGGAGACCGTGAACACCTACGAGGGCACGCACGACGTCCACGCGCTGATCCTCGGCCGGGCGATCACCGGCATCCAGGCGTTCACGTGAGGCGGCGCGGGGCGCCTTGGACGTGCCGCCCGACGGCCGCTCCTGGGACCCGCTGGCGCTGATCACCCTGGCGGTGATCGCCGCCCTGCTGCTCGGCGGCTGGTGGCTGTTCCCAAAACTCTACCACGCGGTTGCCTACCGGGACTGCGTGGCCTCCGGCCGGACCGACTGCCTGCGGCTGGAGATGCCTGCGCGCTGACCCCGGCGCGCCGAACCCGGCGCGCTGAACCCTGGCCATCCGCACGCCCGGCCTTCTGGCCGGCGCCGTCCTGCGCCATGCTGGCGGCATGTCCGGCCTGCCCGCCTCCCGCTCCGCCCCGGCCAGGACCGCCCTCACCCGGCGCGCGAGCCCGCGGGTGACGGCGCTGATCGTGGCGAGCGCGCTGTTCATGGAGCAGCTCGACGGTACGGTGCTGGCGACCGCCTTGCCGACCATGGCGCGCTATTTCCGCGTCGATCCCCTGCACATGAACGTGGCGCTGACCTCGTACCTGCTCAGCCTCGCCGTGTTCATCCCGGTGAGCGGCAAGGCGGCGGACCGGTTCGGCGCGCGCTCGGTGTTCCGCGCCGCGATCGGGCTGTTCGTCGCGGGCTCCCTGCTCTGCGCGCAATCGCCGAGCCTGGCCTTCCTGGTGGGCGCGCGCATCCTGCAGGGCATCGGCGGGGCGATGATGGTGCCGGTGGGGCGGCTCGTGCTGCTGCGCACGGTGAAGAAGTCCGAGCTGGTGACGGCAATGGCCTGGCTGATGATCCCGGCGACGATCGGGCCGATCCTCGGCCCGCCGGTCGGCGGGTTCATCGTCACCTACCTGGACTGGCGCTGGATCTTCTACATCAACGTGCCGATCGGGCTCGTCGGCATGGTGCTGGTGACGCTGTTCATCGAGGAGCTGCGCGAGCCCGGGCGAATCCGCTTCGACCCCGTCGGCCTCGTGCTCTCGGCGGTCGCGCTCTGCTGCCTGATGTTCGGCCTGGAGCTGGCCAGCCGCGGCGTCGGCTCTCGCAGCCTGGCCGGCGGGCTGGTGGTGATCGGCGCGATCTGCGCCGTGCTGTACCGCCGGCACGCCCGGCATCACCCCCAGCCGGTGCTGGACTTCCGGCTGATGCGCATCCCGACGTTCCGCCTCTCGGTGTTCGCCGGCACGCTGTCGCGCATCGGCGTCGGCGCGCTGCCGTTCCTGCTGCCGATGATGCTGCAGCTCGGCTTCGGGGTGTCGGCCGCCCAGAGCGGGCTGATCACGTTCTCCAGCTCCGCCGGCTCGCTGCTGATGCGGCTGACCGCGCCAGCCTTCCTGCGCCGGCTCGGTTTTCGCAGCGTCATGGTGTGGATCGGCCTGATCGCGACCCTGCTGCTGGCGAGCAACGCGGCGCTGCGGCCGTCCTGGCCGATGGTGACGATCTACGCGCTGCTGCTGGTCGGCGGCTTCTTCCAGTCGCTGCAGTTCATGGCCTACAACACCATCGCCTATGCCGACGTGCCGCGGCTGAAGATGAGTGCCGCGACGAGCTTCTACACGACATTCCAGCAGCTTTCGCTGACGCTCGGCATCGCCGTCTCGGCGGCGACGCTGGCCGCCTCCGAGGCGCTGATGGGCCATGCGCAGCCGATGCTGTCGGACTTCTCGGTGGCGTTCCTGATGGTGGCGGGCGTGGCGATGCTGGCCCCGGCGGTCAGCAGCCGCCTGAAACCTTCGGCGGGAGAGGAGCTGAGCGGCCACCATGACCCGCCGGAGCCGCCCCCGGGATCGCGCCCGCAGCCGACGCGGGGCTGATCGAGGGCAGCCGTCACGCGCCGGCTTGCGCCGCCGCCTGCTGAACGAAGAAGGAGGCGCCGGTCGGCTTCTGCGGCAGGCGTAGCGAGAACGGCGTGCTGCGCACGTTGCCCGTCTTGTCCCCGTGCACGATCAGCCCCTCGTAGCGGCTGGGCACGGGGTTCGGGCAGAGCGGCACCGCATCCTCCGCCGAATAGACGACGATGGAGAGCGTGCGCGCGTGATCGGAGTGGTTGGCCGTCGAACCGTGCAGCAGCCGCGTGTGCATCAGGCAGACGGCGCCGGCCGGGCCGGTGCAGCGCACCGCCTGGGCGACGCAGCGCTGCTTCACCGCCGCGCTGACCGCGCCGGTGAAACGGCCGCCGTGCCAGATGGACTCGATCGGCCCCCTATGGCTGCCCGGCACCACTTCCAGCGGGCCATTCTCGTCGGTGACCTCGTCGACCATCAGCAGGGCGGTGACGAGGTCGTCGTTCTGTGCGGGGTGAACGGGAAATCCTGGTGCCACTCCACCTTCGTCGCGGTGTGCGGAAGTTTGGAATTGATCTTCGTGTGGTGCAGCTTGACGTTCGGGCCGATCAGCTCGGCGACCGCCTCGACGATGCGCGAGGCGGCCATCGCCTCGTAGTAGGCGTCCGATACCTCGATGGGCGAGGAGACGCGGCGCAAGGCGGGGTGGTCGGCGCTGTGGCCGGATTCCAGGTCGAAACGGGCGCGGCCGTCGATCATCTCGCCATACGGTGCGTCGTGGACGCGGCTTTCCTCGACCCAGCCCGCAAAGTCGCGGCGCAGCCGGGCGAGGAGATCGGCGGTGACGGCGTCTTCGACGACGAGGTAGCCGTTGGTACGGAAGAACGCGGTCTGCTCGCTGGTCAGCATGATGATGCTCCAGGCTGGCGGCAACGGTTCAAGTCACGGGCTCGGCACGCCTCCGAGTGTCCCGCGGTCGTGCATCGGGGAGTCGAGCACAGCCCGCCAGGCTCTGAGCTTTTCCGCAAAACCCATGCTGGCATGGGCCGGGCTGGTCGACGGCAACCGGCGGAGTACCAGATCGGCGTCTGCCAGCGTCGACAGGACATGCCGCCGAAAAATGGCCTCCGACTTGCCGCCATTGAAGAACACGCGGGAAAGGCTGGGATGTCCGGCAAAGAAGGCGGCGAAATCGTTCGGAATCCCGGTGCTTATGGCCGAGTCGAGACTGCCTTTCCGTACACAGGAGCGGAGCACGTCCCAAAGCGACAGGCCTGCGCGGGTCAAAGCCTCGAGGCGGGCCGGGTAAGGCAAAGCAGGATCGAACCCGATCAGCTCGCCCATGATCTGCCAGAACAGGTTGCGCGGATGGGCGTAATACTGGCGAGCCTGCAAGGACCTCGCTCCCGGCATGCTCCCGAGGATCAGCGTTCGCCCATCGACGGCGATGATGGGGGGCAAGCCCTCGCACATCGTTTGCGAAGAGACCGACCGGACCTTTGAATTCGGCTGGGTCAGGGCCCTGGGTCTCGGCATCGGAGGAGCAACTATCCGGATTGTTCCTGGAATTGCCGCCCCATCGCGAAAAACGCGTCGTTCGGCCTGAGCGCCATTGCGTTGGCCAGACGGTTGGACATCCCGAAGAAGGCGGCGATAGCGGCGATATCCCAGATGTCAGCCTCCGCAAAACCGTGGCGCTCCAGCGCGGTGCGGTCGGCCTCGTCCAGCGTGTGCGCCGACAGCGCGACCTTCATCGCGTACTCCAGCATGGCGCGCTGCCTCGGCGTGATGTCGGACTTGCGCCAGTTGGCGGCGATCTGGTCGGCGATCAGCGGGTTTTTCGCGCGGATGCGCAGGATGGCGCCGTGCGCCACCACGCAATACTGGCATTGATTGGCACTGCTGGTCGCCACCACGATCATCTCGCGCTCGGCTTTGCTCAGGCCGCCCGGCTTTTCCATCAGCGCGTCGTGGTAGGCGAAGAAGGCGCGGAACTCGTCGGGCCGATACGCCAGCGCCAGAAAGACGTTGGGCACAAAGCCGGATTTCTCCTGCACCGTCAGGACGCGCGCCCGGATGTCCTCCGGCAGGTCGGCGATCGCGGGAACGGGAAAGCGGCTGATCGGATGCTCGGACATGCTACGCCGCGCCGCGCTCGATCCGGCCGCGCGCTTCGGCCAGGTGGTCGAACGCGTGCCGGTAGCTGCCCAGACCCAGGGTCTGCGAGCGCAGCTCGATGATGAAGTCGTGCAGCTCGGCCTGCGGCACCAGCGCCTCCACGTCGTCCCAGCCCGGACGGTCCGGGCGCTCGGCGTAGCCGAGAATCTGGCCGCGCCGCCCGGTCAGCAGCCGCTGCGCCTTGGCGGTGAATTCGTTCGGCACGCTGACGGTCACCCGGTCGATCGGCTCCAGCATCACCGGGTCGGCCTTCGCCAGGCCCTCGGTCATCGCCATGCGCGTGGCCGACTTGAAGGCCATGTCGGAGCTGTCCACGGAGTGGAACGTGCCGTCCACCAAGGTCACGGACACATCCACCACCGGGAAGCCGAACGGCCCCTTGCGGATGGCGTCCTCCGCTGCCTCGCCGACCGCCGGGATGTACTGGCGCGGCACGGCGCCGCCGACGATACGGTCGTGGAACACGAAGCCCTCGCCGCGGGGAAGCGGCGCGATGTCGATCTTCACGTCGGCGAACTGGCCGTGCCCGCCGGTCTGCCGTTTCAGGCGGGAGTGCTGGTGCACGGCGCGGCGGATGGTTTCCTTGAACGGCACCTGCGGCCGCGTGGTGGTCACCTTCATGTTGTACTGCCGGGCCAGCCGCTCGATCACGGCATTCAGGTGGATCTCGCCCTGGCCGCGCAGCACGGTCTCGCCGGTCTCCGCGTCGTGGTCGATGCGCAGCGACGGGTCCTCCTCCACCAGCTTCTGCAAGGCGCCGGACAGTTTTACGTCGTCCTTGCGATCCGAGGTGGCGATCGCCAGCGCATAGACGGGCGGCGGCGGCTCGGGCGAGGTCAGCGCCACCGCCGCCCCGGTCGAGAGCGTCGCACCGGTGCCGACACCGTCGAGCCGGCCGAGCGCCACCACCTCGCCCTGCTGCGCCTCCGGCACCTTCGCGGCCTCGGCGCCGGGCATGCGCCAGATGCCGCCCAGGCGCGAGCCGGCGAGGCTCGTCCCGTCCTTCAGCCCGCCGCGCCAGATGCGCGCGTAGGAGAGCTTGCCGGTATGGCCGGCATAGGCGGTCTTGAACACCTGGGCCAGGCTTTCGCCGGCCCCGTCGATGCCGCGCCGCGCCGCCGTCTGCTGCACCTCAGGCGCGTCATGGCGCAGCGCCTTCCACAGCCGGCGGATGCCGTGGTCGTGCTCGCCGGCGCCGAGCAGCACCTCCGTCACCGCGCCGGCCGCCAGGTCCTTGCGGAGCTGGCGATAGACCTCCTCGGTGCTCGGCTTCACGTCCTCCAGGATCTTTTCCAGCAGCGCGTCGTCGTGGTCGGCCAGGACTTCGACCAGCGCGTCGTAGGCCTGCTTCTCGCGGTCCTGCATGTCCGAGGGAAGCTGCATCAGCTCGGAGGCCTGACCCTTGCGGTAGCGGTAGGCGCGCTCGCTGACGACGTCGACGTAGCCCGCCGCACCCTGGCCCTCGCGGATCGGCACCTGGCGGAGCACCAGCGGGCGGTCGGTGTGCGCCTGCAACGCGGCGATGATTTCGCGCACCGGGCAGTCCAGCACGTCCACCTTGTTGATGAAGAGGATATGCGGGATGTGCTGCGCGGCCAGATGGCGCAGCAGCGGGGCGACGGTGAGGGCGCGCGCCGGCTCCGGCTCGCAGACCACGACGGCGATGTCGGCGATGCCGAGCGCGCACGCGGCCTCGTGCGCGAACTCGATCGAGCCCGGGCAGTCCAGCAGCGACCAGGCGTTGCCCAGATAGCTGCAGTGGCCGAGGCGCAGCTCGGTGCTCATGGTCCGGTTGCGCGCGTCCCCCGGGCGCTTGACCGGCGACCCGGCTGCCGCGAGCAGCGCCTCGAACAGGGTGGACTTGCCGCTGCCGTAGGGGCCAACGAGGGCGGCCGCGCGCTCCCGCCCGCCCTGTCCCGACGAGGATGCCGACATCGCGCTGCCCTCCGCTACGCCTCGCCCGACGGAGTGTGCCGGCAGAGCCGCGGGGCCGGCAATACGGCGCTGATATTTCGTCGGGGGTCGCGGGGCTTGCTGATCTTGGCCGATCCCGCATACACGGCGCTTGGGTGCCGACACGCAGACCGTTGCCCGCCGCGACAGTCGTCGAGGGTTGTCCACCCTGATTGCAACGGACGGAACTTCCGGGAAGCGACCCCTTGCTGATCGGCCCGGTCGCACCGGCAGCCCCGGCGAGCATCTGCTCCCTCAGCTCGCGGCCGCGATCGACCTCCAGGGCCTGCCAGCGGTGCAGCTGACCGCGGGCTCAGCCTTCGGAGGGTGCTGTCCGCCGCGACCGATGCTCCGAACACACGACCTCCGAATCGAGTCATGGCCCCGCATGGATTCAGGGATCAGGCAAATGCGTAACTGTAACCCCAATCCGCACGACCTTGGCGACCTATACCCAGAGAAGGGGGGCGTCACCGAACTTCGTAGCGAGGGCTGGACACACGTCGGCGCAGAACGCCCACGTTTCCCGGCAAATTGCGGGCGACAATAGATTTGATGCCCGCTTGACGTCACCGGACCGGCGAATTGTACGCCGTGACGTTTCCGCAAAGCTGTTCTGGCCATATAATCAAGGTCTCTTTTGGCTATGGGAGCGGAGACAAGCATGAATCTCCCGAGCGGTCCGGACCGTCGCCGAGAGGCCGTTGCGGCCTCCATCAGGCAGCTCCGTTCCCGCTTGCTGGATCTGACCGCGCGAAACCCGCTCATCTCGTTCTCGCACGGTCGTGCGACCGGCACGCGCGCGCACGTCCGCGCCGTGGACGGTCGCATGGACGCGCTGTTCGCCCACCTCGCCGACGACAAACCGCTTGCTATCCGTGGCTTGCCCCCATCCGAGGACGAACCGGAAGATGAGAGGCAACCCCGCTTCCGTACCACGCTGGAGGTAGCACGCCTGACCGACGAGCGGTACTCGGACGAGATGGGAGGGCTGTCCGTGGACGAGGCAGCGTCGGCTAAGGCGGCGGCGATCGAACGCAGGCTCCGCGACCGGGTGCGAGAGTCGCTCGGTATGCCACCCTGGAAGGCGGTAGCGCCGACCACCCTGGCCGAGTACGCGGCGAAGCTCGGCATCGATCCGTCCTTCGACCTCCGCCCGACCGCCGCGGCGCCGGGCGGAGCGCAAGTGCGCACAGCGGTGGAGTTCCAAGCGCTCGTGCTTCCCGACGCCCTGGAACGGCAGCTCGCCAAGGTCAGGGACATCGCCCGTACCGTTGCGGAGGAGACCGGCGTCAGCACGCTGCATCTCGCCTTCGGCTTTCTGGAATGGTTTGAGAGTGATGCCTCGGATCGGCCGCTCGCGAGCCCGCTTCTCCTGC
>JAFAYA010000116.1 GCA_019240635.1 Acidisphaera sp. | reverse complement strand
CGTGCGGCCGGCCGGGGTGGCGGACGCGCCGAAAATCGCGGCGCTCGTCCGCCTGGCGTTCGCGCACCAGGAGGTTGCCACGGACCCGCCGCCCTCCGCGCTCCGCGAGACCACGGAAACGATCGCCGCCGCACTCGCGGACGGGGGCGGCGCGATCGCCGAACGCGGCGCGGAAATGATCGGCGCGGTGCTGTGGAGCGAGAAGGAGGGCGGGCTATATCTCGGCCGGCTCGCCGTGCTGCCGTCCTGCCGCGGCCAGGGCGTGGGCTCGGCCCTGATCGCGGCCGCGGAGGCGCAGGCACGCGCGCTGGACCTGGCGCGGCTGCATCTCGGCGTCCGGCTGACGCTGCCCGCCAATCGCCGGCTATTCGCCGCGCACGGCTTCGTCGAGACGACCCGCCGGGCGCATCCCGGCTACGCCGAGCCGACCTCGGTCACGATGGAGAAGCGCCTGTCCGGCTGACCGTACGCCGCGCCGGCCAGGCGGCGGGCGGCATCGGCTGCATCGCCGAAAAATCCGGCAGCGCCGCGCAGGCGAAGCCCGGGCAGCCGAGCGAGCCGATCGCCACCTGGCCACCCTCGATGCGCATGCGCACCTTGCCGTTCTCCGCGTGATAGAGGTCGGGATGCGCGCGGAGAAACTCTCCGGCCTCCCGCTCCGACCGGCCGGCAAAGCCGTCCACGAAATGGTGGCCGTTGCGCTCGGCATGCGTAAGCCCGAGCAACGCCACCAGGGCCAGGTCCTGCTGCACGGAGAGCCCGGCCAGCGTGGTCAGGTCTTCCGCCGACATGAAGAAGCCGGGCTGCTCGCGGTTCCAGATGTCGCAGCGCATCCGGTTGATCAGGCTCTTGTAGAAGCCCTTGCAGTTCTTGCTGCTGACGCCGCGGTAGCCGAGCGCGCGGCCGCGGGGAAACACGCCAACCTCGCCGTCGCTCTCGTCGAGGATCAGCGGCGCCGCCGCGGTGATCGGCGTCACGTCGCGCTCGAGCGCGAGCCCGCGGCGGATCGGCTGCTCGATGAACAGCAGGCTTGTCCGCAAGCGCGCCAGCCCGGGGGTCAGCGCGATGGCGCTGATCAGTTCGAGCACGCCCTCCGCGTCGGCGTATTGCTCGTTGCCGTCCAAGGTCGCGTGGTACGGCGCGTCGATGCGGTCGAGCACGGCGGCGATGCGGCCCAGCCGGTCGATGTCGGCGGCGACGTCGCCGCCGACCTTCAGCTTGAAATAGCGATGGCCGTATGTCGCGACGACCTCCTCCAGCGTCTCCGGCAGCCCGTCGCCGATGCGCGCGCTCTGGTCGGCGGCAACGATCGGATCGAGCATGCCGACGGTATGGCGTACGTCCAACCGCGTGAGCGGGCGCAGCGATGCCAGGAAAGCGGGCGCATCGTGTCCCGCCAGGTCCGGCGCAAGCCGTTGCGGACGGAACCCCGGCACGTCCCGCCGGACCAGCTCCCAGAACGACAGCCCGAGCAGCCGGCCCAGCGCGTCCGCCGCGGCGCGGTCGAGCAGCGCAGGCCCGTAGCCGGCGACCAGCGGCGGCAGGTTTTCCGCGGCACAGGCGGCCAGTGCCGGCCCGTATGCCGCCTCGGCGTGGCCAAAAGCGGTCTGCGCACCCTGGTCCGTGTAGAGGCTGCGGGCGATTTCCAGCGAGCGGCGCAATTGCGCGACATTCGCGTCGTCGCTCAGTGCGGGATCCTTGTCGAACCATTTGGCCGCCAGCGATTCCGCGGCGTAGCCCCAGGCGCTTCGCCCATCCTGCAGCACGATGCGCAGCCGCGCCACCGCCTGGCGGCCGTGCGTCACCGTGATGGCGCCGAACCGGAACGGCAGGCGCAACCCGAACGGCCACTCGAAACAGTCGACGTCGCGGACGCTGAATCGCGGCGCATCGCTCACCCCAGCGTCTCCTCGATGCCGCGCAGATAGCCGATGGCGCGCGCCGCGCAGGCCGGGCCGTCCGGCCGATACTCGAACGGCTCGACCCCGACCCAGCCGGCATAGCCGTGCTCGCGCAATGTTCGCAGCACCGGCGCGAACCGGTCTGCGCCCTCCCCGGGGCCGCGGCGGTTGCGATCGTTCACCTGCACATGCGCGATCAGGCCGGTCGGCAGCCATTCCGCCAGCAGCGCCTGCGCGCTCGCGGCCTCGTTCTGCGCGGCGGCGGAGGTGTCGAGCATGGTGCGCAACGACGGGTTGCCGATGCTGCGGACCAGCGCCGCCGCCTCGGCGACGGTGTTGATGAAGTTGGTCTCGCCGCGCGCCAGCGGCTCCACGCAATAGACGACGCCGGCGCGGGAAGCCGCCTCGCCGGCCTCCGCGAACCCGTCGGCCGCCCAGCCGCGGGCGTCCGCCTGCCCGGCCTGCGGCAGGCGGCGCTGCGCCGGGCTGCCGTGCACCAGGTAGGCGCCGCCGAGCGCGGCGCAGAGCGCCACCATGCGCCGCATCACCGCGACGGTGCGCGCGCGAACCGCCGGTTCGGCGCTGGTCAGCGACAATCCCTCGGGCCTGATCAGCAGCCAGTGCAACCCGGCCACGACGATGCCGGCCGCCTCCGCCGCACGCCGCACCGCGGCGATCTGCCGGTCGGACAATTCATCCGGCGCATCGCCGAGCGTGAAGGGCGCCACCTCCAGCCCGTCGTAGCCGAGTGCCGCGGCAAAGCTGCATTGCGCGGAAAACTCCATGCGCTGCAGGACCTCGTTGCAGAGCGCGATGCGCAGCCGCATGCCGCGACCTCCGTCAGCCCTTTTCGTGTTAGGGGCCGGTGATTGACGAGTCAAACGCGCGGTCTATAACCCGAGGTTCGGAAAACGGAGGCAACGGCATGCGCCGCCGCGATCTTCTTCTGGGCGCGACGGCCGCCATGGCCGGCTCCGGCCGCAGCTTCGCGCAGGGCGCCTGGAAGCCGGACCATCCCGTCACGATCATCGTGCCCTGGGCCGCCGGCGGCTCGACCGACCAGTGCGTGCGCGTGGTCGCCAGCGAGTTGCAGGCGGCACTCGGGCAGAGTTGCGTCGTGGTCAACCAGCCCGGCGCGTCCGGCTCGATCGGCACGCGCAACGTGCTGGCCGGGCCGCATGACGGATACACCTGGGCCTCCGGCGCCGCCGCCGATCTCGGCTGCTATAAAGTGCTCGGGCTGCTCGACACCTCGCTCGACGACTGGAACCTCTATTTGGCGATCGCCAACGTCTCGGTGATCTGCGCCAACCCGTCCTCCCCGTACAAGGATTTTGCGGCTTTCTTTGCGGCGATGACCAAGCCGGGCGGCACCGAAGTGCCGGTCGCCACCGCCGGCATCTCTTCGGCCGGCCAGTTGATGATGGAGATGCTGCGCGCCGCAACCAAAGGCGCCTACCGCCACGTGCCGTACGACGGCGGCAATCCCGCGGTCATCGCCGCGGTCGCCGGCGAGACGCCGATCGTGAGCTGCCTGCTGGTCGAAGCCGGCGACATGATCAAGGCCAAGCGCCTCGTCCCGCTCGCGGCGCTGGCCGACAAGCCGGTGCCGCTCGCCGGCTACGGAGCCATTCCGCCGATCACGCAGTGGGTCCCGGGCATGGCGGCGCCGCTAAACTATTTCGGCATCTGGCTGCCCAAGGATGCGCCGGCCGAGGTGCACGCGACCATGCAGCAGGCGTGGCAGGACAGGATCGCATCCTCGAAAGCGCTGCGCGACTACGCCGAGCGCCGCGCCGCGCTGTTCACGCCGCTGGCCGGCCAGCCGGCGCATGACGAAGCGATGAAGCTGGTGCGCCAGGCGGCCTGGCTCTACTACGACGGCGGCAAGGCCAAAGTCTCACCCGATACCGTCGGCATCAGCCGGGCGTAGATGACCGTCGCGCACGACAGCCCGCCACCCAGTCCGCGCGCCGATCTTTTCACCGCTGCGGGCTTTCTGGCGTTCGGCGTTGCCGTGATCGTGGTCTCCGCGCAGATGCCGACCTTCACCGACCAGGGCACCCCCGCCTATGTCGCCCCCGGAATCGTGCCGGGGTTCCACGGCACGGTCATTTCGCTGCTGGCACTGGTGCTGGCGGTGCGCTCGGTGCTGCGCGGCGCGTTCCGTCCGATGCCGGGTTCAGGCGGGTCGGCCCGACGCAGCCTGCTGCGGATTGCGCTGGCCTGCGTGCTGGCGATCGTGTTCTCCGGCTTCATGGTCGGCCGCCTGCCGTTCTGGCTGGCCGCGGCGATTTTCGTGTTCGTCTTCATCCTGGCGTTCGAATGGCGGCCGGGCATGGCGAGCGGCGTGCTCGCGCGTGACGCCGGCATCGCGGCGGCGATCGGCCTCGGCACCGGATGGGGCATCACGCTTCTGTTCGAGCACGTCTTTCTGATCCGCATGCCCTGATGGTGCTGCCGGACGGCGCTCCGCGCGTGCGTGACGGCCGGGAACACGCTCGCCAGTGCCGTGCACCGCGGTCGGACAGCTGAGCCGATGCTCGACAATCTCTCCATGCTCGGCGGACAGCTTGCGGACCAGGCCAACCTGACCACGCTGTTCAACGTGCTCTGGGCCACGTTTGCCGGCATCGTCGTCGGCTCGCTGCCCGGCCTCACCGCGACCCTCGGCGTCGCGCTGATGACCAGCCTGACGTTCAGCATGGAACCCAACCAGGCGATCCAGGTGCTGATCTGCGTCTATGTCGGCGCCATCTACGGCGGCAGCCGCAGCGCCATCCTGCTGAACATCCCCGGCACCCCCGCGAGTGCCGCGAGCACGCTCGACGGATTTCCGCTGGCGCGCCAGGGCCTGGCCGGCCGCGCGATGGGCATTTCCACGACCGGCAGCTGGCTCGGCACACTGACCGGCACGCTGGTGATGGCCTCGCTCGCGCCGTTCCTGGCGAATTTTGCGCTCTCTTTCGGCTCCTACGAGCTGTTCTGGGTCGCGGTGTTCGGCATCGTGATCTCCGGCACGCTCGCCGGCGGCGATCCGTTGAAGGGCTACATGGTCGGCTTCCTCGGCCTGTTCATCTCGACGATCGGCCAGGACTCCCAGCATGCCTATCCGCGCTTCGCGTTCGGCAACCCCGACCTCGCCGGCGGCATCGGCCTGCTGCCCGCGCTGGTCGGCGCGTTCGGCCTGGCGGAGGTGCTGACCGCGATGGGGCGCCCGCCGGTGCACGGGGTCGTGACGAAGGTCGGCTCGGTGCTGCCGCGCCCGGCGGATGTCGCGCGCTACTGGCGCACCATCCTGCGCTCCGGCCTGATCGGCACGTTCACCGGCACCCTCCCCGGCCTCGGCGAAGAGACCGCCGCCTTCGCCGCCTACGCCGCCGCCCGCCGCGCCAGCCGCGAGCGGGAAAAATTCGGCCAGGGCAGCATCGAGGGGCTGATCGCCGCCGAAACCGGAGAGAGCGCCTGCGTGCCCGGCGCCATGATCCCCGTGCTCACCCTCGCCGTCCCCGGCTCCGCACCCGCCGCGGTGCTGATGGCGGCGATGTTCATCCACGGCCTCAATCCCGGCCCGATGCTGCTGGTCACCACGCCGGAATACCTCTATCGCGTCGTCGCCATGCTGATGATCGCGGATATGGCAAAACTGTTCTACGGCTTCTTCCTGGTGCGTCCGCTGCTGCTGATCCTGCGCGTGCCGCGCGAGCGGCTGATGCCGGTGATCGTGCTGCTCTGCACGATCGGCGCCTACGCCACCACCGCGCGCGTGTTCAACATCTGGGTCATGCTGGTGTTCGGCGTGCTTGGCATGGTGCTGCGGCGGATGAAGTTTCCGATGGCGCCGATGATCCTCGGCATGGTGCTCGGCGAACTCCTCGACAAGAATCTGTTGCGCGGCCTGACCATCGCCAACGGCAGCATCCTGCCGTTCTTCACCCGGCCGATCTGCATCGTGCTGGCCTGCCTGAGCTTCGGCTCGGTGATCTTTTCGGTCCCTGCCGTCTCCATCCGGCTGCGCCGCCTGGTCCGGCCGGGTGCCCGCCGCCGCGCCGCCTCGCTCGGCTGAGGGTGCAAGAAAATGCTGCTCGATCCCGCCGCCCTGCCCGACCGCATCGACAGCCCCGCGCTGCTGGACGCGCTGCTCGCGGCACCGACCCGGGCGCTGATCGACGAACTGAAGACCGCGGACGGCGACCTGCTGATCCTCGGCGTCGGCGGCAAGATGGGGCCGACACTGGCCCGCCTTGCACGCAACGCCGCGCCGGAGCGGCGCATCGTCGGCGTCGCCCGCTTCACCGAACGCGGCCTGCGCGAGGACCTGGAGGCGCACGGCATCGAGACGATCGCCTGCGACCTGCTCGACCGCGCGGCCTTGCACGCGCTGCCGCGGCTGCGGAACGTGATCTACATGGCCGGCCACAAGTTCGGCGCTTCGGGCGATCCGGCGCTGACCTGGGCGATGAATGTGCACCTGCCGGCGCTGGTCGCGGAGGCGTTCCATGCCGCGCGCATCGTCGCCTTCTCGACCGGCTGCGTCTATCCGTTCGTGCCGGTGACGCAGGGCGGCGCCAGCGAAGACACGCCGCTCGAGCCGCCCGGCGAGTACGCGCTCACCTGCGTCGGCCGCGAGCGGATGTTTCAGTACTTTTCGCGCCGGCACGGCACGCCAGGAAGACTGTTCCGGCTGAACTACGCGATCGACCTGCGCTACGGCGTGCTGCACGACATCGCCCGCAAAGTGCGGGATGACGCGCCGCTCGACGTGACCATGGGCCATGTCAACGTGATCTGGCAGGGCGACGCCTGCGCGCAGGCGCTGCGCTGCCTCGCCCGCTGCACGACGCCGACCACGCCCATCAATGTCAGCGGCCCGGAAACCCTGTCGGTGCGCTGGCTCGCCGCCGAGCTTGGCCGCCGGCTTGGCAAGACGCCGGTGGTCACCGGGCAGGAGGCGCCCACGGCCTGGCTCACCAACACGGCGCAGGCGGCCGGGCTGTTCGGCTACCCGCTGGTGCCGCTGGCGCGGATGCTGGACTGGGTCGCCGATTGGGTGGCGCACGACCGCCCGAGCCTCGACAAACCGACGAAATTCGAGGTGCGCAGTGGCACCTACTGAGGTGCCGCAGCGCATCGAACTGACCCCCGCGAATATCCCGGACGCCGAAAAGCTGTCGATCGAAGCCGGCTGGAATCAGACCGCGGCGGACTGGGCGGTGTTCATCAAATACGGAAAGGTCTTCGGCCTGCTCACACAGGACCGTCTGGTCGCCACCGCCGCCGTGCTGCCGTACGGGGAAGAATTCGGCTGGATTTCGATGGTCATCGTCACCGCGGCGTGGCGCCTGCGCGGCCTGGCGCGCCGGCTGACCGGCGACTGCATCGAAAACCTGCGCTCGGCCGGCCGCGCCGCCCTGCTCGATGCGACGCAGGACGGTGCCGCGGTCTATGCCGCTCTCGGCTTTGCTCCGCTCTGCACGATGCAGCGCTGGACCGGCACCGGCCGGGGCAACGCGCCCGTTCCACGGCACGATGAGCCCGCACGTCTCGATGCCGAGGCTTTTGGCGCCGACCGCGGTTTTCTTCTCGGGAACTTCCTGTCCCGTCCCGGTGCCGCCGCCGTCACGCGGCCGGGCGGCTTCGCGCTGCTGCGCCCCGGCCGTCTCGCGACCCAGATCGGACCAATCGTCGCACCCGACGCGGATCGCGCACGCGACCTCCTCGACGCCGCGATCGACGCAGCCTCCGGCCCCGTGATCGTCGACATCCTGCAACAGGGCGCCACGCTCGCGCCCCGTCTGGAAGCCGCGGGCTTCGCGCACCGCCGCAGTTTTTTGCGCATGGCCCTCGGCCGCGACCGCCTGCCCGGCGTTCCCGCCCGCCTGCTCGCGGCCGCCGGTCCGGAGTTCGGCTGACCGCGGCGGCGCGCAATGATCCTGATCGCCAGCCTCGCCCGGCGGTACGGCGCCACCCAGCGGCCTGCTCGCCGGAACCCGACCTCCGCGCCTTACGGCGCCGGCCGGCTCTCCCCTTTCACCTGCGTGCGGTGCATCACGCGCCGGCTCGCCGCATCGAACGGATCGCGGCGGTGCATCGTGCAGCGGTTGTCCCACAGCACGAGGTCGCCGACGCGCCAGCGGTGCCGGTACGCCAGCTCCGGGCGCGCGATATGTGCCCACAGCGCATCCAGCAGCGTCTCGGATTCCTCCAGGTCGAGATCGACCAGCCAGGCGTTGCGCCGCCGTCCCAGATAGAGCGCTCGGCGCCCGCTCTCCGGATGCGTGCAGACGACCGAATGCACGGCACCCGGCGAGCGCCGAGGATCGTCGGTCGCCTCGACGCCCTGGCGCACATAGCCGCCGCTGTTGTACGTGCCGTCGTGCTTCAGCCGAAGCCCGTCGACGCGCCGGCGCAAATCTTCGGGCAACGTCTCGTACGCCGCGTACATGTCGCAGAACCAGGTGTCGCCTCCCTCCGGCGGCACTTCCAACGCATAGAGCAGGCTCGCCTTCGGCGGGTCATCCAGATACGACATGTCGGTGTGCCACACCGCCTCGCCGGCGCCGAGGCTGCCGATCGGCTCTCCGTTCACCATAACGTTCGACACGACGTAGAGCTCGGGATGCCCCTCGACGAAGCGCCGCCCTGCCTCCTGCACCGGCGCGAAATCGAGCGGGCCGAGCCGCCGGCTGAACGCGATCAGCTCGTCATCGCTCAGCGTCTGGCCGCGAAACAGCAGCACCGCGTGGTCGACCCAGGCCCGATGGATCGCCGCGAACAGTGCGTCGTCCACGCGCCGCAGATCGACGCCGCGCACCTCCGCGCCGACGCCGGGATTGCGCTGGATATCCAAGCTGCGTTCGGCCACTGCACTCATCGTCCCGCCTCCGCCCAAAATTGTTCGCCAAGCGCCCGCACATTTTCCGCCCGCGCCGGCGTTTCGCCACGCTCCACCCGTTTTACCAGCGCCGTCAGCGCCGCATGCGCCGGCGCCGGACGGCCGATCGCCTCACCCTTCTCGGCAATGAAGCCGTTGATGTACTCGATCTCGGTGCGCCGTCCCTTCAGCATGTCCTGCCCCATCGACGGGCGCTGCAAGTCGCTGCGCCCGCCGGCGTTGCTGCCGGCGAGCAGCGCCGCGTCGACCTCGGCCAGCGCCCGCCGGTCGCCCTCGGCGGCGCGGCCGAGCCGTTCGGGATCGAGCGTGCCGATCGGCTCGAGATCGTAGCCGAGCGCCTGGCCGACGCGCACCGCCTCCCCACCCAGGCGAATGGCGAAGCGGCGGATGGCATCGTCGCGGTCGGCGTCGTTGCCGGCGAGGCCGGTTGCCGCGGCGACGCCGTTGCGCATGCCGTTGACGCACAGCTTCGACCAGCGCTCGCCCCAGAGATTCGTGGTCACCTTCACGCTGTCGATCGCCGCGATCATGTCGGCGAGCGCCTGGACCCGCGGCGTGATCCGCCCATGCACCTCGCCGACCCGGAACACGGTATGCGCCGCACCGCCCTTTGGCACGGTGCGGCGGATGCGCCCGGCCTCATGCAGATCGACGGAGATGCGCGCCGCGATGCAGCCGACCGTGCGCCCCCAGCCGACGATGCCGGCGATCCGCTCCTCATTGATGCAGTTCTGCAGCGACAGAATGTAGCCGTCGGGCGCCAGATAGGGCCGGATCAGCATGGTCGCCCATTCCGTATCGTAGGATTTGACGGAGACGATGCCGATATCGAAGGGCGCGCGCCGCGGGTCCTGCAGCTCCGTCACGTGCAGCACGTTCGCCCGCACCGTGCAGGCTTCTTCGGCCGTCACGCCGGTCAGCTCCAGCCCGCGCGCGCGGATCGCTTCCACGTGCTCGGGCCACGGGTCGATCAGCGTGACGTCGAAACCCAGCCGCGCCAGGTGTCCGCCGACATAGCCGCCGACCGCGCCGGCGCCGACCACCGCGATCCTCACCGCCATGCCGCCCTCCCTGCCTTGCAGCGCCATGATAGCCGCTGCCGCGCCGGGCCGACAGCGCGCGTCGCCGATCTATGCGGCCGGAGCGGCGGAGGAGTATGATCGGCCGGTGCGGGCGCGCGGCGCGGTGCCGTCAGCCCGCGTGCCGGCGGCTGGGCGGCCCGACGCAGCCTCCCGCCACCCCGGTCGCACGCCTCCGGACAGGACATCACGCGATGGACAGGGCTGCATGAGCTGGCTGACGGAATATGTCCGCCCCAAGATCCGCACCCTGCTGGGACGGCGGGACGTGCCGGACAATCTCTGGGTGCAGTGCCCTTCCTGCCAGCAGATGATCTTCTCGAAAGACCTCGAGAAGAGCTTTAAGGTCTGCCCGCATTGCGGCCACCACATGCGCGCCAGCGCCGCCGAGCGGCTGGCCTGGACGTTCGACGCCGGCAGCGCGACGCGCATCGAGCTGCCGAAAGCTGCCGCGGACCCGCTGCGCTTCCGCGATACCAAGCGCTATCCGGACCGCCTGCGCGAGAGCCGCGACGCCACCCAGCTCGATGATGCGGTGCTGGCCGCGCACGGCAGCATCGCCGGACAGCGCGCCGTCGTCGCGGCGATGGAGTTCGCGTTCATGGCGGGATCGATGGGTGCGGCGGTGGGGGAAGGCATCGTCGCCGCGGCGCGGCTGGCCGTGCTGCAGGACGCGCCGCTCATCGTCTATACCGCCTCGGGCGGCGCACGGATGCAGGAGGGCGCGCTCTCGCTCATGCAGATGCCGCGCACCACGCTCGCGGTGCAGCTGGTCCGCGAGGCCGGGCTGCCGTTCATCGTCGTGCTGACCGATCCGACGACCGGCGGCGTGACCGCGAGCTTCGCGATGCTGGGCGACATCCAGATCGCCGAGCCCGGCGCGCTGATCGGTTTTGCGGGACCGCGGGTCATCGAGCAGACGGTGCGCGAGACGCTGCCGGAGGGTTTTCAGCGCGCCGAGTATCTGCTCGCGCATGGCATCGTCGACATGGTGGTGAAGCGCACCGAACTGCGCGACACGCTGGGGCGGCTGATCGGCCTGCTGCGGGTCCGCGAAGCGGCCTGACGCCAGTGGCGCAGCGCGCGGAGGCGATCCTCGATCGCCTGGCCGGGCTGCACCCGAGGCTGATCGACCTCACGCTCGACCGTCTGCGGGCGCTGCTGGAAAAGCTCGGCCATCCGGAGCGCCGGCTGCCGCCGGTGCTGCACGTCGCCGGCACCAACGGCAAGGGCAGCACCTGCGCCTTCCTGCGCGCGATCGGCGAGGCGGCGGGGCTGCGCGTGCACGTCTATACCTCCCCGCATCTGGTGCACGTGAACGAGCGCGTGCGCCTGGCCGGAAAGCTGGTCGGCAACGCCGCGCTCGAGGATGCGCTCGAAGAAGCTGAGCGGGCGAACGCCGGCGCCGCGATCACGGTCTTCGAGGTGCTGACCGCCGCCGCCTTCCTGCTGTTCGCGCGCACGCCCGCCGATCTTTGCGTGCTGGAAGTCGGTCTCGGCGGCCGCGGCGACGCCACCAACGTGATCGACCGCCCGGCCGCCTGCGCCATCGCCTCGATATCGCTCGACCACCGGGAGATGCTGGGCGACACGATCGCGGCGATCGCCGCCGAGAAGGCCGGCATCATCAAGCCCGGTGTGCCGGTGGCGACGGGCGCGCAGACGCCGGAGGCGCTGTCCGTCATCGCCGCCCGGGCGGACGCCTGGGGTGCGAGGCTGCTGGCGCGCGGCCGCGACTGGTCGATCACGCCGGAGGGCGCCGGCTTTCGCTTCGCCGATGCGCAGGGCGGAATCGCCTTGCCGCAGCTCGGCCTGCCCGGCCTGCACCAGGCCGACAACGCCGGGCTGGCGATCGCGGCGCTGCGCGCCTCCGGCCTGGCGATCGGCGACGCAGCCATCGCCACCGGCGTCGCGCGGGCAGACTGGCCGGCGCGCCTGCAGCGCCTCTCCGGCCGGCTCGCCGCGATGCTGCCGCCCGGCTTCGAGCTATGGCTGGACGGCGGCCACAACCCCGGCGCCGGGCTCGCGCTGGCGCAGCACCTCGCCGGCTGGACGGACCGCCCGACCCACCTGATCGTCGGCATGAAGCGATCGAAGGACGCGGCCGGGTTCCTGCGCCCGCTGCTGCCGTTTGCCGCCACGCTGTGGGCGGTGGCGGAGCCCCGCCAGCACGAGGCCGAGCCGGTCGAGGACATCATCGCGGCATCGGCGGGCAAGGCGCGGCCGGGACCGACGGTGCGCGAGGCGCTCGGGGCGCTGGCCGTGGGCGGTGCGCCGGGGCGCGTGCTGATCTGCGGCAGCCTCTATCTTGCCGGCGAGGTCCTGAAGCTGGACGACCCCATGGCGATCAGCCCGTCAGTGCCGTGAGGATCGCATCGCGCGCCGCCCAGTCGCCTTCGGGGTGAACGGGCTGCAGGCAGACCTGCGTCGCCCCCGCCTCGACATGGGCGTGCAGCTTGCGCCGCACCGTTGCGGCGTCGCCCCACAGCAGCATCGCGTCGATGAACCGGTCGCTGCCGCCGGCCGCAAAATCCTGCTCGGTGAAGCTCAAGCGCCCCCAGTGATCGCGATAGTTCGGCATGGCCATGTAGCGCGCGAGTTCACGGCGCCCGAGCGCGCGGGCCTTCGCCGGGTCGGTCTCCAGGCACACCTTCTGCTCGACGACGAGCCACTTGTCCGGCCCTAATATCGCCTTCGCCCGCGCCGTGTGTTCGGGCGTCGTGTTGTAGGGAAGCGCGCCGCTTGTCCGCTCGGCCGCCAGCGCCAGCATTTTTGGCCCGAGTGCGGCGAGTGCGACCGGCCAGTCCGCGGCGCCCTCCTGGTCCCTGGTCAGCGCGTCCAGATAGGCGCGCATGGCCGCGAGCGGCTTTTCGTAGCGGTGGCCACGCACGCCCTCCACCATCGGCGCGTGGCTGACACCGAGGCCGAGGATGAAGCGCCCGTCGTACAGCCGCGTCAGGCCGCGCAGACCGCGGCGCGCGGTGAAGGCGTCGCGCGCGTAGATGCTGGCGATCGAGCTGCCGATTTTCAGCCGCCGCGTGCTGGCGAGCAGGAAGCCGGCGAGCGACATCGACTCGTAGCCGAGCGCTTCGGGATACCAGAGAACGTCGTAGCCGAGGCGCTCTACGGTGCCGAGGAACGCGCGAAGCTGCGCCGCGTCGAGCCGGTCCAGCGGGTACCAGACGCCCCATCGTCCGATCTGCATCATGCGTCCCCAGCCGGCGGGAGCCGATCCTGGCGCTCGCCGCGCCGCCGTTCAAGTGCGCTCAGCCGAGCGGAATGCCGCGCGCCTGCGCCAGGCCCTCGTACAGGCCGAGAACGCGACCGAGGTCGAGGCCCGCCTCCTGTGGGAAGAATGACAGGTGGGCCACGTTGAACGGCATGAAGAACGCGTTGCGCCGCCCCAGCCGGCGCGGGATCGTGACGCTCAGATGGCGTTCGTCGTCGTCGTGGTTCACCCCGATGTGGTCGAGGTCCAGGCCGAGGAAAGAAATGAAGTTGATGCTGATGCGCTCGCTCCACTCCACACGATCGACCGGCGCGCGCGAGAATGGCCCGGGATCGCGCACGAACGTCTCGTGCAAGGCGGAGGTGAATTCGGCGTCGGCCCACTGGCGCATGATGAAGTCGGTGATCGGACCGTCGAATTCCATGAGCTCGCGGGGATAGGCGCCGTAGCTGCGCTGGTGGAAGGCGCAGACCCCGTTGTTCACGACGTTGGCGCTGACCACGAAATAGTCCGGCCGCCCGAACCTGAACTCGAGGAACCGATCGAAGCGGTCGAGGTCGATGTAGACGATGTCGTCGTCGCACTTGACGAAGATCGCCGTCGCGTATTCCGGCGCGCGATCGGCATAGTAGTGGTAGAACTCGCCGAAGCCGCTGACCGCATAGCTGCCCTCCGCCTCGAAGCGCTTGATCGCCACCGGCGGGCCGTGCATGCGCAGCTCGGCGTGACCGCCCCAGCCGCTCAGGCCGAACACGTCGCACTCCGGCGACAGGCCGGGGATCGCGAAGCGCAGGGCCGCGTGGCCGTCGACATCGACGCGCACCGTGTCGGCGCCGATCTGCAGATGCACCTCGCGCCAGGCGGCGCTGGCCAGCACGCCCGGAGTTTCGGCGTCATGCAGGAGTTCGCCCTCCAGCCAGGGCAGGCTGTCGATGCGCAGCGCGTTCTCCGCCGGCAGCCGGCGGATCACGCTGCGCAGATTGCCCCAGCCGCCCAGCACGATCTCGTAGCAATCGCCGCCGTCGCGCGGCCGAAGGCCGAGCACGAAGTCGTGGCCGCAGCGCACGCTGACGCGGAACGAGCTTGCGGCGCCATCCCCCTGCATCTCGCCCAGCCTGACATAGCGGTGATTGCCGGGAATGCGAGCAACCACGGGAAATGTCTGCCTCAGCCAGAGCCGGTCTTCCTCGGTGCGGGCGAAGTTCCAGACGTGCCACTCATCTATCAGGCCGCGCCGGATCGCCTCGCGCGCATAGGCGGCGAGCAAACGCATCCGATCCCGACGACCGGCGAAGGTCGTCAGGATGACTTTTCGACCGCCGAACATGCTGTTTTGCTCCGGGCGGGACCGTGCTGGGTGCTGGGTGCCGTGTCAATGCAGAGACCCGTCCCAAAACGCTGGAAACATCAAAGCCGCGTTGGCGCCCCCCGGCGTCAGGCCGGACCGGCCAGGCGCACCAGCAGCGGCGGCGACGCCTCGGCCTCGGCGGCCATCAGGAACGACAGGCCGAGGCCGCCGGCGCGGGCGAGCAGCGCGGTGAGCGGCGCCTGCAACTCGCGCGCCCCGCCCAGCGCCTGCCACGCCGCCGCCTCGTCGGCGAGGCAGGCCGCGAAGCCGGCCGGCCAGGCGGCGCGCGGCCCGGCGATCGTGGCGACGACCTCACGCACGGCGTCGCCGGCGAGCGACACGCGCCCGCCGCCCGGCAGCGCCTCCGCGCCAAGCAGCAGCACGTTCAGCAGCAGGCGGCCGGCGGCCGGGGTGAAGGCGGCCGTCGACGGCAGGGCGGAGAGGTCGATCTGCACGCGCCGCCGGCCCGGCAGGCCCTCCGCCAGGGCGGCCAGGTCGGCGACCCCGAGCGGCCCGCCTTCCGGTCCCCAGGCCGCGCGCAGTAGCCGCAGGCGCTGGCCCAGCTCGCGCGCGGCGTCCACCGCGAGCTGCAGCGCCTCCTCGCCGGCGCCGGGATCCTCGTGCGCCAGTTCGAGCGCACCCATCGTCGTGCCGAGCAGGCCGCTGATATCGTGGGTCAGCCGGGCGGCAAGCAGGGCGGCGAGACGCACCGACGGGTTCGCCGCCAGGTCCTTTGCAGGCATCGGTTGCCTCCCCACTTCAATCGAGCCCCACGCGAATTGAGCCATGCCACACCCGGCCGCCTCGCCGCTCGAACCCGGTCAGCGCGTCCGCCACCCCGGCCAGCCGGGCTGGGGAGCAGGACAGGTGCAGTCGGCGATCGGCGACCGTATCACCGTCAATTTCGAGAACGCAGGCAAAGTCCTGGTAAATGCGCGTGTGGTCACGTTGGAGCTGCTGGACGAGGATGCCGCGAAAAGACGCCCTTGAGCCCTCCCCACGTGCCGGCGCAGGTCTTAATATGTCCGCAGGAGGCTCACGCCGAGATGATCGATCCGTTCGGACGGTCCATAACCTACCTGCGCGTCTCGGTGACCGACCGCTGCGACCTTCGCTGCGTCTACTGCATGGCCGAGGACATGACGTTCCTGCCGAAGGCGCAGATCCTGTCGCTCGAGGAGCTGGACCGGGTGTGCGGCGCCTTCATCGGCCTCGGCGTGCGCAAGATCCGCATCACCGGCGGCGAGCCGCTGGTGCGGCGTGACGTGATGCGGCTGTTCGAGAGCCTCGGCAGCCGGTTGGGCACCGGGCTGGAGGAGCTGACGGTCACCACCAACGCGAGCCAGCTGGCCCGCCATGCGGCGGCGCTGCGCGCGGCCGGCGTGCGGCGGGTGAACGTCAGCCTGGACACGCTCTCGCCGCAGCGCTTCGCGGCGATCACGCGCTGGGGGCGCCTCGATAAGACACTGGACGGCATCTTCGCGGCCAAGGCCGCCGGCCTGGCGATCAAGATCAACACGGTCGCGCTGAAAGGCGTGAACGAGGACGAGTTCGACGCCCTCCTCGCGTGGTGCGGCGAGCACGGCTTCGACCTCTGCCTGATCGAGACGATGCCGATGGGCGACATCGACGGCGACCGGACGGCGCAGTACCTGCCGCTCTCGGTCGTGCGCAGCCGGCTCCGCCAGCGCTGGACGCTCGAGCCGAGCGGCTTCCGCACGGGCGGACCGGCCCGATACTATGACGTGGCGGAGACCGGGCGCCGCGTCGGCTTCATCACGCCGATGACCCACAATTTCTGCGAAAGCTGCAATCGCGTCCGGCTGACCTGCACCGGGACGCTATACATGTGCCTGGGGCAGGACGACGCGGCCGACCTCCGGCCGGTTCTGCGCGCCGGCGCCGACGACGCGGCGCTTCAGGACGCGATCCGCGCGGCGATCCGGCGCAAGCCCAAGGGGCACGACTTCATCATCGACCGCCGCCAGGCCCGCCCCGCGGTCGCCCGCCACATGAGCGTGACGGGAGGATAGACCGCGGCCTCCCCCGCCGGCGGGAGGCCGCGCATCTGACGGCCCGGCAAGCTTAGTAGGTCCGCGGCTGCACCACGACGGTCGAGGGCGGCGGCGGGCTCGACGGCTGGACAACGACGGCCGGGGCCGGCGACGCTGCGACGGTGGGCGGCGGGGAGTTGATGGAGCAGGCAGCCAGCGCACACAGAAGCGTGGCGGCCAACGCGAGCACTCGAGACGGGCCGGCGGACATGAGCATACCTCGGTTGGTTGAGGGGTGAACCGGTAGCGGTTCGCTGCCGTTACGCACCAAGCGTGGCGAAGTTGCGGCGTCGCTCACGGCGGCGTGTCGCGATCGTCGCCGGGGGCTAGGCTGAGCGGGGTGGCGCCGCTGCCGCGCGGCAGCGGCCTGGGCTGGCTCGGCGACGGCGCCCATCCCGTCATCATCGCGATGCGCAAGGTCGCCCGTACCCGCCCGTCGCTGCGTGGCAGCGCGGCGAGGGCCGCGGGAAAGAGATCACGGGCCGGGATCCGCCGGTCGCGCAGGCGCACGGCGTTCGACTCGCCGGCGGCGCGCAGCTCGCCCAGCAGCGCCGTCGGGTCGGCGTAGAGCAGGACCAGCTCATCGGCGTCGGCGACCGGCAGCGCAAAGCCGGCGCGCGACAGCAGCGACGCACAATCGCGCAGATCGGGAAACGGCGAGACGCGCGGCGACGCGCCGCCGGCGATCGCCGCCTCCGCCTCGGCGAGCGCCGTCCGCAGCTCGCCGAGCGTGCCGAGCGCCGGCAGGCTCGCCAGCAGCAGGCCGTCCGGCTGCATCGCCCGGCGCAGCTGGATCAGCGCGCCCGGCAGGTCGTTGACCCAGTGCAGCGACAGGCTGGCCACGACGAGGTCGAAGCTGTTCGGGCCGAACGGCAGCCACTCCTCGTCGGCCGCGACGCACGGGCCGCCCGACCGCGCCGCCATGCGCGCCGAGAGGTCGCAGGCGACGGTCGCGATGCCGCGCGCCCGCAGCAGGGGTGCGACGACTCCCCGGCCGCCGACGTCGAGCGCACGGCTGAAGCGGCGGGTGGTGTCGTCGAGCCGGTCGAGCAGGCGGCCGGCGGCTTCGCGAAGGACCTCGCCGACGCTGCCGACTTCCGCGGCGGCGCGGTCCCGGTGCAGCCGGACGGCCCGGCGGTCGAACACGGCTTGGCTCACGCTGGGCATGTGCGGCGCGGCGCCGCGCCTGCCAAGGGCAGGCTTGCATCGACCTGACAGCCAAGCGGTTTGGGTCTAGCCTTCCGCGGCTTTCGAGGGAGAACGTCCATGAACGCAGCCGATGTCTCGGCCGCCCGCACCGCCGCGGTCGGCGCGACAATCGAACGCATCCGCAGCCTCGAGCAGGCGGCGATCCGTGAAAGCGGCCGCATCACCCGCGCGGCGCTCGACCGGATCAAGCAGGAGATGCTGGCGCTCGCCGCGCAGGAGCAGCTGTTCCCTTCATCGGAGTTTCCCCCGCCGCCGGCGGGCGAGAAGGGCAGCCGCCGCTATCTGTTGCGCGAGGACCCCGACAACCGCCTGGCGCTCTACATGAACGCGCTGAACCCCGGCAACGAGACGCGCCCGCACGACCACACGACCTGGGCGGTCGTCGTGGCGGTGCAGGGGCAGGAGCTGAACCGCGTCTATCGCCGCACCGATCCCGGCGGCCGGGAGGGCGAGGCGCGGCTGCAGCTCGACCGCGAGGTCATGGTCGAGCCGGGCCGCGGCATCGCGCTGATGCCCGAGGACATCCACTCCATCCACACCACCGGCACGGTGCCGACCCGCCATTTGCACATGTACGGCCTGGCGCTGGAGCGGCTCGACGACCGGGTCGGCTACGACCTGCAGGCCGGCACGGTGCAGCCGTACAACCAGGCCTTCATGAAGCCGAACGCCACGCGGTGATGCGCCGGATCGGCCCGGCGGAGCTGCGCGCGGCGATCGCCGACGGGGGCGAGCTCGCCATCCTGGACGCCCGCGAGGAGGGCGAGTTCGGCACCGGCCACCTGTTCTGGGCGGTGCCCTGCCCGCTCTCCCGCCGGGAGATCGACGCGCGCGCCCTGCTTCCCCGGCTCGCCGTGCGCGTCGTCTGCGTCGATGACGGCCGCGGCGTCGCCGAGCGCCTGGCCGGCTGGCTGACGGACATCGGAGCCGCCGATGTGAGCGTGCTGGAGGGCGGCACGCCGGCCTGGCAGGCGGCCGGAGGCGTGCTGTTCACCGGCGTCAACGTGCCCTCGAAGGCGTTCGGCGAGTGGGTCGAGCACCACTACGGCACCGAAAGCATCGATGCGCCGGACCTGCGGGCCTGGCTGGACGAGGGCCGCAACGTGCTGGTGCTCGACAGCCGGCCGCTCGACGAATTCACCCGGATGTCGATCCCCCGGGGGGTCAACGTGCCCGGGGGCGAGCTGGTCTATCGCATCGGCGACCTGGCGCCCGATCCCGCGACCACCGTGGTGGTGAACTGCGCCGGGCGCACGCGCAGCATCCTCGGCGCCGAGAGCCTGCGCCGCGCCGGCATCCCCAATCGCGTGCTGGCGCTGCGCAACGGGACGATGGGCTGGGAACTCGCGGGCTTGCGACCGGATCGCGGCAGCACCGCGCGCTACCCGGACGGGCGGCCGCGCACCGCCGACCAGGCGCTGGCGCGCGCCCGGGCGTTCGCCGAGGCGTCGGGCGTGGGCGTCATCGGCGCACTCGACCTCGCGCGCTACGAGGAGGACCCCGACCGCACGCTCTACGCGCTCGACGTGCGCGACCCCGCGGAGTTCGCCGCCGGCCATCGGCCGGGCAGCCACAACGCGCCGGGCGGCCAGCTGGTGCAGGCGACCGACCGGTGGATCGGCGTGCGCAACGCCCGGGTCGCGCTGCTGGACGATGACGGCGTGCGCGCCCGCATGGCCGGGGCGTGGCTGCGCCAGATGGGCCACCGCGACGTCTTCGTCGTGGAAGGCGGACTGGAGGGCGCGCGCAGCGAAGGCCCGGCGCCGGTGCCGGTACCCGAACTGGCGGAGCCGGCGGACTGGATCGAACCGGCAGCACTCGCCGACCAGCCCGACGGGGCCGTGGTGATCGATCTCGCCCGCAGCGTGGAATTCCGCGACGGCCACATCCCCGGCGCGCTCTGGGGCATCCGCACCCGGCTGGAGGCGCTTCGCCTGGCCCTGGCCGGCGCGTCGCGGGTCGTCCTGACCTCG
Organism: Acidisphaera sp.; assembly: GCA_019240635.1. Classification (GTDB taxonomy): domain Bacteria; phylum Pseudomonadota; class Alphaproteobacteria; order Acetobacterales; family Acetobacteraceae; genus JAFAYA01. The sequence goes on along the minus strand of JAFAYA010000116.1, from coordinate 15,365 downwards.
CCGGACGCGGTGCTGGCGCGCCTCGCGGTCGCAGAGGTGCGGGCGCTGGCCGGCGCGCCGGTGCGGGTGCTGCGAGGCGGCACTACCGCCTGGGCGCGCGAGGGCGGGCCCCTCGCGCAGGACCGCACCGACCCGCCGGACCTGGCCTGTGCCGACGTCTATCTCCGCCCGTACGACCGCAACAGCGGGGTGGAGGCGGCGATGCGGGCCTACCTGTCCTGGGAGATCGACCTGCTCCACGACGTGGCGCGTGACGGCAGCGTCCGGTTCGGCGTGCCGGCCGAGACGGAACGTGCCGGCTGAGCCGCTCGTGCGCATGGCCGGCGGCCTGCGCCGGGCGGCCCTGGCGGCGCTCGACCTACTGCTTCCGGCGAGCTGCCTGACCTGCGACGCGCCGGTCGGCGAGCCCGGACAGCTCTGCACCGCCTGCTTCCAGGCGACGGAATTCGTGACCGAGCCGCTCTGCCGGTGCTGCGGCGTGCCGTTCGTCCACGCCGCCCAGGGGGGGCCGGATCGGCTGTGCCCCGGCTGCCGGGCCGGGCCGCCGCCCTTTCAGCGGGCGCGCGCGGCGCTGCGCTACGACGCGCAGGCGCGACGGATCCTGCTGCCCTTCAAATACGCCGACCGGACGGAGATCGCCGCCGCGCTGGCGCGCCACATGGCCCGCGCCGGCGCCGCGCTGCTGCGCGAGGCCGATCTGCTGGTTCCGGTGCCCCTGCATCGCCGGCGGCTGCGCGCGCGGCGCTACAACCAGGCGGCGCTGCTCGCCCGCGCCCTCGCGGCACAGACCGGCGTGCCGGCGATGCAGGACGCGCTGCGGCGGGTGCGGCATACCGTGCCGCTCGGTGAGCGCGGGGCGGAGGAACGCGCGCGAATCCTGCAGGGCGCCGTCGTGGTGCGGGCGGAGCGCGCCGCCCGGCTGCGCGGCCGGCGCGTGCTGCTCGTCGATGACGTGATGACCTCCGGCGCGACCGCCGCGGCCTGCGCGGGCGTGCTGCGCGAGGCCGGCGCCGCGGCCGTCGATGTGCTGGTGGCGGCTCGCGTGCCGGACCCGCGGCTCGCCTGACCGCGCCCGCACCCTTGTCCAGCACGGCTTGCATCACGACCTTACCTCGCCTGAAGGAGGGCGCATGCCGGACGTCGAAATCTACACCCAGCCCTGGTGCCCCTATTGCAGCCGGGCCAAGGGCCTGCTGGCCCGCAAGGGCATCGCGTTCCGGGAAATCGACGCCCCCTACGGGACGGCAGAGCGCGAGGCATCCGTCCAGCGGTCCGGCGGGCGCACCAGCGTGCCGCAGATCTTCGTCGACGGCCGGCATATCGGCGACTGCGACGAACTGATGCGCCTGGAAGCGACGGGGCGGCTGGATTCGCTGCTGGCCGTGGCGTGAACGCCACGCCCTGTCGCGAGGCTGCCACAAGGCTGGCATTCCTGCGGTCCGAGTGCTGGGATCGCGGGGCCGCCGGCCTCGGGAATCGCCGATGATCCATTACGACCTGCGCTGCGACCGGGACCATGCGTTCGACGGCTGGTTCAAGGACAGCGCCGCGTTCGATTGCCAGGCCGGCCTGGGCCTGCTGGAGTGTCCGGCCTGCGGCAGCACCGAGGTGGCGCGCGCCCTGATGGCGCCCGCGCTTGCCAAGCGGCGGCGCCCCCCTTCCCCGGCGCAAGCTGCGAAGCCCGCCGGCGCCGCTCCATCCCCGCCGCAGCCGATGGCGGTCAGCGAGGCGCGCATCCCCGACCAGGTGCGCGCCGTTCTGCAGCGGCTGCGCACCGAGGTGGAGCGGAACTGCGATTATGTCGGGCCCGACTTCGCCGAGGAGGCGCGCCGCATCCATCGCGGCGAGAGCGACCGGCGCGGAATCTACGGCGAGACGACGCCCGACCAGGCCGAGACGTTGGCCGAAGAGGGCGTGCAATTCTCGCGCATCCCCTGGGTTCCCCCGGCCGACGGCTGAGCGCCGCACGCGACTTGCGCCGCGGATGCAGCATTACGCGGCTTGCGCCGCGGATTCAGCGTCACGCGGCTTGCGCCGCGATGATGTAGTTCACCGACAGGTTGCGCCCGGTGCGCCAGCGGCCTGCCAGCGGATCGTAGGTCAGGCCGGCCACGTCGGCGACGCGCAGCCCGGCGCGCCGCAGCCCGGCGCCGAGCTCCGCGGGAGTCACGAACCGGCGCCAGTCATGCGTGCCGACCGGTAGCCAGCGCAGCAGGTACTCGGCGCCGAGCTTCGCGGCGATCCAGGCCTCGGTGGTGCGGTTCAGGGTGGAGAGGAACAGCAGCCCGCCCGGCGTCACCAGCCGGCCCACTGCGGCGAGGAAGGCGGCAGGATTTGGCACGTGCTCGATCACCTCGAGCGCGGTCACGACGGGGAAGCCCGCGCCCTCGGCTACCAGGTCCTCGGCGACGGCCTGCCGATAGGCGAGCGGCAGCGCCTGGCCGGCGGCGTGGGCGCGCGCGGCCGCGATCGTCTCGCTGGCGGCGTCGATGCCCAGCACCCGATGGCCGCGCGCGGCGAGCGCCTCGGCGGCGAGCCCGGCGCCGCAGCCGATATCGAGCACGGCCACGCCGGAGTCGCCGAAGCGCCGGCGGATACGCGTCTCGATCCAGGCAATGCGGGCGGGGTTCATGCCGTGCAGCGGCCGCATCGGCCCATCCGGGTCCCACCAGCGCGCGGCGAGCGCGTCGAACCGCGCCACCTCCTCGGCCGACGCGGCCCCAGTGCCGATCCGTTCGCCCATCATATCGCTCGCCATCTCGCTCCCTGCGTTGCTCCCTATGTTGCCCCCCTGGGGCGCGGCCGGTATGTGTGTGCGCGCTTGTGCGCCCCAGGGGTCGCGGCCGCAACCGCGCGCCCTGCGCCGCCGCGAAGGACATGCAGATGGCCCGCGTCGTCATGAAGTTCGGCGGCACTTCGGTCGCCGACCTCGACCGGATCCGCGGCGTCGCCCGGCGGGTGCAGCGGGCCGTGGCGGCCGGCGATGAGGTGGCGGTCGTTGTCTCCGCCATGGCCGGGGTCACCAACCAGCTCGTCGCCTGGTGCCAGGCGCTCTCGCCGCTGCACGACGCGCGCGAATACGACGCGGTGGTGGCGACCGGCGAGCAGGTCACCGCCGGCTTGCTGGCGATCGCGCTGCAGGAGATGGGCGTGGAGGCGCGTTCCTGGCTCGGCTGGCAGATCCCGCTGGTCAGCGACGACGCGCACGGCAAGGCCCGCATCGAGCGTATCGAGGGGACCGAACTGGTGGCGCGCATGCGCCGCGGCCAGGTGCCGGTGGTCGCGGGATTCCAGGGCGTCGGCCCGGACGGCCGGGTGACCACGCTCGGCCGCGGCGGGTCGGATACCTCCGCCGTGGCGCTGGCGGCGGCCATCCGGGCGGACCGCTGCGACATCTACACGGATGTCGACGGTGTCTATACAACCGACCCGCGAATCGTTGCGAAGGCGCGCAAGCTCGACAGGATCGCCTACGAGGAGATGCTGGAACTCGCCTCGGTCGGCGCCAAAGTGCTGCAGACGCGCAGCGTCGAGCTGGCCATGAAGGAACGGGTCCGCGTGCAGGTGCTGTCCAGCTTCGAGGAAGCACCCGGGACGCTGCTGGTCGACGAGGACGAGATCGTGGAAAAAGAGGTGGTTACCGGCATCGCCTATTCGCGCGATGAGGCCAAGATCACGGTCCGCCGGGTGCCGGACCGGCCGGGCATCGCGGCAGCGATTTTTGGTGCGTTGGCGGCGCAGGGCGTCAACGTCGATATGATCGTGCAGAACGTCTCTGCCGAGGGCACGACCGACATGACCTTCACGGTCGGCAAGGCGGACCTGCCGCGCGCCCGCGCAGCACTCGGATCGGCGCGCGAGGCCGTCGGGTTCGCCGACATCCTCGCCGATCCCGACGTGGCGAAGATCAGCGTGGTCGGGGTGGGCATGCGCAGCCACCCCGGCGTGGCCAACACGATGTTCCGAACCCTGGCCGACAAGTCGATCAACATCCAGGTCATCTCGACCAGCGAGATCAAGGTGAGCGTGCTCATCGCCGCCGAATACACCGAGCTCGCGGTGCGCGCTCTGCACACCGCGTACGGCCTCGATGCCGCCTGAGGCCGCAAGCGAAGACGACCGGCTGGCGGCGGCGCGCCTCGATCTCGACCGGCTGTGGGAGCGCGGCGCGCGCTTCCTCGGGACGCGCTACGCCATCATGGGCGGGGCGATGACCTGGGTCAGCGAGCGCCACCTGGTCTCGGCCATCTCGAATGCCGGCGGCTTCGGCGTGATCGCCTGCGGGGCGATGGATCCGGCCCAGCTCGAGGCGGAGATCGCCGGCACCCAGGCGCTGACCGAGCGGCCGTTCGGCGTCAACCTCATCACCATGCATCCGCAGCTCGATGATCTCGTCCGGGTCTGCCTGGCGGCGCGGGTGGGGCACGTGGTGCTGGCCGGCGGCATTCCGCCGGGCAGTGCCGTGCGGGCGGTGAAGGACGGCGGGGCCCGGCTGGTCTGCTTCGCGCCGGCGCTCGTGCTGGCGCGCCGGCTGGTGCGCTCGGGCGCCGACGCGCTGGTGATCGAAGGATCGGAGGCCGGTGGCCATATCGGGCCGGTGTCGCTGACCGTGCTGGCCCAGGAGATCCTGCCGCATATGCGCGAGGTGCCGGTGTTCGTCGCCGGCGGGCTCGGCCGGGGCGAGGCGATCCTTTCCTACCTCGAAATGGGCGCGGCCGGGGCGCAGCTCGGCACACGGTTCGCCGCGGCGGCAGAATCGATCGCCCATCCGCGCTTCAAGCAGGCGTTCATTCGCGCCGCCGCCCGCGACGCCCTGCCGTCCGTGCAGCTCGACGAGCGCTTTCCGGTGATCCCCGTGCGCGGCCTGGTCAATGCCGGAAGCAAGCGGTTTCTGCAGCACCAGGCCGCGACGCGCGACCGCTTCGAGTCCGGCGAACTGACGCGTGAGGCGGCGCAGCTCGCCATCGAGCATTTCTGGGCCGGCGCGCTCCGCCGCGCGGTCATCGAGGGCGACGTCGAGAACGGGTCGGTGATGGCCGGCCAGTCCGTCGGCATGGTCACCGCCGAGCAGCCCACGGCCACGATCATCGCCGAGCTGATCGCTCAGGCCAGCGCCGCCCTGGCGGCACGCGGCGGGCATCATGCCGGACCCTAGGCGCCGCCGGCTTCCGCAACCCGCGATCCGAGCGGGCTGAACCGTGTCCACGCCCCGCCGCCTGCTGGCAAGGTTGCGGGCGACGATGGCGTCCGGTGCCGCGCCGCTGCCGCAGCTCGTCCGCCTGGTCGCCTCCGAGCTGGTCGCCGAAGTCTGCTCCATCTACGTGATGCGGCCCGGCGACATCCTGGAGCTGACCGCCACCGAGGGGTTGCGCCCCGACGCGGTCGGCCGCACGCGCTTGCGTGTCGGCGAAGGAATCATCGGCATCGTCGCAGCGACCGGCAAGCTGCTGAACCTGCCGGACGCGCAGAATCACCCCGCCTTTGCCTACCGGCCGGAGACCGGGGAGGAACCGTTCATCTCGCTGCTCGCCGTGCCGGTACGCCGGGCCGGGCACACGATGGGCGTGCTGGCCGTGCAGAACCGGGCGCCGCGCAGCTACGCCGAGGACGAGGTCGAGGTACTGGAGACGGTGGCGATGCTGCTGGCCGAGGTGCTGGCCGCGGCCGGCGCCTCGGACGGGGCGGAAGAAGGTGTCGCCGCCACCCTGCCGCGGCGCTTCCCCGCGTCGAGCCTGGTGCCGGGGCTGGCGGTCGGCCCGGTGGTCGTGCATGGCAGCGGTCCGGCGCCACGCCGGCTGCTGGCGGACGACCCCGAGCAGGAGCTGGCCCGGCTCAGCGGCGCCGTGAAGGCGATGCAGCGCGGGCTCGACGAGCTGATCGCCGGCTCCCTGCCGCCGGGCGGCAACGGTGCCGCCGACCCCGGCTCGAGCGCCACGCGGGAGGTGCTCGAAGCGTATCGGCTGGTCGCCGCCGACGCCGGCTGGCTGCGTCGGGTGCAGGACGTCGTGCGCAGCGGCCTGACGGCCGAGGCCGCAGTGAACCGGGTCACGGGCGAGCTGCGCGACCGGATGCGCCGGATCGTCGACCCCTATCTGCGCGAGCGGGTCGCCGACCTCGAGGACCTCGCGGGACGGCTGCTGGCGGCACTGGACGGGCACGCGCGGCCGGAGGTGGCGCCGGGGGCGATCCTGATCGCCCGCCGGCTCGGACCCGCCGACCTGCTGGACTGGCACGCCGCCGGGATCGCCGGCGTGGCGGTCGAGGAGGGCAGCGCCAACGGCCACGCCGCGATCATCGCCCGCGCCCTCGGCCTGCCGACCATCGCCGGGCTGCGCGGCGTGCTGGAATCGGTCGAGCCCGAGGACGAAGCGGTACTGGACGCCGACGAGGGGCAGCTGATCCTGCGGCCGGAGGTCGACACCAAGGCCGCCTACCGCCGGGTGCTGGAGGCCCGCCTCGCCCGCCGCGCCGAGTGGGCCGGCCTGCGCGACCGGCCGGCGATGACCCGCGACGGCACCAAGGTCAGCCTGATGCTGAATGTCGGCCTGGCGCTCGAGCTGGAGCAGCTCGACAGCACCGGGGCGGAGGGCATCGGCCTGTTTCGCACCGAGACCGTGATGCTGGCGCGCGGCGCCGTGCTGGACGTGGCCGAGCAGGCGGCGGTCTATCGCCGCGTGCTCGACGCGGCCGGGACCCGCCCGGTGCTGTTCCGCACGCTCGATCTCGGCGGCGACAAGCTGCTGCCGGACGGCCCGCCGCAGGCGGAGGATAACCCGGCGATGGGCTGGCGGTCGCTGCGGGTCGCGCTGGACCGGCCGGGGCTGCTGCGCCGCCAGCTTCGGGCGCTGCTGCTGGCGGCGGCCGGCCGGGCGCTCAGCGTGATGTTCCCGATGGTCGCGACGGTCGCCGAATACCGCGCCGCCCGCGCGCTGCTGATGGCCGAGGCCGCGCGCGCCGAGCCTGCGCCGAAAACGCTGCGGGTCGGCACCATGCTCGAGGTGCCGGCGCTGATGTGGCAGCTTCCCGAGCTGCTGGCCGAGGTGGACTTCGTGTCGGTCGGCTCCAACGACCTGATGCAGTTCTTGTTCGCCGCCGATCGCGGCGCGCCGGCGCTCGCCGCCCGCTACGACGTGCTGTCGCCGCCGGTGCTCGACCTGCTGGAGGAGCTGTGCCGGCGGGCCGAGGCGGCCGGCGTGGCGCTGTCGGTCTGCGGCGAGATGGCGTCGCGCCCGCTTGAGGCGCTGACCCTCGTCTCGCTCGGCTACACGGCGCTGTCGATGCCGGCGCTCGGCATCCTGCCGGTCAAGGCGATGCTGGGTGCCACCGATCTGCGGGCGTTCCGGCCGGTGCTGGGGGCGATGCGCCACAGCGCCGGCGGGGCACCCAGCCTGCGCGAGCCGCTCGCCGCCTGGGCGCGCGAGCACGGCCTGGAGGTGTAGCCGCCGCACGCGCGCTCGGCTCATCTTGCGCCGCCGTGAACCGGCGGGCCTCGCAGCCGTTGGCAAGCGGCGGCGTCTGGGGTTAGATGATGCCGCGCAGGCGATCGCTATTTTACAGCGCTTTGCAGCAACAGAGGCCGACGCGGATCGAACGCCGTGCTGCAGGATGACCGATCGAGGCTGGCGCCGATCGACGCGAGCGAGCGGAAGGGGGCGGCATGACCACCTCCGCCGAACCTGATCTGATTGAGGCGCCGCTCGGTGCGCCGCGCATCGGGGCGGAGCTGCGGAGCGTCCGCGAGCGACTCGGCTGGTCGCTCGACGACGTCGAGGCGAGCCTGCGCATCCGCTATCCCTACCTGCTGGCGATCGAGGACGGCCGCACCGCCGACCTGCCGGGCGGCACCTACACGATCGGTTTCGTGCGCGCCTATGCCGCGCTGCTCGGCCTCGACCAGGACGAGGTGGCGCGCCGGTTCCGTGCGGAAGCGGGCGACGTGAACCGCAGGACGGAACTGGAGTTTCCCGCACCCGTGGCGGAGCGCGGCGTCCCCACCGGGGCCGTGGTACTGCTCGGCGCGGTGCTGGCGGCCGGCGCGTACGTGGCCTGGTACCGCATGTCCGGCGAGCAGCCCGGACAGACGGTGCAGCAGGTGCCGGACCGGCTGGCGCCGCTGGCCGAGACGGCGAGCCCTGCCCCGGCGTCCCCAATGCCGCCCCAGGCCGCCCCGGCGCCCCCGGTGGTGGCGCCCGAGCCGGCCGTGCCCTCGGTGCCGCCGAGTTCCGCCGCCGCCGCCATTCCGCCACCGCCCCCCGCGCTGCGCGCGGCATCGCCGGCGGCGATCGCCACCGCGCCGCCGATGCCCGCCGCGGTGCCGGGTCCAACGCCCCCCGCCGCGACGGGAGCGTCGAGTCCCGTGCCCGGACCGGATCAGGGACGCATCGTGCTGCGGGCTCATGCCGATGCCTGGGTGCAGGTGCGTGATCCCGCCGGAAAGGTGCTGCTGAACCGGGTGCTCCACAGCGGCGAGGCCTGGCCGGTGCCGGCCGGTCCGCAGCCCGTGCTGACGACCGGCAATGCCGGCGGGCTCGACCTTCTGGTCGACGGCAGCGTGGCTCCGTCGATCGGCGCCAACGGCGCGGTGCGCCGGGACCTGCCGCTCGACCCGGACATGATCAAGGACGGCAAGCTGCAGGCGCAGATCGCCAATGCCAAGGCGCCGCCACGCCCGGCTCAGTCGGCCGCCACCCCGTCGCCGCAGCCGCCCTCCCCGCCATTGCCCACGGGCCAGGCCGCGGCGGCTCCGCAGTAGCCCTCGCATACCTGCCAGCCAGGGAAGCGGTGGAAATCCTGGGGGCAGCACGCCATTGTGCTGCAACGCACCATCGGAGCGAGTCCGAATGAGCTATCGCCCATACCAGCAGATCGACCGCCGAAAGTCCCGGCGGGTCTATGTCGGCCGCGTTCCGGTCGGCGACGGCGCGCCGATCAGCGTGCAGACCATGACGAACACGCCGACCACCGATGTGGCCGGGACGGTCGCCCAGATCCGCCGCGCCGAGCGCGCCGGCGTGGACATCGTCCGGGTCTCCTGCCCCGACCAGCCAAGCGCGCTGGCGCTCGCCGACATCGTCCGCCAGGTGGACGTGCCGGTCGTCGCCGACATCCATTTTCACTACAAGCGCGCCATCGAGGCCGCCGAGAGCGGTGCCGCCTGCCTGCGCATCAACCCCGGCAACATCGGCAGCCCGGAGCGAGTGCGCGAGGTGGTGAAGGCGGCGCGCGACCACGGCTGCTCGATGCGCATCGGCGTCAACGCCGGCTCGCTGGAGCGCCATCTGCTGGAGAAATACGGCGAGCCCAACCCCGAGGCGCTGGTCGAGAGCGCGCTCGAGCACGCGAAGATCCTGCAGGACCACGATTTCCACGATTTCAAGATCAGCGTGAAGGCGTCCGACGTGTTCATGGCGGTCGCTGCGTACCAGCAGCTCGCCGAGGTCTGCGACCATCCCCTGCATATCGGGATAACCGAGGCCGGCGGCCGGCGCACCGGCACGGTAAAGTCGGCCATCGGGCTCGGCAGCCTGCTCTGGGCCGGCATCGGCGACACCCTGCGCGTCAGCCTCTCCGCCGAGCCGGAGGAGGAGGTGCTGGTCGGCTGGGAGCTGCTGAAATCCTTGGGCCTGCGGCATCGCGGCGTGCGCATCATCTCCTGCCCGTCCTGCGCGCGGCAGGGATTCAATGTGATCGAGACCGTCGCCGCGCTGGAAGAACGGCTCGCGCATATCGAGACGCCGCTGACCCTGTCGATCATCGGCTGCGTGGTGAACGGGCCGGGCGAGGCGCTTATGACCGATCTCGGCATCACCGGCGGCGGTGCCGGCCGCCACATGGTCTATCGCGCCGGCCGCACCGACCACACGATCGAGGCCGACCGCATGATCGACCACATCGTGGAGATGGTGGAAGCCAAGGCCGCCGAGCTCGCCGCCGCCCCGCAGCCAGTGCCGGCTGCCGCGGAGTGACGTGCTGATGCAGGCTGAAATAGCCGAGGAAGAGCTGGTCCCCTCGATCCTGGTGCAGCGCCTCATGGCAGGCGAGTCGCCGCTGCGCGTATGGCGCGAGCATCGCGGCATGACGATCCCGGCCCTCGCCACCGCGGCCGGCGTGCCCGAGGCGGCAGTCGCGAAGCTCGATGAGAGTGGGGAACAGGGCCGGCTCAGCGACATCGCCGCCATCGCCCGGACCTTGCGCGTCGATTTTGAAGACCTGGTGCCCTGGTCCCAGGCCACTCCCGCGTCGCCGTGAGCGCGCTGCAGCCAGTCCGCGGTACGCACGACCTGATCGGCGAGGATCAGCGCCGGCACCGCCACGTGATCGACACCGCCCGCCGCATCGTCTGGTCGTACGGCTTCGACGAATGGACCACGCCGATCTTCGAGGATACGCGCGTCTTCTCCCGCTCGCTCGGGGAGACGTCCGACGTCGTGATGAAGGAGATGTACACGTTCACGGACCGCAGCGGCGAGTCAATCACGTTGCGGCCGGAGGCCACCGCCGGCATCTGCCGCGCCCTGGTCAGCAACGGCCTGACGCAGTCGCTGCCGCAAAAGGTGTTCTATGCCGGCCCGATGTTCCGTTACGAGCGGCCGCAAAAGGGCCGGGGCCGGCAGTTCCACCAGGTCGACATCGAAGCGATCGGCTCGGCCGAGCCGATATCCGACGCCGAGGTGATCGCCTGCGGCTGGAACGTGCTGCGCGCGCTCGGCGTGGACCGCTTGACCGTGCTGGAGGTGAACACGCTCGGCGACCGGCCGAGCCGCGACGCGTATCGCGCCGCCCTCGTCGCCTATTTCACCGCCCATCGCGACACGCTGTCGGAAGACAGCCTGCAGCGCCTGGAGCGCAATCCGCTGCGCATCCTCGACAGCAAGGACGAGCGCGACCGCCGCGTGGTCGCCGACGCACCGACCATCGCGCCCTTCCTGACGCCCGAAGCCGCGCGCTTCTATGACGACCTCCGCCGCCTGCTCGACCGCTTTGGCGTGCCGTTCCGGGAGAACCCGCGCATCGTGCGCGGGCTCGACTATTACGGACACACGGCGTTCGAATTCGTCACCGAGGCATTGGGCGCGCAGGGCACCGTGATGGGCGGCGGCCGTTACGACGGCCTCGTCGAGGAGATGGGCGGCCCGCCGACACCGGCGGTCGGCTGGGCGGCCGGCGTGGAGCGGCTGGCGATGCTGCTGGACGCGCCGCCGCCGGAACCCGCGCCGATCGCCGTCGTGCCGGTGGGAGAGGCGGCGGAGCCGGCGGCGATCGCGGCGGTGCAGGCGCTGCGCCAGGCCGGGCTGCGCGCCGAAATGGCGTATCGCGGCAATTTGCGCCGCCGCATGGAGCGCGCCAACCGCATCGGCGCCCGCGCTGCCGTGATCCTCGGTGATGCGGAACTCGCGACGGGTGTGGCGCAGGTCAAGGATTTTTCCACAGGCGAGCAGACGGAAGTGCCGATCGCGGAGCTTGCCTCCCGGCTCGCGTAAAACGCCCGCGTGCAGCCGACTGCCTCGATTGCTCATTGTCCGGCCGGTTCGTCGGCCAGCTCAAGGCCAAGCGGCTTCGCCGCCGCCCACGCCGGCCTTGATCTCCCCGCCGAACCGGCAGTTTTGCTTCGATCGAGAAAGCCGGCGGTGTGCAGTTCCGTCCTTTCTGACCCCAAGCAAACCCTGCCGTTGGCGTGGCCCGGGTCAACCATCGCATCAGCGACGCGCGCAGCGCGCTCGGGGTTGACGCGGGCCGCGCCAACGGACGCACAATCGTGGGCAGGAAGGGACAGCCTCCGTGGTGCTTCACCGAGCGAACCTTACGTCTAAATCTCCCATATGAACCTCGCCGAAAAACTCGACCGTATCGTCGCCCGCGCCGAAGAATTGCGCGCCGGCCTGAACGAAGCATTTTCCGGCGACGCCTACGCCCGCGCCTCGAAAGAGCTGTCCGACATCGAACCCGTCGTCGCCCGCATCGGCGAATTGCGCGCCGCCGAACGTGCACTCGCCGAGGCGGAGGCCATGCTCGCCGACCCCGAAATGCACGACCTCGCCGAAGCGGAAATGCGCGAGCTGAAGCCGCGCGTCCCCGCCCTCGAGCAGGAAATCCGCCTCGCCCTGCTGCCGAAGGACGAGGCCGACGAGCGCGCCGCCATCCTGGAAATCCGCCCCGCCGCCGGCGGCGACGAAGCCACGCTGTTCGCCGCCGAGCTGTTCGCGATGTACCAGCGCTACGCCGACTCGCGCGGCTGGCGCACGGAAATTCTGGAATACGCCGACACCGGACTTGGCGGCATCAAGGAGGGCATCGCCGAAATCACCGGGCGCGGGGTGTTCGCCCGGCTGAAATACGAATCCGGCGTGCATCGCGTGCAGCGCGTACCGCAGACCGAGAGCCAGGGACGCATCCACACCTCCACGGTCACCGTCGCCGTGCTGCCGGAGGCCGAGGAGGTGGACGTGCAGGTGGACGAGGGCGACCTGCGCGTCGATGTGTATCGCGCGTCCGGCGCCGGCGGCCAGCACGTGAACAAGACCGAGAGCGCGGTGCGCATCACCCACCTGCCGACCGGCATCGCGGTCGCGATGCAGGAGGAAAAAAGCCAGCACAAGAACCGCGCGAAGGCGATGAAGATTCTCCGCGCCCGGCTTTACGAGCAGCAGCGCGCCAGCCTGCACGCGACCCGCGCCGCCGACCGCCGGGCGCAGGTCGGCACCGGCGACCGCAGCGAGCGCATCCGCACCTACAACTTTCCGCAGGGCCGCGTCTCCGACCACCGCATCGACCTGACGCTCTACAAGATCGACCGGGTGATGCTGGGCGAGCTGGACGAGTTCATCGATGCGCTGACCGCCGAGGACGAGGCGGCGCGCCTCGCCGCCATGGAGTAGGAACCCGCTGATGCCGCTGCACCGAACCGCCCTGCCCGCCCCCGTCCTGAAAATCGTGCAATCCGGCGCCGTGATTCCCGCCCATCCGCTGGCGCTGGACGCAGCCCGGCGCCTCGATGCGCGCCGTCAGCGGGCGCTCACCCGCTATTATATCGACGCCGGCGCCGGCGGGCTGGCCGTCGGCGTGCACACGACGCAGTTCGCGATCCGCGAGGCCGGGCTGTATGAGCCGGTGCTCGCGACCGCCGCGCGCGAGGCGGCGGCCTGGGCCGACCGGCCGATCGCGCTGATCGCCGGTCTCGCCGGCCGCACCGAGCAGGCGCGGCGCGAGGCGCACATGGCTGTCGGCCTCGGCTACCACGCCGGGCTGCTCAGCCTGGCGGCGATGCACGGCGCCGACGAGGAGTCGCTGGTTGCGCATTGCGCGGCGGTGGCCGAGGAAATTCCGCTCGTCGGCTTCTATCTCCAGCCGGCGGTCGGCGGCCTCTCGCTCAGCGCGCGGTTCTGGGCGCGGTTCGCGGCGATCGACAACGTGCTGGCCATCAAAGTGGCGCCGTTCAACCGCTACCGCACGCTCGACGTCGTGCGCGGCGTCGTCGCCGCGCGCGCCGAGGATCGCGTCGCCCTCTACACCGGCAATGACGACCACATCGTGCTCGACCTCGTAACGCCGTTCACCGTCCTGCGCGACGGGCGGCCGGTGACGGTATGCTTCCGCGGCGGCCTGCTCGGCCACTGGTCGGTCTGGGTGCGCGGCGCCGTAGACATTCTGCGGCGCTGCCGGGAGGCGGCCCGCAGCGGCACGGTCGATGCCGACCTGCTGGCGCTCGACAGCCGCGTCACCGACTGCAACGCCGCGTTCTTCGACGTCGCCAACGACTTCGCCGGTTGCATCGCCGGCTGCCACGAAGTGCTGCGCCGGCAGGGCCTGCTCGCCAATATTCTTTGCCTCGACCCCGCGGAAGGGCTGAGCCCCGGCCAGCGCGAGCAGATCGACCGCGTCTGCGCCGAGCACGCCGACCTCGCGGACGACGATTTCGTCGCCGAGAACCTTCAGCGCTGGTTGGACTGAGTGCGATCGCCGGAGGTGGAATCACCGGAGGCGTGAATCACACGATGAGATAAAGAGATAGAGCAGGATGGATGAGCGCAAGCGAATCCATCCTGCTCTATGCCCCGGCGACCAGTTCCGCATACAGCAGAGGGTCGGTCGCGCCCTCGCTGCCGATCAGCAGCACGCGGGACGTTTCGTCCAGGCGCAGCGCCGCTCGCATCGCCGCGTCGGCGGCGGCGATGAGCAGGCCGGCGAGCCCCGCGGTCGCCGAATCGCCGGCGACGATGCCGGGTCGCCCACGGCCGGGCCGGGCCAGCGTCCGCATGCCCTCGATCGCCGCGATATCAGCGATGCGCATGAAGCCGTGCGCCCCGGCCGCGAGCACGCGCCAGGCGAGCCAGGACACCTCACCGCATGCGAGGCCGGACATGATCGTGCGCAGGTCGCCCGAACTCGGGCGCGGCGCGCCGGCCAGCGCCGACTGGAACAGGCAGTCGGCACGCTCCGGCTCGACGACGACGACGATCGCGCCGGACGGGCCGTGCGCCTCCCAGAGATGCGCGCACACGGCGGCCGCCAGGCCGCCTACGCCGCCCTGGATGAAGGCGTGGGTCGGCGGCACTTCGAGCTGCTCCCCGGCTTCGAGCATCATCACGCCGTAGCCGCGCATCACGTCGGCCGGCACGTCCTCGTATCCCGGCCAGGACGTGTCGGAGACCAGGTGCAGTCCTTCCCGTTTCGCGGCGAGCGCGGCCGCGCGCACCGCATCGTCGTAGGTGCCGGGCACCCGGACGATGTCGGCGCCGAACGCCGCGATCGCGTCCTCGCGCCCCTGGCTGACCTCGGCGTGCAAAAAAATCCGGCAGCGCGCACCGAACCGGCGAGCTCCCGCCGCGACCGAGCGGCCGTGGTTGCCGTCGGTCGCGCAGGCGACCGTGACGTCGGCGGTGAGTGCGCGCCAGCGCCCGCCGACGAGGTCGGCCGGCGATGCCGGCTCGCCGGTGGCGGCGCGGACATGCGCGGCGAGCAGCCGCGCCACGGCGTAGGCGCCGCCCAGCCCCTTGAAGCTTCCCAGTCCGAACCGTCCGCCCTCATCCTTGTAGAGCACGCGCGCGACCCCCGCCCGTGCGGCGACATCGGGCAGGTCGCGCATCGGCGTGACCGCATAGGCGGGACAGGCGACGAGCGCATCCCGCGCCGCCCCGGCATGCGCAAGGGAGAGCAGTTCTGCGAACGGATAATTCGACCGCGCGAAGCCGGGATGATTCAGCCACAGGGTTTCGGACACCGGGCGTTACACCTCCTGCGCATCCGTGGGTGCGACAGACCGTACTCTAGTGGTCCGATCGCTGCAGTCGGTTCCCGACTGCAGCGTGAATCGGCCCACAAGCAGACTCTCTGGTGGTGCGATTCACGATGCAGATGGCGCACCCGCC
>JAFAYA010000115.1 GCA_019240635.1 Acidisphaera sp. | reverse complement strand
ATGTCGGCTACGGCCGCGAGGAACTGGCCGAGGCGGCGGCGCAGGCGATGCGCGACCTCGCCTACTACCACCTGTTCACCTCCGCCTCGAACGAGCCGATCATCCGCCTCGCCGACCGCGTGCTGACCCTGTTCCGCGAGCGCTCCGGCGCCGGGCACCTGTCGAAGATCTTCTTCGGCACGTCGGGATCGGACGCGAATGACACGAACTTCAAGCTCGTGCGCTACTACAACAACCTGCGCGGCCGGCCGCAGAAGAAGAAGTTCATCTCGCGCCTCGGCGCCTATCACGGCCTGACCTACGCCGCCGGCAGCCTCACCGGCATCGCCTCCTACCACAAGGCGTTCGACCTGCCGATCGAGGGCGTGCTGCACGCGGCCTGCCCGCACTTCTACCGCTATGCCGAGCCCGGCGAGAGCGAGGCGGAATTCGGCGCCCGCATGGTGCAGGACCTCAAGGACATCATCCACCGCGAAGGCGCGGACACCGTCGCCGCCTTCATCGCTGAGCCGATCATGGGCACCGGCGGCGTGTTCATGCCGCCGGCCGGCTATTTCGAGGGCGTGCAGGAGGTGCTGCGCGAGAACGACATCCTGTTCATCGCCGACGAAGTGATCACCGGCTTCGGCCGCACCGGCGATTGGTTTGCGACCGGGCTCTATGGCTTGAAGCCCGACATCGTGACTCTAGCGAAGGGCATCACCAGCGCCTACTTCCCGGTCTCCGGCTCGGTGATTTCCGAGGACATCTGGCAGGTGCTGCAGAACGCCTCGGCCGAGTACGGCCCGGTGATGCACGGCTTCACCTATTCCGGCCATCCCGTCGGCGGCGCCGTCGGGCTCGCCAATCTCGACCTGATGGAGCGCGAGGACCTGGTCGGGAACACCGCGCGGCTCGGCCCGTATTTCCTGCAAAAGCTGTGCGAGCGCGTGGGCGACCATCCGCACGTCGGCAGCGTGCACGGCGTCGGCCTGATGCTCGCCGTCGAGTTCGTCGCTGACAAGCGCACAAAGCGTTTCTACAAGCCGGGCAGCAATCCGCATCGCCTCGTCGCCCGCGAAGCGCTGCAGAACGGCCTGATGGCGCGCGCGCTGCCCTTCGTGGAGGTCACCTCCTTCTCGCCGCCGCTCTGCATCAATCGCGACGAGATCGACGAGGCGATCGAGCGCTACGCGCGGGCGCTGGAGACGGTGACGCCGGAGCTGCGGCGCCTCGCGGACGGGTAGGATGACTGATAATGGAAGGCCAGGGTAAAGGGGGCTGGGGCTCGGCCCCAGCGGGGGTCCAGGGGGCGGAGCCCCTGGCCTTGCTGTACTAGGCCGCCAGCAGGCCCCGTGAGCTCCAACGCCACGCTGCCGGGCCTCGGTTTCGATCTCGGCGAGACTGCGGACATGCTGCGCGCGCAGGTCCACGCCTTCGCCGCCGCCGAGATCGCCCCGCGCGCCGCCGAGATCGACCGGCAGGGCGAATTCCCCGCCGGTCTCTGGCGCAAGCTCGGCAGCCTCGGCGTGCTCGGCGTCACCGCCGACGAGGAATACGGCGGCGCCGGCATGGGCTACCTCGAACACGTCGTCGCGATGGAGGAGATCAGCCGCGCGTCTGCCTCCGTCGGCCTCTCCTACGGCGCCCATTCCAATCTCTGCGTCAACCAGATCCACCGCAACGGCAGCGCCGCGCAAAAGCGCAAATACCTGCCGAAACTCATCAGCGGCGAGCATGTCGGCGCGCTCGCGATGAGCGAGCCGGGCTCCGGCTCTGACGTCGTCTCGATGCGCACGCGCGCGGAACGGCAGGGCAACGGCTACCGTCTCAACGGCAGCAAGATGTGGATCACCAACGGGCCCGACGCCGACGTGCTCGTCGTCTATGCGAAAACCGACCCGCAGGCCGGGTCCCGCGGCATCACCGCCTTCCTCGTCGAAAAAGGCTTGGCCGGCTTCTCCACCGCCCAGAAGCTGCAAAAGCTCGGCATGCGCGGCTCCTCCACTTGCGAGCTGGTGTTCGCCGACTGCGAGGTGCCGGAGGAGAACGTGCTCGGCGCGGTCGGGCGCGGCGTGAACGTGCTGATGAGCGGCCTCGACTACGAGCGCCTGGTGCTGGCGGCCGGTCCGCTCGGCATCATGCAGGCCTGCATGGACGTGGTGCTCCCGTACGTGCACGAGCGCCGGCAGTTCGGCCAGCCGATCGGTGAGTTCCAGCTGATGCAGGCCAAGCTCGCTGACATGTACACCATCATGAACGCGGCCCGCGCCTATGTGTACGCGGTGGCCAAGGCCGCCGATCGCGGCGAGACCACGCGCAAGGACGCCGCCGGCGCCATCCTGTTCGCCGCCGAGAAGGCGACCTGGATGGCGCTCGAGGCGATCCAGTGCCTGGGCGGCAACGGCTATATCGAGGAGTATCCGACCGGCCGCCTGTTGCGCGACGCCAAGCTGTATGAGATCGGCGCCGGCACCAGCGAAATCCGCCGCATGCTGATCGGCCGCGAGCTGTTCAACGAGACGGCGTAGCCGCTTTGCCGTCCCTCGACTCGCTTATCGATCGGCGCTCCGATGAGTACCAGGAAAACGCGGCCGCCATGCAGGCGCTGGTCGACGATCTGCGGGCGACCGCCGATCGCGTGCGCGAAGGCGGCGGTGCGGCGGCGCGCGAGCGCCATCTCGGCCGCGGCAAGCTGCTGGTGCGCGACCGCATCCGCGCGTTGATCGATCCGGCGTCGCCCTTCCTCGAGATCGGCCAGCTCGCGGCGCACGGCATGTACGGCGGCGAGGTGCCCTGCGCCGGCATCGTCACCGGCGTCGGCCGGGTCGCCGGGCGCGAGTGCATGATCGTCGCCAACGACGCGACGGTGAAGGGCGGCACCTACTTCCCGATCACCGTCAAGAAGCATCTGCGCGCGCAGGAGATCGCGCTGCAGAACCGGCTGCCCTGCGTCTATCTCGTGGATTCCGGTGGCGCCAACCTGCCGAACCAGGACGAGGTTTTCCCCGATCGCGAGCATTTCGGCCGCATCTTCTACAACCAGGCCACGATGTCCGCGCACGGCATCGCCCAGGTCGCGGTGGTGATGGGCTCATGCACCGCGGGCGGCGCCTATGTGCCGGCGATGTCGGACGAGACGATCATCGTGCGCAACCAGGGCACGATCTTCCTGGCCGGCCCGCCGCTGGTGAAAGCGGCGACCGGCGAGGTCGTCACCGCCGAGGAGCTGGGCGGCGCCGACGTGCACAGCCGCACCTCCGGCGTCACCGACCACTACGCCGAGAACGATGCGCACGCGCTCGGCATCGCGCGCGCCGTCGTCGCCAACCTGAACGCGGTCAAGCGGCCGGAGGCCGCGCTGCGCGCACCGACGCCGCCTCGCTTCGACCCGCAGGAGCTGTACGGCGTGGTCCCCGCCAGCCTGCGCAAGCCGTTCGACGTGCGCGAGGTGATCGCGCGCATCGTCGACGACAGTGTGCTCGACGAATTCAAGCGGCTGTACGGGCCGACCCTGGTGACCGGCTTCGCGCATCTCTGGGGCTATCCGGTCGGCATCGTCGCCAGCAACGGCATCCTGTTCTCGGAGAGTGCGCAGAAGGGCGCGCATTTCATCGAGCTGTGCTGCCAGCGCGGCGTTCCGCTGGTCTTCCTGCAGAACATCACCGGATTCATGGTCGGCCGCAAATACGAGGCCGGCGGCATCGCCAAGGACGGAGCGAAGATGGTCACCGCCGTCGCGACGGCCGCCGTGCCGAAGTTCACCGTCATCATCGGCGGCAGTTTTGGCGCCGGGAATTACGGCATGTGCGGCCGCGCCTATTCGCCGCGCTTCCTGTGGATGTGGCCGAACGCGCGCATCGGCGTGATGGGCGGCGAGCAGGCGGCCTCGGTGCTGGCGCAGGTGCGGCGGGACGCGATGGAGGCGCGCGGACAGCCGTGGTCGGCCGAGGCGGAGGAGGCGTTCAAGGCGCCGATCCGTGCGCAGTACGAAGCGCAGGGCCACCCCTACTATGCGACGGCGCGGCTGTGGGACGACGGGGTGATCGATCCCGCCGACACGCGGCGCGTGCTGGCGCTCGGTCTGTCCGCGAGCCTGAACGCGCCGATTCCGCCGACGCGCTTCGGCCTGTTCCGCATGTGACCGCGCCGGCGCGCCCGCGGCGGACCATGTTCCAAAAAGTCCTCATCGCCAATCGCGGCGAGATCGCCTGCCGCGTCATCGCGACATGCCGGCGGCTCGGCATCGCCACCGTCGCCGTCTGTTCCGAGGCCGACGCCCATGCCCGGCACGTCGATCTCGCCGACGAGGCGTGGACGATCGGCCCGCCGCCCGCGCGTGAGAGCTACCTGGCGATCGACAAGCTGCTGCGGGTCGCCCGCGACGCCGGCGCCGACGCCGTGCATCCCGCCTACGGCTTCCTCGCCGAGAACGCCGGGTTCGCCGAAGCCTGCGAGGCCGCCGGCATCACCTTCATCGGCCCGCCCGCCGCCGCCATCCGCGCCATGGGCTCGAAGGCGGCGGCAAAAACCCTGATGGAGCGCGCCGGCGTGGCACTGGTGCCGGGCTATCATGGTGCCGCGCAGGATTTCGCCACGCTGGCCGAGGCCGCCGGGCGGATCGGCTTCCCCGTGCTGCTGAAAGCCTGGGCCGGCGGCGGCGGCAAGGGCATGCGCGCGGTCGAGCACCCCGCCGACCTGGCCGCCGCCGTCGAGGGCGCGCGCCGCGAAAGCCTGGCCGCGTTCGGCGACGACCGGCTGCTGCTGGAAAAATACCTCGCGCGCCCCCGCCACATCGAAATCCAGGTGTTTGCCGACACGCACGGCAACGTCGTGTCGCTGTTCGAGCGCGACTGCTCGATCCAGCGCCGTCATCAGAAAATCCTCGAGGAGGCGCCGGCCCCGGGCATCGACGCGGAGCGGCGCCGTGCCATGGGCGAGGTCGCGATCACGGCGGCCCGCGCCGTGGGGTATGTCGGCGCCGGCACCGTGGAGTTCATCGCCGAAGGCGACGCGTTCTACTTCATGGAGATGAACACGCGCCTGCAGGTCGAGCACCCGGTGACCGAGATGGTCACCGGCCAGGACCTCGTGGAGTGGCAGCTGCGCGTCGCCGCCGGCGAGCAGCTTCCGCTCAGGCAGGCGGACCTTACGCTGGCCGGCCACGCGATCGAAGCGCGCATCTACGCCGAGGATCCGACGCGAGACTTCCTGCCCTCCATCGGCCGCATCGTCCATCTGCGCCAGCCGGAGCAGGACCAGCATGTCCGCGTCGATACCGGCGTGCGGCAGGGCGACCGCATCACGCCGCACTACGACCCGATGATCGCCAAGCTGATCGTGCACGGCGCCGATCGCGCAACGGCGGTGCGCCGGCTCGGCGCGGCGCTCGCCGCGTACGAGGTGGTCGGCGTGCAGACGAATCTCGACTTGCTGCGCGCGATCGCCGCCCACCCGGCCTATGCGCGCGCCGAGCTGGACACCGGCTTCATCGCCCGGCACGCCGCAACGCTCGGCTCACCGCCGCTGTCGCGCGCCGAGGCGCAGGCGGTCTGGGCGGCGGCGGCGCACGCCGTGCTGGCCGGGCAGGCGGCGGAGGCGGGGCGGGCGCAGGCATCCGGCGATCCCTGGTCGCCCTGGAGCCTCGCCGACGCCTGGCGCCTGAACGGCGAAGGCTATCAGGACTTGCGCTTCCGGCGCGACGCGGCGGAAGTCACGCTGCGCGCGCATCCACGCGCCGCCGGCGCCCTGCGCCTCGACCTGCCGAGCGGCCCCATCGAGGCGGAGGCGAGCGAAAACGACGACGGTTTGGCGCTGCGCGTTGACGGTGTCACGCATCGGGTGCGCGTCGTGCGCGACGGCGCGGCGCTCACCGTCATCCTCGCCGGCCGCAACCACGTCCTGCATCACCTCGATCCGCTCGCCCCGCCGCGCGCCGCGGGCGGCGACGGCGGCCGGGTAACCGCGCCGATCCCGGCCCGTGTCGCGCGCCTGCTGGTCCGCCCGGGCGAGCGCGTGACCAGGGGCACCCCGCTGCTCGTGCTGGAGGCGATGAAGATGGAGCTGACGATCACCGCCCCGTCCGACGGCACGATTGCCGCACTGCCGCACGCGGTCGGCGACATGGTCGAGGAAGCAACCGAGCTCGTCAGCTTCCGGCCGGATTGACGCGGCCCGTTCACGCCTGCGTAACCCCGCGCTCTCGTCGGAACATACCCGGCATTCCCGCCGTTCAGGCGCGCAAGCACTCGGGAGCGGCGGCGCATGAAAGCACTCACCTGGCACGGCAAGGGCGACATCCGGTGCGAAAACGTACCCGACCCGAAGATCGAGCACCCGCGCGACGCCATCATCAAGGTCACCGCCTGCGCCATCTGCGGCTCCGACCTGCACCTCTACGACGGCGTCATCCCGAGCATGAAGAGCGGCGACGTGCTCGGCCACGAGACCATGGGCGAGGTGGTCGAGGTCGGCAGCGGCAACACGAAGCTCCGCAAGGGCGACCGCGTGGTGGTGCCGTTCACCATCGCGTGCGGCGAGTGCTTCTTCTGCAAGCGCGGCTACTTCTCGGGCTGCGAACGCTCCAACCCGAACGCCGAGATGGCGGCCAAGCTCTGGGGTCACTCGCCGGCCGGGCTGTTCGGCTACTCGCACCTGCTCGGCGGCTTTCCGGGCGGGCAGGCCGAGTATCTGCGCGTCCCGTTCGCCGATGTCGGTCCGATAAAAGTGCCGGAGGGGCTGAGCGACGAGCAGGTGCTCTTTCTCTCCGACATCTTTCCCACCGGCTACATGGGCGCCGAGTTC
The DNA here is from genome assembly GCA_019240635.1 of Acidisphaera sp. Classification (GTDB taxonomy): domain Bacteria; phylum Pseudomonadota; class Alphaproteobacteria; order Acetobacterales; family Acetobacteraceae; genus JAFAYA01. The sequence goes on along the minus strand of JAFAYA010000115.1, from coordinate 2,322 downwards.
TGCGACATCAAAGGCGGGGAGACGATCGCCGTGTTCGGCTGCGGGCCGGTGGCGCAGTTCTCCATCCGCAGCGCCCTCCTGCTCGGCGCCGAGCGGGTGATCGCGATCGACACCGTGCCGGAGCGGCTGAAGCTCGCGGCGGATGCCGGCGCCATCACGATCGACTTCATGAAGGAGGACGTCTACGAGCGCATCCAGGAGCTGACGCAGGGCCGCGGCGCGGATGCCTGCATCGACGCGGTCGGCACCGAGCCGCACACCTCGGCGAGCTTCGACTCCATGCTCGATCGCGCGAAGGTCGCGCTGTATCTGGGCACCGACCGGCCGCACGTGCTGCGCCAGGCGATCCACTGCACGCGCAATTTCGGCATCGTCTCGATCATCGGCGTCTATGGCGGCTTCGTTGACAAGGTGCCGATGGGCAGCGCCATCAACCGCGGCCTCACCTTCCGCATGGCGCAGACCCCGGTGCAGCACTACCTGCCGCAGCTTCTGGAGCGCGTCGAGAAGGGCGAGATCGACCCCTCCGTCGTCATCACCCACCGCGTGCCGCTGGAAAAGGGCCCGGAGATGTACAAGACGTTCCGCGACAAGCAGGACGGCTGCATCAAGGTCGTGATGAAGCCCTGAAACACCCGCCCGGAGAATCGCGAATGCCCTCCGAGACCCGTCCCTTCGCCATCGTCACCGGCGCTTCCACCGGCATCGGCTACGAGCTTGCCCGGGAGTGCCTGGAGAACGGCTACGACGTGCTGATCGCGGCCGACGAGCCGGAAATCGAGCAGGCCGCCAGAAACCTGCGCCGTGACGGCGCCAGGATCGAGCCGGTGCAGGCCGATCTGTCCGGCCCGGAGGGCGTGGACAAGCTGTATGCCGCAGTGGCCGGCCGCAAGGTCGACGCGCTGCTCGCCAATGCCGGGCGGGGTCTCGGGCGCGGTTTCCTGGACCAGGACGACGAGGACTGGCGACGCGTGGTCGACACCAACATCACCGGCACCCTGCTGCTGGTGCAGAAAGTCGGCCGCGCGATGCGCGAAGCCGGCGCCGGGCGCATCCTGATCACCGGCTCGATCGCCGGCTTCATGCCCGGCACGTTCCAAGCGGTGTACAACGGCACCAAGGCGTTCCTGGACAGCTTTTCCTACGCGCTGCGCCACGAGCTGAAGGGCAGCGGCGTGTCCGTCACCTGCCTGATGCCGGGCGCCACCGAGACCGAGTTCTTCGAGCGCGCCGACATGATGGACACCAAGGTCGGCCAGCAGAAGAAGGCGGATCCCGGGCCGGTCGCCAAAGCGGGTTTCCAGGCGATGATGAAGGGCCAGGGCGAGGTCGTGACCGGCTGGGACAACAAGTTGCGCGCCGCGATCGCGCATATCGCGCCGGCGGACGCGCTGGCCGAGATGCATCGCGGCATGGCCGAGCCGAAGGGCGAATCCGCAAAGACCTGACTGCACAGAAAAGGAAGGCCAGGGGCGCTGCCCCTGGCCTGATCTTTCTCGCGCCGGCTTCCTGCCTGGCGTAGGAAGCCGCCATGGACCTCATCCGCTTCCCGCCGTCGCGCATCGTCGAGATCGCGCGCCTCGCCTACGCCGTGCCGGACGTCGATTTTCTCTGCTTCGGCGAGAGCGACCATCCGAGCCCACGCTCCGCCCGTGACGCGCTGGTGAGCGCGCTCGACGGCGGCGCGACCACGTATCCCGACGTGCGCGGCATCCCGCCGCTGCGCGAAAAACTCGCGAGCTATCTCTCCGAGCTGCACGCCCGGCCGGTCGGCGAGACGCGCATCCAGGTCGTCGCCTCCGGCATGGCGGCGATGAGCGTCGCGCTGGCGGCGACCGTGCGCGGGGGCGAGCGCGTGGTCCTGCACAGCCCGGCCTGGCCCAACTGCGGCAACGCGGCCCGGCTGCGCGGCGCGGAGGTGATCGAGCTGCCGCTGGACGCGCTGCCGGACGGACGCTTCCGCATGGAGCTCGGCCGGCTGGACACGCTGCTGGCCGGTGCCCGCGCCTTCATCCTCAACACCCCGAACAACCCGACCGGCTGGACGGCGACGCATGAAGAGATCGAGGCCATTCTCGGCCTCTGCCGCCGCCATGGCGTCTGGCTAATCGCTGATGAGGTCTATTCGCGGCTGGTGTACGACGGCCGCGCCGCCGCGCCATCGATCCTCGACGTGGCGGAGCCGGACGACCGGGTGCTGGTCTGCAACAGCTTCAGCAAGGCCTGGGTGATGACGGGTTGGCGGCTCGGCTGGCTGGTCGTGCCGGAGGGCGCGCGCGATGCACGGTCCGAGATCGTCGAGGTCACGCATTCCGGCGTCGC
>JAFAYA010000096.1 GCA_019240635.1 Acidisphaera sp. | reverse complement strand
GAGCCGCCGCGGCCAAGCAACGTCCGCCTCTATTCCGAGGCCGATGCGCTGCCCGCCATGGCCTACGCCGAACGCACCCGCCTGCTTGCCGCCATCGACGTCTATGCCCGGGGCAAGGACGCGCGCGTCCGCCAGGTCATGGCCTCGCTGCACGGAGAGTGGCAGGCGGTGCAGGTACTGCGCGCCGACGGACGCCGGGTCGCCGATCTGCGTCCGCTGGTTCGCTTGAACGTCGCCGTGGTGGTCGAGGCGGACGGGCGGCGGGAGACCGGCAGTTTCGGCACCGGCGGCCGCTTCGCCTATGACCGCATCACCGGCGAGGAGGTCTGGCGCGCCGCCGTGGACGAGGCGCTTCGCCAGGCGCTGGTCAATCTCGACAGCCGCCCTGCCCCCGCCGGCGAGATGCCGGTGGTGCTCGGCGCCGGCTGGCCGGGCATCCTGCTGCACGAGGCGATCGGCCACGGGCTGGAGGGCGACTTCAACCGCAAGAAGACCTCCGCCTTCGCCGGCCTGCTCGGCCAGCGCATCGGCTCGCCCGGTGTCACGGTGGTGGACGACGGCACCATCCCCGACCGCCGCGGCAGCCTGACCGTGGACGACGAGGGCACGCCCTCCGGCCGCACCGTGCTGATCGAGGACGGCGTGCTGACCGGCTTCATGCAGGACCGGCTGAATGCGCGTCTGATGGGCATGCGCGCCACCGGCAACGGCCGCCGCCAGTCCTACGCGCACGCGCCGATGCCGCGCATGACCAACACCATCATGCTGGCGGGGCGGCACAGCCAGGAGGAGATGATCCGCTCGGTGAAGCGGGGCCTGTTCGCGGTGAATTTCGGCGGCGGCCAGGTGGACATCACCTCAGGAAAATTCGTCTTCTCGGCGAGCGAGGCCTACCTGATCGAGGACGGCCGCGTGACCGCTCCGGTCAAGGGCGCCACGCTGATCGGCAACGGTCCGGACAGCCTGACCAAGGTCGAGATGGTCGGCGACGACATGGCGCTCGACCCCGGTATCGGCACCTGTGGCAAGAACGGCCAGGGCGTGCCGGTCGGGGTGGGTCAGCCGACGCTGAAGATCGGCGGACTGACGGTCGGCGGCACCGCCGCCTGAGGGTCCGGCGGCCGCGGCTCAGATCGCCGCCTCCGCGAAAATCTGCCCTACGTCACCCTCCCAGGCGGTGCGGTAGCGCTCGAGCCAACGCTCCGCCTGCACCGGGCCGCCGGCGACGAGTTCGGCGAGTGGTGCGAGGTAGATGCTCTCGTCGGCGCCGTTTGCGTCGCGCCGCGCCCGCGCGCGCAGCCCGTCGGCGGCGATCGCCACCACCTCGCGGGCGAGGTCGCGCACCGTGCCTGAGCCCCAGGGCGTGGCCAGGGCCTGGCGCGGCACCAGCGGGCGCAGCGCGGCAAAGTCCGTCCAGGCGTGCGCGCGCACCAGTGCGCTCGCCGCCTCCAGCGCCGCCTCGTCGTATAGCAGCCCGACCCATAGCGCCGATTGCGCCAGCATCATCGCCGGCGAGCCGGCATCGGCGCCGCGCATTTCCAGAAAGCGCTTCAACCGCACATCGGTGAACGCCGTCGTCATGTGGTCGGCGAAGTCACCGAGCGTCGCCGTCTCGCCCGCCAGATTATGCAGGCGGCCCGCCATGAAGGCGCGGAACGATTCGCCGGCCACATCGACGAAGCCGCCGCGGTGGATGAAATACATCGGCACATCGAGCAGCCATTCCACATAACGCTCGAAGCCGAATCCCTCCTCGAACACCACGGCGGGGATGCCGGTACGGTCGGGGTCGGTGTCCAGCCAGACCGCCGCGCGGGCGGACAAGAAACCGTTCGGCCGGCCCTCGGTGAACGGCGAGTTGGCGAACAGCGCCGTGGCGACCGGCTGGAGGGCGAGCGAGGTGCGGAGCTTGCGCACCATGTCGGCCTCCGAGCCGTAGTCGAGATTAACCTGCACCGTGCAGGTGCGCGTCATCATGTCGAGGCCGCGCGCGCCCTTCAGCGGCATGTAGCGCCGCATGATGGCGTAGCGGCCCTTCGGCATCCACGGCATGTCCTCGCGCCGCGCGGTCGGGTGAAAGCCGAGCGGCGCGAAGCCGAGGCCCAACGGCTCGGCCGCAGCGCGGACTTCCACGAAATGGCGCGACAGTTCGTCCGCCGTCTCGTGCAGGGTGGCCAGCGGCGCGCCGGAGAGTTCGAGCTGCCCCGCCGGCTCCAGCGAGACCGAAGCGCCATCACTCGGGCCTTCGCCCTTCAGGCCGATCGGGTTTCCTTCATCGAGGATCGGCTCCCAGCCGAAGCGGCCGAGTCCCTCCAGCAGGGCGCGGATCCCTCCCGGGGCATAGGGCGGCGCGCGCAGATCGGCGTGAGAAAACCCGAACTTCTCGTGCTCGGTGCCGATGCGGAACGCATCCGCCGGCTTGCACCCCTCGGCGATGTACTCCGCCAGTTGGCGCGCGCCGGTGATCGGGGTTTGGTCGCTCTCTCCGGGATTGGACATCTTCTCCCACGAACTCCGGCATTCTGCATAGGCAATCACCGCCGGGCCGGCGCTTGCAGCAGCGCCAGCCCGGCGATGGCGGCGGTCTCGGCGCGCAGCACCAGCGGACCGAGGGAGACCGGCTGAACAAAGGCATGCAACCGCATCGCGTCAAGCTCCGCCGCCGTGAAACCGCCCTCGGGACCGACGAGCAGGGCTGCCGGCGCGGTGCCGATCGGTTCGATCCCGGGGAGTTCGGCGCGCTCGACCGCCGCGACCAGCCGGCGCCGGGCATCCCATCCGTCGAGCAGGGCGCCAAATTCCCGGGGCGGGTAAATGGCGGGAACCGTCAGCCGTTCGCTCTGCTCCGCCGCCTCGACGGCAATGGCGGTGAGGCGCGCCTCGTTCACCCGCCCGGCATTCGTCCGCCCGGTCAGCACCGGCAGCAGGGCGGCGGCCCCCAGTTCGGTCGCCTTCTGCACGACGAGGTCGGTCGCGTGGCGTTTCAGCAGGGCGAAGACGAGCCACAGATCACGCCCCGGACGCTGCGGCCGCAGCTGCTGCGCCACGTGCAGCGACGCCGCGCCGCGGCCGAGGGCCGTGATGCGGGCCAGCCACTCGCCATCCCGGCCGTTGAACAGGCGCGCCGTGCCGCCGGTGCCAGCGCGCAGCACGGTGCCGAGATAGTGCGCCTGCGCCGGCGACAGTGCGACCGATGCGCCCTGCGCCAGCGTGTCGGGAACGAACAGGCGGGGCACCGACAGGGGAGGAGGGGCGGCCGGCATTGACGCGGGCATGGCAGCCTGAGAGTAGCACGCCATGGCGGGCTTCACCGACATCGCGGCCGGCGGCTGGGTCGCCCGGCTGCCGCGCGCCTGGACGCCCTACATCCTGCTGGCGCGGCTCGACCGGCCGATCGGCGCCTGGCTGCTGTTCCTGCCCGGACTGTGGAGCATCCTGCTGGCCCGCGCCGCCCCCTGGCGCAGCGCCTGGCTGATCGCGCTGTTCGCGCTCGGTGCGGTGCTGATGCGCGCCGCCGGCTGCGTGGTCAACGATTTGTGGGACCGCGACCTGGACCGGCGCGTCACCCGCACCGCCGGCCGGCCGCTGGCCAGCGGCGCGCTCGGCACGCGCGAGGCGGTCGGTTTTCTCGCCGTACTTCTGTTCCTCTCGCTGCTCATCCTGCTGCGGCTCGATCGGGCGGCGCAGATGCTGGGCGTCGCTTCCCTGGCCCTGGTCGCACTCTATCCCCTGGCGAAGCGGATGACCTGGTGGCCGCAGCTGATGCTCGGCCTGACCTTCGGCTGGGGCGCGCCGCTCGGCTACGCCGCCGCCGCCGGCCGGCTCGACCGCGCGGCGCTGGCGCTCTATGCCGCCAGCATCGTCTGGATCCTCGGCTACGATACGATTTACGCCCACCAGGACCGCGAGGATGACGCGCTGGTCGGGGTGAAATCGACGGCCCGGCTGTTCGGCGAGCGCTCGCGCCCGTTCCTGGCCGCCTGCTACTGGGCGACCTTGCTGCTGCTGGCGCTGGCCGGCCGGCTGGCTGGCCTGTCCGTCTGGTTCTACGTGGCGCTGGTGCTGCCGGCAGCCCTGCTCGCCTGGGAGGTCATGACGCTCGACATCGCCGATCCCGCGCGCTGCCTGCGTCTGTTCAAGCTGAACCGGGAGGTCGGGCTGGCGGTCGGCCTGGCGATCCTGCTCGGCCGGCTGTGACCGGCCCGGACGATCCGGCCGGTTTCTTGCGCGCCTACACCCGGCTCCAACGCCCGCTTCTGGTGCCGGAGTTTTCGCTGCACCTGGCGAACGCGCTGACGCCGATCTGGCAGGCTACGGAAGAATTCTTGCGCGCGGAAAACATCGCCCCCCCGTTCTGGGCCTTCGCCTGGCCCGGCAGCCAGGCGCTGGCGCGGTATGTGCTCGACCAACCCGAAACCGTCGCCGGCCGGCGCGTGCTGGATTTCGCCGCGGGCAGCGGGCTGGCCGCCATCGCCTGTGCGCGCGCCGGCGCCGCATCGGTGGAAGCCGCCGACATCGACCCGCTCGCCGCGGCGGCGATTCGCGCGAATGCGGCGGCAAACGGGGCGGCGGTGACTGCCTTCGCCGATGATCTTGTCGGGACGCCCGGTCGCTGGGACCTCATCCTCTGCGGTGACGTCTGCTACGACGCGCCGATGACACGGCGCATCCTCCCCTGGCTGCGCTCGCTCGCCGAGACCGCAACGGTGTGGATCGCCGATCCCGGCCGCGCCTATCTGCCGTTGCACGGACTGGCCGCCTTCGCCCGCTTCGACGTGCCGACCACGCTCGAATTGGAGGACCGGACCGAGCGTGAGGTCATGCTGTACCGGCTACTCCCCGCAACGGATCGCTCTGCCGAGGCGTCCGCTGCTCTGGCCGGCGATTGAGGTCGCGACGGTGTCCTTCACTCAGAGCTTCGTCCGATTGACCTGACGTTAAGGCGGCGCGACAAATCCGCAGCACCCGAACGGACCCGTCGATGGGCTACGACCGCTATTCCGTCTTCTCGCTGCTGCGCGAATCGTTGCGTGGCCATGCCGGCTGGGGCCCCGCCTGGCGCGACGCCGCGCCGCGGCCGGCGTACGACGTGGTCATCGTCGGCGGTGGCGGCCACGGGCTTTCGACGGCGTATTATCTGGCGAGTCAGCACGGCATCACCAACGTCGCGGTGGTGGAGCGCGGCTATATCGGGTCGGGCAATGTCGGGCGCAACACCACGATCATCCGCTCCAATTACCTGCTGCCCGGCAACATCCCGTTCTATGAGCACTCGCTGAAACTGTGGGAGGGGCTGGAGCAGGACATCAACTACAACGCCATGGTCAGCCAGCGCGGCGTGCTGAACCTGTTTCATACCGACGCGCAGCGCGACGCCTATGCACGCCGCGGCAATGCTATGCGCCTGCACGGTATCGATGCCGAGCTGCTCGACCGCGCGGCGGTGCGCCGGATGCTGCCCTACGCCGATTTCGACAATGCACGCTTCCCGATCCATGGCGGGCTGTTGCAGCGGCGCGGCGGCACCGTGCGCCACGACGCCGTCGCGTGGGGCTACGCACGCGCCGCCGACCGGCGCGGGGTCGACGTCATCCAGCATTGCGAGGTCACGGGGATCACCGTCGAGAACGGCCGCGCCGTGGGCCTGCAGACCACGCGCGGCACGATCCGCGCCAAGAAGGTCGGCCTGGCCTGCGCCGGCAATTCCTCACGCGTCGCGGCGATGGCCGGGCTGCGGCTGCCGATCGAGAGCCACGTGCTGCAGGCATTCGTTTCCGAGGGCATCAAGCCGCTGATCGACTGCGTCGTCACCTATGGCGCCGGACATTTCTATATCAGCCAGTCCGACAAGGGAGGGCTGGTGTTCGGCGGCGATATCGACGGCTACAACTCCTACGCCTGGCGCGGCAACCTGCCGACCGTGGAAGACGTGTGCGAAGGCGGCATGGCGCTGATGCCGATCATCGGGCGCGTGCGCATTACGCGAAGCTGGGGTGGGCTGATGGACATGTCGATGGACGGCAGCCCGATCATCGACCGCACGCCGATCGAGGGACTCTATCTGAATTGCGGCTGGTGCTACGGTGGCTTCAAGGCGACGCCTGCGTCCGGCTGGTGCTTTGCGCATCTGATCGCGCAGGATGCGCCGTATCCGGTTGCCGCGGCGCTGCGCCTGGATCGCTTCGCCACCGGCCGGCTGGTGGACGAGAAGGGCGTCGGCGCCCAGCCCAACCTGCATTAGGGAAACCCATGCGCATCCCCTGTCCGCATTGCGGCGAGCGCGGCTTTCAGGAATTCGCCTATTACGGCGACGCCGGGCCGAAGCGCCCGGCGCATGGTGGCGACACGGGCGAGGACGTCTGGTTCGACTACGTGTATCTCCGCGACAATCCGGCCGGCCCGCATGAAGAGCTCTGGTACCACGCAGCGGGCTGCCGAACCTGGCTGGTGGTCACCCGCAACACGCTGACGCACGAAGTCGCCGGTGCCCGCCCGGCGCGGGATGTCGCACTGGAGAGGAGTGCCGCCCCATGAATGTCGCCGGCCGCATCGTGGCGCGCGAAGCCAACGGACGCAGCAGCGCCGCCACGCTCCCGACGCAGCCCTTCCGCCTTGCCGCCGGCGGCCTGGTGGACCGCAGCCGCACGCTGGCTTTCACCTTCGACGGCAAGCGGTATGCGGGCCATCCCGGCGACACGCTCGCGGCCGCGCTGCTGGCGAACGGCGTGCGCCTGGTCGGGCGTTCGTTCAAATACCATCGGCCGCGCGGCATTCTCTCGGCCGGCGTTGAAGAGCCGAATGCACTCGCGGAATTGCGCAGCGGTGCGCGGCGGGAGCCGAACACGCGCATGACCACCGCCGAGCTGTATGACGGCTTGCAGGCCGCCAGCCAGAACCGCTTTCCGTCGCTCGCCTTCGACCTGCGGGCGGTGAACTCGCTGCTCTCGCCGCTGCTGGTGACGGGCTTCTACTACAAGACGTTCATGTGGCCGTCGTCCTTCTGGGAGAAGGTGTACGAGCCGCTGATCCGCCGCGCTGCCGGGCTTGGCCGCGCCGCGACGGGCGCCGATCCCGACCACTACGAAAAGTCGACGACGTTCTGCGACTTGCTGGTGATCGGCGCCGGTCCGGCGGGCCTGGCGGCGGCGCTCGCCGCCGGGCGCAGCGGTGCACGCGTGATTGTTTGTGAGGAAGACTTTCTGCTCGGCGGGCGCGCGCTCGCCGACCGTCGCCGCGTCGAGGGCCGACCCGCCGCTTCCTGGGTGACGGAGGCGGAGGCAGAACTCGAAAGCCTGCCGGAGGTGCGCATTTTTCGTCGCACCGCCGTGTTCGGCGCCTATGACGGCGGGACCTATGCCGCGCTCGAGCGCGTCGCCGACCACCTGCCCGTCCCGCCCGCGCACCAGCCGCGCCAGCGGCTCTGGCGGATCGTCGCGCAACGCGCCGTGCTAGCCGCCGGGGCGATCGAGCGCCCGCTGGTGTTCGGCGGCAACGACCGCCCTGGTGTGATGCTTGCCGGCGCCGTGCGGAGCTATCTCAATCGTTTTGGGGTCGCTCCGGGGAGCCGCGCGGCGGTGTTTTCCAACAATGACGACGCCGTGCGCACCGTCGCCGACCTGGCGGCCGCGGGCGTTCCCGTCAGCGCCTATATCGATCCGCGTCCGCAAATCCCCGCTGCCGTGCGCCAGGTTGCCGAGCGTGCCGGCGCGCGCGTTCTCACCGGTGCCGTCGTGCAGCGCGCGGTCGGCTGGGAGAAGCTGCTGTATGTGCGCGTCGCAAATGACACCGGACAGGAATTCGTCGTGAATTGCGACCTGCTCGCGATCTCCGGCGGCTGGAGCCCGACCGTGCACCTGACCTCACACGCCGGCGGCCGGCCGCAATGGCGCGAGGACATTGCCGCCTTCGTGCCGGGCACGCCGCCGCCCGGCATGACGGTTATCGGCGCCGCCGCGGGCGATCTGGCGCTGGCCGACGGCCTCGCCGCCGGCGCGCGGGCCGGCGCGCAGGCCGCGCGGGATTGCGGCTTTTCCGTTGCGGACGCGCCGGTGCCCTTCGCCGATGCCGAGAGCACCGTCATCGCTCCGCTCTGGCGCGTCCGCAACGCCACCGGCAAGGCGTTCGTCGATTTCCAGAACGATGTCACCGCCACCGACATCCGCATCGCCGAGCAGGAAGGTTTTCGCTCGGTCGAGCACTTGAAGCGCTACACCACGCTCGGGATGGCGACCGACCAGGGCAAGACCGCGAACATCAACGGCCTCGCGCTGATGGCCGAATACACGGCGCGCTCAATCGCCGAGACCGGCACGACGCGCTTTCGCCCGCCCACCACCTCGGTCGCTATCGCCGCCTTTGCCGGCCAGCACCGCGGCCGCGAATTCCGCCCAACCCGGCTGCCGCCCACCCACGCCTGGGCGCAGGAGCTTGGCGCCGATTTCGTCGAGACCGGCGAGTGGCTGCGCGCCCAGCAATTTTCCCGGCCGGGCGAGCCCGACTGGCTGGCGACCGTCAGCCGCGAGGTGAACGCCGTGCGCAACGGCGTCGGCTTCTGCGATGTCAGCACGCTCGGTAAGATCGACATCCAGGGCGCCGACGCCGCCGAGTTCCTCGATCGTGTGTATGCCAACCTGTTCTCTACCCTGCCGGTCGGCCGCGCCCGCTACGGCCTGATGCTGCGCGAGGACGGGCTGGTGATGGACGACGGCACCACCTCGCGCCTCGGCGAGACGCACTACGCGATGACCACCACGACCGCGAACGCCGCGCGCGTGCTGCAGCACCTGGCGCTCTGCCGAGAGTGGCTGTGGCCGAGCCTGGACGTGCAGATCGTACCGGTCACCGAGCAGTGGGCGCAGCTCTCGATCGCCGGACCGAAGGCGCGCGCGGTGCTGCAAGCGATCGTCGATCCCGCCTTCGATCTGTCGAACCAAGCGTTTCCCTTCATGGCAGCCGGTGCGGGGACGGTGTGTGGCGGCGTGGCCGCGCGGCTGTTCCGGATTTCCTTCTCCGGCGAGCTCGCCTACGAGCTGGCGGTGCCGGCGCGCTTCGGCGACGCGCTGGCGCGGCGGCTGATGCAGGTTGGAAACGATTTCGGCATTACGCCGTATGGGACGGAGGCGCTCGGTGTCATGCGCATCGAAAAAGGCCACCCCGCCGGCCCCGAGCTGAACGGCCAGACAACTGCCGGCGACATCGGGCTCGGCCGCCTGCTCTCGAAGAAAAAGGATTTCATCGGCCGCGCGATGGCGGCGCGTCCCGGCCTGACCGACCCGAACCGCCCGACCCTGGTCGGCCTGCGCCCGCTCGACCGGGCCGCCCGCCTGCGCGCCGGCGCGCATTTTTTGCCGCGCGACGCCGCGGCGACCGCGGCGAACGACCAGGGGCACATGACGTCCGTGGCCTTCTCGCCGACGCTTGGCCACTGGATCGGGCTTGGCCTGCTGGCGCGCGGGCCGCAGCGCCTGGGCGAGGTCGTGCGCGCTCACGACCCCGTGCGCGACGGCGACGTGCTCGTCGAAGTGACCTCGCCGGTGTTTGTCGATCCGCAGGGGGTGCGCCTGCATGTCTGAGGCCGCCTTGCTGCCGCGCTCGCCGCTGGCCGGCCTGCTGCGCCCGGTGGGCGGTCGCGGAGCAGCCGGCGTGACGGTGGCCGAGCGGGGCTCTCTGCGCATCGCCGGACTCGTGGCGCGGGCCGGCGGGGCCGTGCTGGCCGACATCGTCCGCGCAGCCTACGGCGTCGATCTGCCGACCTCGCCGCGGCGGACGGAGGCGGACGGACTGGAATTCATCTGGGCCGGGCCGGCGCAATGGATCGTGCTCGCCGAGCCCGGCGCCGACGACCTCGCGGCGACGCTGCGCGGCCGTTTTGGCATGCTGGCCGCCGTAACCGAACAGGACGACGCCCGCGTGGTGCTGCGCATCGCCGGCCCGCGCGTCCGCGACGCGCTGGCGAAGGGCGTGCCGATCGACCTGCACCCGCGCGCCTTCGGCCCCGGCGATGTCGCGCTGACGCTCGCCGGCCATGTCCCCGTGCATCTCTGGCAGGTGGACGACGGCCCGGCCTACGACATCGCCGTCGCGCGCAGTCTTGCCGGCAGTTTCTGCCACTGGTTGCGGGACTCCGCGGGGGAGTACGGCATGGCCGTCGAGGGCTGACGCGCGCGCCGACGCCGTCGCTCGAACGGCGCCGATTCAGGCAAACGTCAGCAGGTTGCGCAGCACGTGGCCGCCGCGCAGTGCGTCGAAGCCCTCGTTGATGCGCTCGAGCGGCATCTCGCCGGAGATCAGGTGGTCGAGGTGCAGCCGGCCCTGCATGTAGAACTCCACCAGACGCGGCATGTCGACGCGGAACCGGTTCGAGCCCATCGAGCAGCCCTGGATACGCCGCTCCCGCAGCAGGTCGGCGGCGTGCAGCTCGATCTTTTGGCCGAACGGCACCATGCCGATCAACGTCGCCGTGCCGCCGAAGGCCAGCATGCGGAAGGACTGCTCGGCGGTCTCCTTCAGGCCCAGGCATTCGAAGGAATAGGGCACGCCGCCCCCAGTCATTTCCAGCACTTCGGCGACCACGTCGGTGTTGCCGGCCTGGATCACGTCGGTCGCGCCGAGTTTTTTCGCCGTCTCCAGTTTTTCCGGCAGGCGATCGATGGCAATGATGCGCGCGGCACCGGCCATCGCCGCGCCGTTGACGCAGGAAAGGCCGATGCCGCCACAGCCGATCACCGCGACCGCGCTGCCGGGCGGCATGCGGGCGGTGTTGAACACCGCGCCGACGCCGGTGATGACGCCGCAGCCGATCAGCGCCGCCCGGTCGAGCGGCATGTCCGGCCGGATTTTCACCAGCGCGTGCTCGTGCACGACCATTTGCTCGGCGAAGGCCGACAGGTTCATGAATTGATGCAGAACCTCGTTGCGGAACGTCAGCCGGCGCGCCGCCCCGGGTGCCAGCTTCACTTCGGTATTCAGGCAGAGATTGGGGTGTCCGGTCAGGCACTGCTCGCACTCGCCGCAGAACACCGAGAGGCAGCCGACGACGTGATCGCCGGGCTGCACATAGGTCACGTCCTCCCCGACCTGCTCGACGATGCCGGCCGCCTCGTGGCCGAGCACGGTCGGCAGCGGATAGGGGTAGAGCCCCTCCTGGAAGTGCAGGTCGCTGTGGCAAATGCCGGCGCGGACGGTGCGCACCAGAACTTCGCGCCGCTTCGGCTTGCTCAGCCCGACATCCTCGATGGTCATGGGCTGCCGGGCTTCGTGCAGGACCGCCGCTTTCATGCTTGCCTCCCTGGCTCGGGCGAAGACTGGCCGTCCGGGGCGGCGCTTGCAACCGCGCCGGCATTGATGAAGCATCCCGCCCCCAGCCAGGGAGGCACGCGTGCAAATCGACGATCTCGCCGCCCCGGTCGCCGCCGGCAAAGGCCTGCCCGGGCGCGCCTACACCGATCCGGCGGTGTTCGAGGCCGAGCGCGAGCGCCTGTTCCGCGGCGGCTGGATGGCGCTGCTGTTCGCCCACGAAGTCCCCGATGCCGGCGACCAGATGCCGGTGGACGGCGCGGGGCTGCCGCTGGTCGCGGTGCGCGAACGCGACGGGAGCGTGCGCGTCTTCCACAATGTCTGCCGCCATCGCGCCGCACTGGTGGTGCCGGAACCGGTACGCGGCCAACCCACCTTGCGCTGCCCGCTGCACGGCTGGGCCTACGCGCTGGACGGAACTTTGCGTGCCATCCCGCTCTGGGACGGGCATCGCGTGCCCGCGCGCGACAGCCTCGACCGCGCGTCGCTGCGGCTGCGCGAGGTGCGCAGCTTCGTCTGGTGCGACATCGTCTGGGTCGACCTGTCCGGCACTGCCGTAGCACCGGAGACGCTGGTCGCGCCCTTCGAGCGGCTCTGGGCGCCGTACGACATGACGGCGTTCCGCCTGTTCCACACATCCCGCGGAAAGATCGCCGCGAACTGGAAGCTGACGGTCGAGACGGCGGTGGAGAACTATCACGAGGCATTCGTGCACGCCGAGCTTCCGGCGCGGGTCGACGAGGCCGGGCGCGCCACCTGGCAGGACGTCGCGGATGAGGCGATGTTCGGCTTCACCTTTGCCGGCGAGAACAAGCTGCGCAGCGAGACGCCGCTGGTGCCGCTGCACGACCCCGGCGCGCCGCGCACCGACAATCTGTGCTTTCTGTTTCCGAACACCCAGCTGAACCTGTTTGGCGGCCTCGCAGTGCGCACGATGTGGGTCCCGCGCGCGCCCGACCTGACGGAATGGTGCACCGCCTGGTACCTGGTCGGCGACGCGGCGACCGACCCCGCGCTCGCCGCCAATCGCGATGCCACGATCGCCTTCTGGATGCGCCTGCGCGGTGAGGACCAGCCGGCCGTCGAGTATCTGCAGCAGGGCCGCACCTCACCAGTCGCGACCGACATCCTGCTCTCGCCGTTCTGGGAGCGCTCGATCCTCACCTTCCATCGGATGTGGGTCGAGCGCATGGCGCCGCATCCCGGTCTGCACGTCGCCTCGGCCGGCTGACCAACCGACGCCTGGACCACCCTCGGTTTGACGATTGTCGCGTCGCGATTGCCGCGGCCAATCGCGTCTACTCCGCCTCGCGCAGCGCCGCGCCAGCGGCCAGCGGGCAGAGCGGCAGGGCGAGCGCCAGCACGGCGCAGAGCAGCAGCAGATGCGGGCGCGGGCTGAGGCCAGCGGCGGCCGCGTCGCTTGCCGCCGTGCCGAAGATCAGCACGGGCGCCGCGAGCGGCAGCACGAGCAGCGGCAGCAGCACCCCACCCCGGCGGGCGCCGAGGACGATCGCGGCGCCGAGCGTGCCGAGCAGTGAGAGCACGAGCGTGCCCGGCAGCAATCCGGCCAGCAGTACCGGCAGGCGTTCGCTCGGCAGACGCAGCATGACGGCCAGCGGCGAAGCGGCGAGCAGCAGCGGCAGGCCAGTGGTCAGCCAGTGGGCCAGCGCCTTGCCGAGCGCGATCGCTGGCGGCGCGAGGCCGCTGAGCCGAAGCTGGTCGAGCGAGCCGTCCTCATGATCCGCGCCGAACACGCGATCGAGCGGCAGCAGCGCGGCGAGCAGCGCGCAAACCCAGACGATCCCAGGCGCCAGGCGGCCGAGTGTTTCCGGCGCCGGTCCGATCGCCAGGGGAAACAGCATGGCGGCGAGCGCGAAGAACAGCAGAACGGCCAGCGTGTCGGCCCCGTGACGAACGGAAAGGCGCAGCTCGCGCGCCAGCAGGGCCACGAACAGGCTCATGCTTGCAGGTCGGGGCGCTGCCCGAAGGGCGGGGGCTCGGGGCGGGTGCCGCCGCCAAGCACGACGATGGTGCCCGCCGGCGCACTCACCCCAGCTGCAACACGGCTGCGTCCGGCAGCGGCAAACCCAGATGCGTCGCCGCGACCACGACGCCGCCCCGCGCTCGCTGCGCCGAGAGCAACGCCCCGAACGCTTCGACCGAGGACGCATCCAGCCCGATCGTCGGCTCATCCAACAGCCACAGCGGCGCCGCGGAAAACGCGAGCCGCGCCAGCGCCAGCCGGCGGCGCTGCCCCGCGGACAGCAGCCGCACCGGCAGATCAGCGAGCGGCCCGAGCCGCATCGCCTCCAGCGCCGCCGCGACCGAGCCGCCGGTGGCGCGGGCGGCGAACCGCAGGTTCTGCGTCGCCGTCAGCCCCGGCTTCACGGCATCCTGATGACCGACATAGGCCAACCGCCGGGCGTGCGCGCCAGCGTCGGTGAACGCGTCCGCGCCCTCCCACAACACCCGCCCTGCCGCCGGGGGCAACAGCCCCGCCAGCAGCCGCAGCAGGCTCGACTTACCCGACCCGTTCGGCCCCGACAGCACCAGCGCCCCGCCCGGCCCGACCGAAAACCCCACGTCGCGGAACACCAGGCGTTCGGCCCGAAAAACCGTCAGCCCCTGCGCTTCCAGCACCCCAGCTCCCCCGACAGCCCCGCCGTGACGCCCTCCCCTCTTTGCGGCTGCCGGTCAAGGTCTATGATCCGCGCAGTTCCCGGGCACGCGCATCGGGCCAGAGGAAGACACAAGCCATGACCGAGATCGGCCAGGACAGTCTGAAATGCCGCCGGACACTGACCGTGGACGGCAACCCCTATGAGTATTTCTCGATCCCCGACGCCGCAAAAACGCTGGGCGACGTGGCACGCCTGCCGGTCACGCTGAAAATCCTGCTCGAAAACGTGCTGCGCTTTGAGAACGGGCGCAGCTACCGCGTGGATGACGCGCGGGCGGTGGTGGACTGGCTGAAGGAGGGACACTCGACCCGCGAAGTCCCGTTCCGGCCGGCGCGCATTCTGATGCAGGATTTCACCGGCGTGCCGGCGGTGGTCGATCTCGCCGCCATGCGCGACGGTGTGACCCGGCTGGGCGGCAAGCCCGACAAGGTGAACCCGCTGGTCCCCGTCGATCTCGTGATCGACCACTCTGTCATGGTTGATGTGTATGGCACGAACGACGCGCTGCAGAAGAACGTGGAGGTCGAGTTCGAGCGCAACGGCGAGCGCTACAACTTTCTCCGGTGGGGCCAGGACGCGTTCGCCAATTTCCGGGTCGTGCCGCCCGGCACTGGCATCTGCCACCAAGTGAACCTCGAATACCTCGCCCAGGCGGTCTGGACCAGCGAGCGAGACGGCAAGACCTTCGCGTACCCCGACACGCTGTACGGCACCGACAGCCACACCACGATGGTGAACGGCATGGGCGTGCTGGGCTGGGGCGTCGGCGGCATCGAGGCGGAGGCGGCGATGCTCGGCCAGCCGATCGCCATGCTCATCCCGGATGTCGTGGGCTTCCGCATGACCGGCCGGCTGCCCGAGGGGGCGACCGCGACCGACCTCGTGCTGACCGTGACGCAGATGCTGCGCCGCAAAGGCGTGGTCGGAAAGTTCGTCGAATTCTTCGGCCCGGCGCTCGACAACCTGCCGGTCGCCGATCGCGCGACGATCGGCAACATGGCGCCGGAATACGGGGCGACCTGCGGCTTCTTCCCGGTGGACGCGGCGACGCTGGCCTACCTCAAGCTCACCGGGCGCGACGAGCACCGCGTCCGGCTGGTCGAGGCCTACGCGCGCGCGCAGGGCATGTGGCGCGAGAAGGACACGCCGGAGCCGAGCTTCTCCGACACGCTCGAACTTGACCTCTCGACCGTGCAGCCGAGCCTCGCCGGCCCGAAGCGGCCGCAGGACCGGGTGGCCCTGAACGACGCGTCGAGCGCCTTCAAGGCCGAGCTGACAAAGAGCCTCGGTGTGCCGGCGAACGATGTCGGCACTCGGGTCTCGGTGGAAGGGCGTAACTACGAGATTGGCCACGGCGACGTCGTGATCGCCGCGATCACCAGCTGCACCAACACCTCCAACCCGTACGTGATGGTCGCCGCCGGCCTGGTCGCGCGCAAGGCGCGGGCGCGCGGCCTGAAGCCGAAGCCGTGGGTGAAGACCTCGCTGGCGCCGGGCTCGCAGGTGGTCACCGAGTACCTGTCGGGCTCCGGCCTCGACAAGGACCTCGACGCGCTCGGCTTCAACCTGGTGGGCTACGGCTGCACCACCTGCATCGGCAATTCCGGCCCGCTGGACGAGCCGATCGCCGATGCAATCGAGGACCACCGGCTGGTCGCCGTCTCGGTGCTGTCGGGCAACCGCAACTTCGAGGGCCGGGTGCATCCGAACGTGCGGGCGAACTATCTGGCGAGCCCGCCGCTGGTGGTCGCCTATTCGCTGCTCGGCACGATGAACGAGGATATCACCACCGCCCCGCTAGGCCAGGGCAGCGACGGCAAGCCGGTCCATCTGCGGGATGTCTGGCCGTCGGCGCGCGAGATCGATGAGGTCGTGCAGGCCAATCTGTCGCGCAAGAACTTCCGGGACCGCTACGCCGACGTCTTCAAGGGCCCGAAGCAGTGGGAGGCGATGAGCGTGGAGGGTGGCACCGACACCTATCGCTGGTCGGACAGCTCGACGTACGTGAAGAACCCGCCATACTTTGCCGATATAACGATGGAGCCGCCCGGGGTGCACGACATCACCGGTGCGCGGGTGCTGGCGGTGCTCGGCGATTCCATCACCACCGACCACATCAGCCCGGCCGGCAGCATCCGCAAGAACTCGCCGGCCGGGGAGTATCTCGGCGGCTACCAGGTCCTGCAGAAGGACTTCAACAGCTACGGCTCGCGCCGCGGCAACCACGAAGTGATGATGCGCGGCACGTTTGCCAACATTCGCATCCGCAACGAGATGGTGGCGGGCAAGGAGGGCGGCTACACCAAGCACCAGCCCTCGGGCGAGGAGATGCCGATCTACGACGCGGCGATGCGCTACCAGAAGCAGGGTGTGCCGTTGGTGATTTTCGGCGGCAAGGAGTACGGCACCGGCTCCTCGCGCGACTGGGCGGCGAAGGGCACGATGCTGCTCGGCGTGAAGGCGGTGATCGTCGAGAGTTTCGAGCGCATCCACCGCTCCAACCTGGTCGGCATGGGCGTGCTGCCACTGCTGTTCATGGAGGGCACCGACCGCAAGACGCTGGCGCTGACCGGCGCCGAAGTGCTTGACATCACCGGCCTGGACGAACTGCGTCCGCGCATGGAGGTGAAGCTGACCATCCACCGTCCTGACGGCCGCAGCGACGAGGTGCCCCTGCTGTGCCGCGTCGACACCGCCGACGAGGTGAACTACTACAAGCACGGCGGCATCCTGCATTACGTGCTGCGCGGTATGGCGAAAGCCGCCTGATGACGTGAAGGGTTCCAAGGGCGTTGCCCTTGGCGGGGGTCCAGGAGGCAGAGCCTCCTGGCGGGGGGCTGGGGGCGGAGCCTCCGGCGACCTTGCCCGCCTCCCCATAACGCTCAATCCCCGCGCCATCAGCGTCGCGGAGGGGGTGCGGGCCGCGCTCTCGGTCGCGGTCCTGGTCGCGGTCAACGAGTGGCTGTCCTGGCCGCCGCTCATGGAGTCAGCGCTCGCCGCGTTGCTGACCTGCCTCTGCGACGCCGGCGGTCCGATCCGCAAGCGGGTGCCCGCCCTTCTCAGCTTCGCTGGAGTTGGCGCGCTGATTACCGCCGGTTTCGGCCTGGTGCAGCCTGCCGGGTTCGCGCTGATTCCTTTCGCCTGCCTCGGTATCTTCTGCCTGAGTTTCATGCGCGTCTACGGCCAGGCGGCGATGCAGGTGGGCAACGTCCTGAACGTCGTGCTGGTGCTCTCGCTCGATCACCCCTGGCCGGACGCGACGACCGCCGCGACGATCGCCGTCGCTTTCGCTGGTGGCAGTTTCTGGGCGCTGCTGCTGACCATGGTGATCTGGCGGCTGCACCCCTATCGCCCCGCGCGTGTCGCCGTCGCCGGCATTTTTCGCGCGATGGCGATGCTGGTCGGTGATTTGCAGCTGCTGCTGCGCGCCGAGCCGAACGAGGCGGCCTGGGAGCGCCACGCGCGTGCGCACCGGCGCGCCGTGCGCGAGGCGATCGAGCAGGCGCGAACCGTGGTGATGGATGTGCTGCGGACACATGGCGCGCGCAGCCTGCGGGCGGCGCAGGGCCTGCTGCGGCTGGAAACGGCCGACCAGATTTTTGTGGCACTCACCGCGCTCAGCGACCTGCTGGAGCACGCGCGCGAGCCCGCCGCGCGACAGGCCGCTGCGCGGTTTCTGCGTGGGCTGCGCCCTTTGCTCGTGATGATGAGCCGCCGCATCGTCGCGGACGACGGGGCGCAGATGCAGCGGCTGGCGCGGCCGGTCAGCACCCTGGGCGCCGCCGCGACGGCGTTGCCGGATGAGCCGCTGCGGCGCGTCGCCGACGCCATAGTCGAGCGGTTGCGGGTCGTGCTGGCGGTCGGGCGCAGCGTCGGCAGCCTGCCCTATGCCGCCGATGACGTGCCGGCGCTGCCGCTCGTGGAGCGCGTGCTGGCACCGCTGCGTGCCAATCTCGACCGGAACTCCGCCGCCCTGCGCCACGCGCTGCGCGCTGCGGTTGTCGCGGCGTTCGGCCTGGCGATCACCTTCGCCCACCCTGGGCCGTATCAGCACTGGCTGACGATCACGATGATCGTGACCTTGCAGCCGTTTTATGCGCTGACCTACGCCCGCGCGCTGGAGCGCATCGGCGGCACCGCGTTGGGCGGCGTGATCGCTTCGCTGATCGCGCATTTCTGCCACACGCCCGTCAGCATCGCCGCCGCGCTGTTCCCGCTCGCCGTGCTCGCGCTTTCCCTGCGCGCGGCGAGCTTCACCGGCTTCATCACCTTTATCACGCCGCTGGTCGTGCTGCTCTCGGAACTCGCCTATCCCGGCACCAGCAGCCTGATGGTCGTCGTCATGCGCGCGCTCTACATTTTCATTGGCGGCATGCTGGCCGTTGGCGGCACGATGCTGCTGTGGCCGAGCTGGGAGCCGGACCGGCTGGCGCGCGAGCTGGCTGGCGCCATCGCCGCGCACGGCCGCTACGCCGCGAGCGAGTTGTCGCTCCTGCTCGGCGAGAGCGGCGCAGCCGCGGTGGACCAGGCGCGCCGTGCCGCCGGCATGGCGAGCAACAATCTTGAAGCGTCGCTCTCGCGCGCCCTGGTCGAGCCGCGCGGTCGACGCAGCGATCGGCTGGAAGCGGCGATGGTGGTGGACGCGGCGCTGCGCCGCATGGCCGGCCGGCTCGCGGCGATGCAGCTGCAAAAACACGAGCGCTGGCCAGGTGATGATGCGGCCTGGCGACGCTGGCGCGACTGGATCGGTGCGGCGGTTGCGCAACTCGGCGTGGGGCCGCCCGGCGAGCTGATCCCGCGCCCCGCGCTCATGCCGGCCGATGCGGTGCAGGCGGAGTCGCTGGCGCGGATCGCCCGTCAGATCGAGGTGATGACCGGCGCGTTGGCGCGATCCGCGGCCTGACGGTCCTACTGGCCGGCGACTTCGCGGATCTTTCGTGCCATGGCGGCGATGCCGTTGCCGCGATTGGTGGAGAGGGCCTCGAGCAGGCCCAGGTCTTTCAAGAACACCGGATCCGTGTCGGCGATCTCGCGTGGGCTGCGCCCGGAATAGACGCGCAGCAGCAGCGCGATCAGGCCGGAAACAATGGCCGCGTCCGAGGTGCCCGCGAGGTAGAGACCCCCGCCACGCAGCGCCGCCTCCATCCAGACCCGGCTCTGGCAACCCGGCACGCGATGCGCGTCATCCATCCACGCCTCGGGAAATGCGGGCAGCTTGCGGCCGAGCTCGATGATGTAGCCATAGCGGTCCATCCAGTCGTCAAAAACCGCCAGCTCGTCGCCGATAGCCCCGATCGCCGCGGCGGCGGTGGGCTCCTCCGGCCGAACGAACGGATCGGCAAGGTTGAGATCGGCCATGCTTCGCATGTGCGGTGCCGAAGCGCCGGCGTCAACCGTCCGCATCAGGCGCGGGCAGCACGGCGCCTTCTATGACCTTTGCGTCGGCCGGATTTCATGCCGATCCTGCCCCGCACATACCGAAAGGAGTCCGTCATGGTCGATGCCGTCACCTTTCCCCTGCAGCGTAACCTCGAACAGATCAAGGCGGACCACCAGCTCGCACTGGAACGCGCCAAGCTCGACCTTCAGAAGAGTCTCGAGACGCACAAGGAGGCCGAGCAGCACAGGCTCGAGCGGTACAAGGCGAAGCATGAGTGGGGTCGGTCCCGGCTGAACGGTGCGCTCAGCTACGGATCGGCCGGTATCAACATGGCGATGCTGATCAACGGCGCCGCCGTCCTGGGCCTGCTCGGATTCATCGGCAATCTGGCCACCAAAGGCGATGGCGCCGTTCCGAGCGATCCGCATTTCAGCGAGGCGATGGTACAAGCCTGCTGGTGGTTTTGCTGGGGCGTGGCGCTCGCCGCGGCGACCCAGATCGTCGGCTATCTGGGTCTGACGTTTTCCACCGAAACCGCGGGCGGGCGCATTGCGCGCGCTGCCCGTAGTACCGCGCCGACTCTCCGATACGTTGCGCCCTTCCTTGCCGGGGCTTCGCTGCTGAGTTTCGTCTTCGGGTCGTTGCAGACCATGGACGGAGCCAGATTTTTCCTGAGCATCCAATCCAGACACCCTGCCCCGCCGGCCGCGGCCAACCCACCTCCGGGCGACGCCGTCCGACTCAGCATCGAGTGCGTGTCCCCGCAGCGGCTGCCAGCTGCCGGCCAGGCCGCTCCCGGAGCGGGAGCCTGGTCCAGGCCGGGCAGCCGGCAGAGGCCGGGATAGTTACAGGATGAACCGGCTGAGGTCGCCCTTCGCCGCCAGCGGCGCGACACGCTCGTTCACATAGGCCGCATCCACCGTCACGGTCTCGCCCGCGCGGTCGGTCGCGGTGAAGCTGATGTCCTCCAGCAGCCGCTCCAGCACCGTGTGCAGGCGCCGCGCGCCGATGTTCTCTATCCGGTCGTTGATGTCCGCGGCCAGGTCGGCAAGCGCGTCGATCGCGTCGTCCGTGTATTCCAGCCGCACGTTCTCGGTGCCCATCAGCGCGCTCGACTGCTGCAGAAGCGAGTGCTCGGGCTCCGTGAGAATGCGGCGCAGATCGGCCCGCGACAGCGGCGCCAGCTCGACCCGGATCGGCAGCCGCCCCTGCAATTCCGGCAGCAGGTCCGCCGGCTTCGCGAGATGGAAGGCGCCCGACGCGATGAACAGCACGTGGTCGGACTTCACCGGCCCATACTTGGTCGTCACCGTGGTACCCTCGATCAGCGGCAGCAGGTCGCGCTGCACGCCTTCGCGGCTGACATCGCCGCCGCGGAACCCACCTTCCGTCGTCCGCGCACAGATCTTGTCGATCTCGTCGAGAAAGACGATGCCGTTGTTCTCGGCGTGCGCCACGGCGTCTTTTGTCAGCCGCTCGCCGTCGAGCAGCTTGTCGGCTTCGTCGCGCTGCAGGATGGCGCGGGCGGCGGAGACCTTCATGCGCCGGGTCTGCTGGCGACCGCCGAACATGCCCTTCACCATCTCGCCGATATTGATCATCTGGCCGGGTGGCACGCCGGGGATGTCGATCTGGCCGATCGGCATTCCGGGCTGCTCGGTGACGCTGACCTCGACATCCTTGTCCTCCAGCGCGCCGTCGCGCAGCATGCGGCGGAATTTTCCGCGCGTATCCGCGGCGGCCTGGTCGCCCACCAGCGCGGAAATCAGCCGCTCCTCGGCCGCCAGCTCGGCTTTCGCCTGCACCTCGCGCCGCGAGGACTCGCGCAGCATGTTCAGGCTGACCTCGACGAGATCGCGCATGATGCTTTCCACGTCACGGCCGACATAGCCGACCTCGGTGAACTTCGTCGCCTCCACCTTCAGGAACGGTGCCTGCGCGAGCTTCGCCAGCCGCCGCGCGATCTCGGTCTTGCCGCAGCCGGTCGGCCCGATCATCAGGATGTTCTTCGGCACCACCTCTTCGCGCAACCCCTCCGGCAGCTGCGCGCGCCGCCAGCGGTTGCGCAGCGCGATGGCGACCGCGCGTTTCGCGTCGTTCTGGCCGACGATGAAGCGATCGAGTTCGGAGACGATCTCCCTTGGGGAGTAGGTCGGGGCTTCCATTACTTTTCCGATCGGATCGTTTCGACGATCACATTCTCATTGGTGTAAACGCAAATCTCCGCGGCGATCTTCATGGCGCGCCGGGCGATCGCCTCGGCCGACAGGTCCGGCATTTCGATCAGCGCCCGCGCCGCCGCGAGCGCGTAGTTGCCGCCGGAGCCGATGGCGATCACGCCGTCCTCCGGCTCCAGCACGTCGCCGTTGCCGGTCAGCGTAAAGCTGCGGTCGCGGTCGGCGACGGCCATCATCGCTTCCAGCCGCCGCAGATAGCGGTCGGTGCGCCAGTCCTTCGCCAGCTCGACGCAGGCGCGTTCGAGTTGGTTGGGAAAGCGCTCGAGCTTGCTCTCAAGCCGGTCGAGCAGGGTGAACGCGTCGGCGGTGGCACCGGCGAAGCCGGCGATCACCGCGCCGCCGGCGCCGATCCGCCGCACTTTCCGTGCATTGCCCTTCACGATCGTCTGGCCGAGGCTCACCTGGCCGTCGCCGGCCATCGCCACCTCGCCCGCGCGGCGCACGCAAAGGATCGTGGTGCCGTGCCAGCCCACGGGGTCGTGGGCGAATGAATTTGTCTGCATGCGCCGCTAGATGGCGTGCCGGCGCTGCCCCACAAGACGCGTTCCCCATCCGTTCTGACATGTGTGCGGCGCAGGTCCCGCCGCCCTTGACCGGCGCACGGTGGACTTGCGCAGAATGCAGCGACGCCGCCGTCTCCGGGCGGCCGGAAAACCTGGGGGAAGCGGATGTCCACGTCTTTAGCCGCGCAGGGCGCGGCGATCAGCGCGCGGCTCGACCGACTGCCGGCCACCGCCTACATCTGGCGCCTCGTCCTGCTGCTCTCGCTAGGCGGCATGTTCGAGTTCTACGACCTGTTCTTCACCGGCTACGTCGTGCCCGGGCTGGTGCGCAGCCACCTGCTCGCCAATGTCGCGATCGGCATTTTTACCGGCCCCGCCGCCTTCGTCGCCGCCACTTTTGGTGGCTTGTGGATCGGCACCCTGATCCTCGGCTTCGTCGCCGACCGCTTCGGCCGCCGCTCCATCTTCCTCCTCTCGCTGCTTTGGTACTGCGCGGCCACGGCCATCATGGCGTTCCAGTACACCGGCGTCGGCGTGGTGGTCTGGCGCCTGATCGCCGGCATCGGCATCGGCGTGGAGCTGGTGACCATCGACACCTACATCGCCGAGCTGGTGCCGAAGGATTTGCGCGGCCGCGCGTTTGCGGTGAACCAGGCCATCCAGTTCGCCGTGGTGCCGATCGTCGCCTTTCTCTCCTACGAGCTGGTGCCGATCGCGCCGTTCGGCTTCGACGGCTGGCGCTGGGTGGTGCTGATCGGCGCCATCGGCGCGCTGTTCGTCTGGTTCATCCGGCTCGTGGTGCCGGAGAGCCCGCGCTGGCTCGCCCAGCACGGCAACCTGGACGAAGCCGAGCGCGTCACCGCGATGATGGAAGCGCGCGTGCAGGCGGATCTCGGCCACGCGCTGCCGCCGCCGCTCGCCCATGGTGCGGTGGAGCTGCAGGGCCGCGGCAGCCTGGCCGAGATTTTCGAGCCGGCCTACCGCAGCCGCACCCTGATGATGGTGGTCTTTCAGTTCTTCCAGACCGTCGGCTTCTACGGTTTTGCGAGCTGGGTGCCGACCCTGATCGCCCAGCAGGGCATCAACCTCTCGCAGAGCCTGCTCTATTCCTTCATCATCGCCACCGCCAATCCGTTCGGCCCGTTGCTCGCCTCCACCGTCGCCGACCGCATCGAGCGCAAGTGGCTGATCGTTTCGGCGGCGCTCGGCATCGCGATCTTCGGCCTGTTGTTCGCCCAGCAGCGCACGAGCGAGCTCCTAATCCTGTTCGGCGTGCTGATCA
>JAFAYA010000125.1 GCA_019240635.1 Acidisphaera sp. | reverse complement strand
AAAAAGCCGATCGCGATCACCAAACCGGCTGACCTCGGCGTCGACCCGGCGCCGCGACTGACGCTTGTCAAAGTTGCCGAACCGCCCAAGCGGCAAGCGGGCGTGAAGGTCTCGTCCGCTGCCGAGCTGGTGCAGAGACTCAGGACCGAGGCAAAGGTGATCTGACCATGGCGGCGCTGGTGTTCCTGGAAACGGACGCGGGGTCCGTGAAGCAACCCTCGCGCTCGGCGGTGGCTGCGGCGCAGGGGCTGGGCGATGTGGACGTGGTGGTCGTCGGCTCCGGAATGGACGCGGCGGCGCAGGCCGCCGCCAAGCTCGCGGGCGTACGCAAGGTACTGGTCGCGGACGACGCGACGTACGATCACGCGCTGGCGGAACCCGTGGCGGCGCTGCTCGTGGCTCTCGCACCCGAGTACACCCACCTGCTCGCGGCCGCGAGCGCGATCGGCAAGAACGTGATGCCGCGTGTCGGCGCGCTGCTCGATGTGCAACCGATCAGCGACATTGCCGCCGTGGTAGACGCTGACACATTCGTCCGGCCGATCTACGCCGGGAATGCGCTGGCGACGGTGCGATCGTCGGATGCGAAGAAGGTCGTCACCGTGCGTGCGGCGAGCTTCGATCCGGTCGCGGCCGAGGGCGGCGGCGGCTCCGTCGAACCCGTCGCGGTGACGCCGGCACCGGCGCCGCCCTCGCGTTTCGTCTCGGCCGAGCTGTCCAAGAGCGAACGCCCAGAGCTGACTGCGGCGCGCGTCGTCATCTCCGGCGGGCGGGGCATGCAGAACGGCGAGAACTTCAAGCTGATTGAGCCGATCGCCGACAAACTCGGCGCCGCGGTCGGGGCGTCGCGCGCGGCGGTGGACGCCGGCTTCGTGCCCAACGACTACCAGGTCGGGCAGACCGGCAAGATCGTAGCGCCCGACCTCTACGTGGCGGTCGGCATTTCCGGCGCCATCCAGCACCTCGCGGGCATGAAGGACAGCAAAGTGATTGTGGCCATCAACAAGGATGAGGAAGCGCCGATTTTCCAAGTCGCCGATTATGGGCTCGTCGCCGACCTCTTTACGGCACTTCCAGAACTGAAGTCCGAGCTGGAGCGGGGCTGATGGACGCCGACGTGGATGACGGCGTGCTGCCGCTCACGGCGAACACCGGGCTCGCTCCCTTCGCCATCGAGAAGGTCGGCGTCGTCGGCGCCGGCCAGATGGGCAACGGCATCGCGCATGTCTGCGCGCTTGCCGGCCTGCCTGTGGTGCTGCTGGATGCGCGCGCCGAGGCGTTGCCGGCCGCCAAGGCGACGATGGCGCGCAACATGGATCGGCAGGTCGCGCGTGAGCTGATCAGCGAGGCCGAACGGGACGCCGCGTTGGCGCGCGTCCTCACCTCGACGGACTATGCGTCGTTCGAGAATTGCGACATGGTGATCGAAGCGGCCACTGAGAAAGAAGCGGTCAAGCTGGCGATCTATCGCACGCTGACGCCGCATCTGAAGCCGAGCTGCATGCTCGCGTCCAATACCTCCTCCATCTCCATCACACGGCTCGGCGCGAGCACCGACCGTCCGGAAAAATTCATCGGCATGCACTTCATGAACCCGGTTCCGGTCATGAAGCTCGTGGAGATCATCCGCGGCATCGCCACCGACGAGGCGACGTTCCAGGCGACGCAAGCCCTGGCGGCGAAGCTGAGCAAAACGACGTCGGTGAGCGAGGATTTCCCCGCCTTCATCGTCAACCGCATCCTCGTGCCGATGATCAACGAGGCGGTGTACGCGCTTTATGAGGGTGTGGGCTCCGTTGCGGCGATCGACACGGCGATGAAGCTCGGCGCCAACCACCCGATGGGACCGCTGGAACTCGCCGACTTCATCGGCCTGGACACCTGCCTTTCCATCATGCAGGTGCTCTACGAGGGGTTGTCGGACAGCAAATACCGCCCCTGCCCGCTGCTGGTGAAATACGTGGAGGCGGGCTGGCTCGGACGCAAAACCAGGCGCGGCTTCTACGACTACACGCAAACGCCGCCGCGGCCGACGCGGTAGCGCCCGAACGAACCCTTCGCACTCAAAACTGCTTCAACAGCCGCTCGAGGTACTCAAGTTCCGGTTGCGGGCGGGTGCGGTCGGCGTCGCGGCGGCGGAGTTCCTCCTGGATGGCGCGGGTGCGGGCTTCCTCCATCTTTTCCGGCACCTGCACGTCGCCGCTCTCGTCGGAGCCGGACGTGCCTTCGCGCAGCGGCCGGCCCAACGGGTCGCGACGATCGTCCGCGCGACGCTCGGCGCGGCCATGCGG
This sequence comes from Acidisphaera sp., assembly GCA_019240635.1. Classification (GTDB taxonomy): domain Bacteria; phylum Pseudomonadota; class Alphaproteobacteria; order Acetobacterales; family Acetobacteraceae; genus JAFAYA01. The sequence continues at coordinate 1,229 of JAFAYA010000125.1, read as the reverse complement.
CACGTCCCAGGGGCGGGTGCCGCGGCCGCGGTCGTTGCCGTATTGCTGGCCGCCATAGCCGTCGCCGTCCTGGTTGCCGGCCTGATCGCCAGAGCCATCCTGACCTTCGTCGTCGCCTTGGTCATCGCCCTGCTCGTCGCCCTGGCCGCGGCCGAACTGCTGCGCCATCTGCATCGACATCGAGCGACCGCCCTTCTGCAACGCCTCGATGGCCTTCTGCTCCCCGGCGGCGGCGTCGGAGTCGTGACCGGCACCGAGCGCCTGCAAAGCGTCGCGCATCGCATTGTCGGCATCGCCCAGGTTCGGCGGGAGCTTGCCGGTAAGGTCGGCGTATTGCTGCATCAACTCGCCGAGCGCGCGACGCAGCGCCTGCTGCACGCGGCTGTCGCTGTCCCGATCCTGTTGCTGCTGCTGCGTCTCGGGGCTGACGGCGAGGCCGGAGGGCTCGCGTCGGGCGGCGCGAAGCCGCGCTGCGGCGGGAACGCGAATGGCCGCCGGGCGAAATCCTGCTGCGCCTGTTGGGCGCGGGGATCGTTGGTGCCGTCGCGCCCCTGCGCGCGGTCCAGCAACGAACCCTCGCGTCCCACCATGTCCTGCAGCGCATTCATCTGCTGCTGCCCGCGCTGACGCTTTTCCAGCCGTTGCCGCTCGCGTTCCGTGAGCTGACCGTGCTCGGGCCGCGCGTTCTGCAAATCCTGCAGCATCTTGTCGAGTTCAGCGAGCTTTTGGCGCGCATCGTCCATGCGGCCTTCCTGCATGGCCTTGCGCGCCTCCTCGGCAAGCCGCTGCATGTCCTGCGCGTCGAGCTGCTGCGTTTCGGGGTCGACGCGCTGGCTGTCCGGGTCGCGCCGGGCCTGCTCGGCCAGCGCTTCCAGATGTTTCTCCAACGCCTGCTCCACGTCCCGCATGGCACGGTCGATGTCGGCGCGGTCGACCTGCTCGCCGCGGGCCTGCTTGTCGAGCAGGTCCTGCAGCTCGCGGCGCGCTTCCTCGAGCGCGCGCGCGGTGCGGTCCGTGACACCCTCCTCCAGATGCAGCGCCAGCAGCCACATGCGCGCCTGCGTCGCTTCCACGGCACCCGGTTCGCGGTCGAAATGCAGCTGCGCGATGATCGATTGCAGGTTCAGGTAGGCGCCGTAGTCGTTACCCCAGACATCGCCCAGTCCTGCAAGCTCGGCGAGTTCGAGGATGGCCGGGGCGCGGTTGTCGGGATCGCGGCTGAGTCCCTT
>JAFAYA010000026.1 GCA_019240635.1 Acidisphaera sp. | reverse complement strand
CGGGCGAAGTGGCGGCGGCGGCCGCGTGACGGAGGCGTCCGCCTCGGCGCTGCTGTTCAGCCCGTTCCGGCTGCGCGGCGTCACCTTTCCCAACCGCGTCGTCATCGCGCCGATGCAGATGTACATGGCCGGGCCGGACGGGGCGGCGACGGACTGGCACTTCCAGCACCTCGCGAAATACGCCGTCGGCGGCGCCGGCACGGTGATGACCGAGGCGCTGATCGTCGATCCGATCGGCCGCAACACCTACGGCGACCTTGGCATCTGGTCGGACGAGCACGTGGCGCCGCTGCGCCGCATCGCGCAGTTCCTGCAATCGCATGGCAGCCTGGCCGCGGCACAGCTCCACCACGCCGGACCGAAGGCGGCGCGGCAGCGCCCGTGGGAGGGACTCGGGCCGCTCGGCGAGGCGGAGGCCGCGACCGGCGAGGTGGCGTGGCAGCCGGTCAGCGCCAGCCCCGGGCGCACCATCGAGGGCTGGCACCAGCCGCGCGAGATGACGGCGGCCGAGATCGGCGCGCTAGTCGAGGACTACGGGCACGGCGCGCGGCGCGCCGCGCAGGCCGGGTTCGACGTGCTCGATATCCATGCGGCGCACGGCTACCTCATCCACTCCTTCCTCTCGCCGGTCGCCAACGCCCGCACCGACGCGTATGGCGGCGGGCTCGAGGGGCGCATGCGTTTCGCGCTCGAGATCGCCGGGAGTGTGCGGGCGAACTGGCCGCAGGAGCGGCCGCTGTTCTTCCGCCTCTCCTGCGTGGACTGGCGGCCCGACCTCGACACGCGCAGCGACGGCTGGACCATCGAGGACAGCCTCGTGCTGTCGCGCGCGCTGGCGGCGCGCGGCGTCGATCTGATCGACTGCTCCTCCGGCGGCATTCGCGCGGAGAACTCGCTGATGGATTTCGCCAAGCGACGGGTCAAGCTGAAGCGCGGCCACCAGGTCCCCTATGCCGAGGCGATTCGGCGCGAGACCGGCCTGCCGACGATGGCGGTCGGCGTCATCCTGGACGGCTTGCAGGCCGAGGCGATCCTGCGCGCCGGCCAGGCCGACCTGATCGCGATCGGCCGCGAGGCGCTGACCGATCCGCACTGGGCGCTGCACGCCGCGCAGTCGCTGGGCATCGACCCGGACTGGCGGCGATGGCCACCCTCCTACGGCTGGTGGCTGCGGCTGCGCGAGCAGATCGGCGTCGAATAGCGACGAGTGCTGCAGTGCCGCCTACTCGCGCGCCAGGACCCAGTCGTTGACGAAGCTGGCCAGGCCGTTCGCCCGGAAATCGTGGCGCAGCCCCGCCTCGTCGTACTCGTCGCGCACCCAGTCCAGAAAGGGCAGCCGCCCCTCCGCCTCGCGCGCGTAGCGCAGGAAGAAGGCGTCCAGCACGCCGGTGCGCGAGCGGCGGAAATGGCCGAACCGCAGCGAGAGCTGCGCCAGCGCGTCGGCGGCGCGGCCGCCCTGCATCAGCACGAAAATCCCGGCCGCCAGCCCCGCCCGGTCGGCGCCGGACTTGCAGTGGATCAGCGCCGGCTCCTGCATCGTGCCGAAGATGCCGGCCAGCCGCAGGATGCGGTCGCGCTGCGGCGCGCCGCGGCTCTCCAGCGGGGCGTCGATGAAATCGAGGCCGAGATGCGCCGCCATCTCTCGCGTCAGCGCGTCCGAGCCGTTGCGACAGAGGCCGCGCAGGTTGATCAGCGTGCGCAAATGGTAGCGCCGCGTCACCGCCGCCAGCCGGCCGGGCGTGGGGTGGTTGCAGCGATAGAGCCGGCCGGGGATCACCGGCGCCCAGTTCGTCCAGACCGTGCGGAAGACGCCGTGGTCGACCAGCAGGCTGTCCAGCCAGGCGATCGCGCGGTCACCAGGCGTGACCATCGCGCCACGGAAAATCGAGTCCATGCGCGTTATACGGGGCGCTGCTGTGCCGACACGTAGCCGCGATTCCAGGTCGGCGTGATCAGCACTTCGTTGATGCAGACATGCGGCGGCAGGCAGGCGATGTAGCGGATCAGGTCGCCGACATCCGCCGACTGCACCATGCGCGCGCGCTCCTCGGCGCTGACCGGCGTGGGCCGCTTGTCGAGGATCGGCGTCGCCACCTCGCCCGGGCAGACCGCGCAGGAGCGGATGCCGTTGGTGCACTCCTCCATGTTGATGCTGTGGCTCATCGCGACCACGCCGTGCTTGGCGGCGGTGTACACCGGCCCGCTCATCGGGCTGATGAAGCGGCCGGCCATCGACGCGGTGTGGATCAGCACGCCGTCGTTTTGCGCGCGCATCATCGGCAGTGCGGCGGTGACGCAGTAGAGCGCGCTCGACAGGTTGCCGTGCACCAGCTCGTCCACGCCGGCCGGCGTCAGGCGCTTCCAGTCGCGCTCGACGATGTTCAGCCCGGCATTGTTGACGAGGATGTCGAGCCGGCCGAGCGTGTCGCGGATGAACGCGGCGACGCGCTGCACGGCGGCGGCGTCCATCAGGTCGGCCGGCTGCACATGCACCGTCCCGCCCTTTTCGCCGATGCGTGCCGCGACCGCGTCCAGCGGCGCGCGCCGCCGGCCCGACAGCACGAGCACCGCGCCCTCACCGCCGAGCGCCAGCGCCGCGGCCTCGCCGATGCCGCTGCCGGCGCCGGTCACCCAGGCCACCTTGCCTGCGAGCTTGCCCAAGATCGTGCCCTCCAATGCCGCGCCACATTACCCGCCGGTCGTGCGGGGGGCCAGAGACCGCCGGGCGGCCGGGGCCGACTTGCCGGTGTCGGGCGCGCATGCTTCGCTTCACGACAGGAGGGCGCGATGAAGATCACCGGGCTGCAAACCCTGCGCTGCGACGCGGGCTGGCGGATGTTCTCCTTCCTCAAGCTGATGACCGATGACGGCATCGTCGGCTGGTCCGAATACAACGAGAGTTTTGGCAGCCACGGCCTGTCCGCCGTGATCGAGGCCATGGCGCCGCTGGTCATCGGCCGGGACCCGCGCCGCTTCGAGCAGGTCGTCTCGCACCTGCTGGTGATGTCGCGCCAGTCGCGCGGCGGCGTCACCCACCAGGCGATCGCGGCGATCGAGAACGCGCTGCTCGACATCACCGGCAAGGCATACGGCGTGCCGGTGTACGCGCTGTTCGGCGGGCCGGTGCGCGAGCGCATTCCCGTCTACTGGTCGCATTGCGGCACCTACCGGGCGCGCGACCCCGCCCTGCTCGGCACGCCGCCGATCCGCACCTACGAGGACCTGGCGCGGCTCGGCGAGGAGGTGCGCAGCCGCGGCTTCCGGGCGCTGAAGACCAATATCCTGCCATCGGACGGCACGCGCTTCATCCCGTTCTCCCCGGGCTTCGGCCGCACCGCCGGCCATCCCGAGCTGAACTGGGACGCGCGCACGCTGAAGGCGGTCGTCGACGGGCTCGCCGCCTGGCGCACCGGCGCGGGGCCGGAGATGGGGCTGATGCTCGACATCAATTTCCACTTCAAGACCGAGGGGTTCCGCCGCGTCGCGGATGCGGTGGCCCCGTTCGACCTGAGCTGGCTCGAGATCGACACGCACGACGTGCCCTCACTGGCGCTGATCCGCCGCGACGCTCCGTGCCCGATCGCCTCCTGCGAGACGCTGTGCGCGCGGCGCGAGTTCAAGCCGTTCTTCGAGGCCTACGCCATGGACGTCGCGATCATCGACGTCATCTGGAACGGCCTGGCGGAATCGGTGAAGATCGCGGCGATGGCGGACGTCTACGAGGTGAACGTCGCCCCGCACAATTTCTACGGCCATCTCTGCAGCGTGATCAGCGCGCATTTCTGTGCCCTCGTGCCGAACTTCCGCATCATGGAGATCGACATCGACAGCATTCCCTGGCGCGACGAGCTGGTCTCCAGCCCGCCGGTCATCGAAAACGGCGAGCTGATCCTGCCGACCGGCCCGGGCTGGGGCATCGAGGTGAACGAGGCCGGCGTGCGCGCGCATCCGCCGAAAGCATGACCCGCCGGCACCGCTGACCCGCCCGCGCATCACCCACCCTTGCATCACCGGGCTGGACGTGCGAGATGCCCGCCTTCCCTGCCGGGATGGCGGCACCGTCCCGGCTATGCCCACGCGCCGATCCGGCGCACCCGGATCGGGACGGGCCGAACCTAGCCAGAGGGACCACACATGCCGCTCTACGAATGCGTGCTCATCGCGCGCAGCGACATCACGCAGCAGCAGGTCGAGGCCGTGGCCGACCAGATCGGCGCCCAGCTCGAGGGCGACGGCGGCGCGGTGAAGAAGCGCGAGTACTGGGGGTCGCGCGGCCTCGCCTACCGCATCAAGAAGAACCGCAAGGGCCACTACATGCTGCTCGGCCTGGACGCGCCGCCGGCCGCCATCACCGAGATGGAGCGCCAGCTCGGCCTGAACGAGGACGTACTGCGCTACCTGACCATCCGCGTCGAGCAGATCGACGAGGCGCCGTCGGCCATCCTGACGCGCAAATCCGACGATCGGGAGCGCGGCTTCCGCGGCCCGAAGCCGGCGGGGCGGTTCGATTCCGGACGCCGCCGCGGCTATGACGACCGCGAGGAGTTCCGCGCCCGTGACCGCGAGGTGCGCGAGGAAGAAGAGTTCCGCCCGGCGCGAGCGGAGGCCGAGGAATAGACGATGTCCGAAACCAGCGAAGTCAGCCCGGCCGCCCGCCGCACCGCCGTCGGCGCCCGCCGGCCGTTCTACCGGCGACGCAAATCCTGCCCGTTCAGCGGGCCGAACGCGCCGAAGATCGACTACAAGGACGTGCGGCTGCTGTCGCGCTTCCTGAGCGAGCGCGGCAAGATCGTGCCGAGCCGCATCACCGCCGTCTCCGCCGGCAAGCAGCGCGAGCTGGCGCGCGCGATCAAGCGCGCCCGCTTCCTCGCGCTGTTGCCCTACGTGCTGAGCTGAGGAGCGCGCGATGGCCGCCGTCGAGGTGATCCTGCTGCAGCGGGTGGAGAAGCTCGGGCAGATGGGCGAGGTGGTGCGGGTGAAGCCCGGATACGCCCGCAACTTCCTGCTGCCGCAGAAGAAGGCGCTGCGCGCCAGCAAGGAAAACCGCGAGCGCTTCGAGGCGCAGCGGGCGCAGCTCGAGGCGCAGAACCTCAAGCGCCGCGAGGAGGCCGAGCGGGTCGCCGAGCGGGTCGGCGGGCTTTCGGTGACGATCATCCGCCAGGCCGGCGAGTCCGGCAGCCTCTATGGCTCGGTCTCCGGGCGCGACGTCGCCGATGCCTGCGCCGCCGCCGGGCTGAGCATCGGCCGCCAGCAGGTCGTGCTGGCGCATCCGATCAAGACGCTCGGCCTGTCGCAGGTCCGGGTGGTGCTGCACCCCGAGGTGTCGATCCCGGTCACCGTGAACGTGGCGCGCAGCGCCGAGGAGGCGGAGCGCCAGGCGCGCGGCGAGACCGTGGGCACGCAGACCGCGGCCGAAGGCGGGGAGCAGCCGGAGACGCCGGACCTGTTCGAAGAGGGCGTGCTTCCGGCTTAGCAGGCTGCCTGATAACATTCCGACAAGCGGCCGTCAGGTTTTCTCAGGCACCTGAACTTGCGGTGCGGTGATTCCGCAATTCCCCGTCGCCTACGGCGTGATTGCCCTTCGCGGATTCCTTGATGAACGAAAGCAGCTTGACCGTCTGACCCTCCGGATCGCGAAACCAATCGGTCGACCAAATGCGATAGATCGTCCAGCCGAGCCCCTCCAGTACCTGCTGGCGCAATATATCGCGGTCGCGGGCCGACCGGCTGGAGTGGTACGATGCCCCATCGCACTCGATGCCGAGCAGGAAGATTGACGGCGACCGAGGATCGCGCACGGCCAGATCGATGAAGTAGCCGGCAACACCGATCTGCGGCACCGCCTCATAGCCGGCAGTCCGGAGGCGATCGCGGACGAACACCTCGAAATCACTGTCCGCCTCGCGGTTCGTCTCCATCCCGGCTTCGAGTTGGCCGGTCTTGGCGTACGCGAGATAGGCCTTAAGCACTCGGGCTCCTCGAGGACTGTCCGGGCCCGCGGCGATGTCGTCGGGCTCCAAAGAGGTGAAGACGCGCAGGTGGTGCTTGGCGCGCGTGAACAGGACGTTCAGGCGGCGGTGCCCCGAGCTCCCGTTGATGGGTCCGAACCGCTGGAGCACTTTACCGCCAGGTGATGAGGGTCCGAACACCGTCGAGACAAAGATCACGTCTCGCTCGTCGCCTTGCACATTCTCCAGGTTCTTCACGAAGAACCGCTCCAGAGTGTCGGCCCAGCGCTCCCGGTAAGCCTCGATCTGTTTGGACGTGGCTGTCAGCCGGTCCATCTCCAGAGCGATGAGCTCGCGCTGGACTTGGTTCATCGTGGCGATACCGAGGCTGCGGTCCGGGCATGTCTGCATGTGCTCGACAGCGGCTGCGCATACGGCCTCGACCTCGGTGAGGTTGGCCCGTGCCTTGTACAAACCGTCCACCTTGACGGTTGCCACGCCCTGGCCGTTGCCCGCCTCCGCGGGGGAGGGGAACACCATTAGGTCGCCGTCGTAGAACTCACGGTTCGAAAAGGCGACCAGGCTGCCGTGGCGGGACCGGTAATGCCAACGCAGCCGCCGCATCGGCCGGAACACTGCCTGCGCCAGGTCGAGGATGGATTCGGCATCAACCTCCTCGTCCGCGTCGATATCGTCGTCCTCCGGACCGTCTCCGCGCCCGAAAAACGTGGTGGGCGGCAACTGCTTGGGATCGCCGACCACCACGATCTGACCGCTGCGCGCAACCGCTCCTATCGCATCCTCGGGGCGCATCTGCGATGCTTCGTCGATCACGAGTAGGTCGAAGGACAGCCCGTCCGCCTTCAAGTATTGCGCGATGGCAAGGGGCGACATCATGAAGCAGGGTTTGAGCGCCTGGACGGCGCCGCCCGCCCGATCCAGCAGCTGCCGAATCGGAATGTGCCGCTTCTTCTTGCCGATTTCGAGCAGGATGAGTGACCGGTCGGTGAACTCGCTCCGCTTGCCCGTGCTGATGCCGACCGGCACGGGCCGATTGCTGAGTTCGTACGCAAGATTGCGCCGGCGCAGTTCAGAGGCTTCGGCGTCCAGGACTGCAAAGCGCGCACGGGCTTCCTGCTGCCCCAGGCCGGTGAACCGCTCGAGTTCGGGGTGTCGGCGGTACGCCGCACGGGCGAGGGCACGATGAAACACGCGGTCGAAGGCCCTCCTGAGCGAATAGGGAAGGATCCGTTCATCCCACAGCTGTAACAGGTCGCCGAGGCCGAGCGCCTCAGCCGCCTCACGCTCCCGTAAAAAGAGAATCCAACCGCCCAACTCGCCGGGATGTGCCGCCGCGACCGTGAGTCGGGCATGCACTTGCCCGGCAGTCGCCGATTGAACGAGCCGTCCAAGCATTCCGCTTTCGTCGAGACCGAGCCTGGCCTTCAGGGCTGTCCAGCGCTCCATAGCGGCCCTCAATGCTTCCGCGGTCGCGGAGGCGGCGGGAACGACGACCGTCCGGAGCATCTCCGGTGATGCCAGCCATAGCGCCTTGCGCATCGGCGAAGGCAGAGGGAGGCCCTCGACAGCGAAGGCCAGCCGCAGGGCGGCATCGAATGGTCCAGGGCCGTCCAGCGGTGCCGGGTAACTATCACGTGGTGCGGAAGCAAGCACCGGCGGTACGCATGCGGCGGCCCTTCGGGCTGTCTCCTTCAGGGCGGCGACGATGCTCGGCAGGTCGCAAACCGGCGCGCCCTCGGGCACGCCGATGTCCCGGCAGAGCGACGCCAGTGCCTCCACGGAGCGTGCCTGTTCATTCACCCGCTCTGCGAGCTCGGCAAAAGACTTCGCATCGTGCGAGAACTGGGCCAGGTAACTTTTAAGCGTATTGTGTTCAGGCCGGACCGCGAGATCGCGGATCGCGCGCAGCCGATCCGGATCGCCAGACAGCAGCACGGCCGCGACGCCCGCACCTGTCGCTCGGGAGAACGTGGATCTGACCCGTGCTGCCCAGGCGATCGCGGCGAGAGCAGTATCGATGTCAGTCGCAAGCCCGCGGTGGGTCGCGCCGAACACGGCGCGGGACGCGGAGTCAGCCTCGACAGCCGCGACGGCCTCCAGGTGTTCGGCAACACTCACCAACGTCGTCGCCATCCGGGCCTTGCCCTGCTTGCGTGGTGCCCGCAGCAGGCTAGCGAAACTCAACCGCGCCGCCCTGACCGCCGGACTCATGAAGCCGAAAAGCCCCGCCGAGGCGAGTGCGGCAGCATGGTGCCGGAGCAGGCGCGGGTCGACGGACGTCGGGATGCTGTACTCCGCGTCGAGTTCCGTGCGCCTGTTCCTGACCGCCCGCACAGCGGCGCAAAAGGAACCCACAACCTCGGCGCTTCCACTCCGCATCAGCTCAGGGGTCACAAAGTCGACGACCGCTTGCGGCGGTTCGGCCGCGAGCTCGACCGCGGAGACCGCCATGGCGACCTCGCCAAGGTTATCGGGCGCGGCGATGCCCAGGGCCGCGGCGGTTTGGACGGCGGCGCTCTCCACGTCGATCAGCAACGCCGCTTTCGCCTCCAGGTCGGCGGCCCACGATAGGAGGTCACCCACCACCGTCCCGCTCGGCACAGTCGGACTCACGGCCGACCACGCAGCTCCCAACCGCTCCGCAGCTTGGCCGGGCTCCGCCCACACCGGGAGAGCGAGCAGCTCGGATTGCGCTCCGACGGCCTCCCGATAGTCGCGACAGGCCTTCCGCCACTCCGC
>JAFAYA010000025.1 GCA_019240635.1 Acidisphaera sp. | reverse complement strand
CGGCTCGACACCCGGCTCAACCTCTACATGTTCGGCCGGCTGCTCAGGCTGCCGCTCGACTATTTCGAGCGGCACCCGTCCGGCGAGACGATGTACCGGATCACCCAGATCTACATGATCCGCGAGTTCCTGACCGGGAAGCTGCTGGCGACCTTCCTCGATCTGTTCACGCTGTTCGTGCTGCTGCCGGTGCTGTTCTACCTGCAGCCGACGCTCGCCTGGATCGTGCTCGGCGTGTCCCTGCTGATCTCGGTCGTCATCTTCGCCTTCCTCAAGCCGATGCGGCGGATCATGGGCCGGGTGATCCGCGCCGAGATCGAGAAGAGCGTGGTGATGATCGAGACGGTGCACGGCATCCGCACCGTCAAGTCGCTCGCGCTCGAGCCGCAGCAGAAGGACAGCTGGGACTACAAGGTCGCCAATGCGGGCGCGCTTCGGCTGGAGGCGCAGCGCCTGTCCAACTGGCCGAACACGCTGGTGACCCCGCTCGAGCGCTTCGCCGAGCGCGGCGTGGTGCTGGTCGGCGCCTACCTGTTCCTCTCCGGCAGCGCCAGCATCGACGTGGGCGCGCTGATCGCCTTCATGATGCTCGGCCAGCGCGTCGCCAGCCCGCTGGTCGGCATGGCACGGCTGCTCGAGGACATGGAAGAGGTCCGCTCGGCGGTGCAAGAGATCGGCCTGGTGATGAACAACCCGCTCGAAACCGCGGCGCCGGGCGTCTCCAAGCTGCGGCCGAAATTCGCCGGCGGCATCAAGTTCGAGGAGCTGACCTTCACCTACAGCGGCACCAAGACGCCGGCGCTGAAGGACATCTCCTTCGAGATCCCGCCCGGCACGATGCTCGGCATCGTCGGCCGCAGCGGCTCCGGCAAGTCGACGATCACCCGCCTGCTGCAGGGGATCAACCGCAACTACGAGGGCTTCCTCAAGCTCGACAGCGTGGAGCTGCGCGAGGTCGATCTGCCGCACCTGCGGCGCAGCTTCGGCGTGGTGCTGCAGGACAACTTCCTGTTCCGCGGCTCGGTGCGCGACAACATCATCGCCGGCCGGCCCGGGCTCACGCTCGAGGACGCGGTGCGCGCGGCGCGGCTGGCCGGCGCCGAGGAATTCATCGAGCGCATGCCGCAGGGCTACGAGACCTTCATCGAGGAGGGCTCGGCCAACCTGTCCGGCGGGCAGAAGCAGCGCCTGGCGATCGCCCGCGCGCTGATCTGCGACCCGCGCATCCTGATCCTGGACGAGGCGACGAGCGCGCTCGACCCGGAGAGCGAGGCGCTGGTCAACGCCAACCTCCAGCGCATCGGCCGCGGCCGCACCATGGTGGTGGTCTCGCACCGCCTCTCCTCGCTCACCGAGATGGACCAGATCCTGGTGCTCGAGAAGGGGCGCGTGATGGACCTCGCACCGCACGCCGTGCTGGTCGAGCGCTGCGCCGTCTATCGCCAGCTCTGGCTGCAGCAGAACCGCCATTTGCAGAGCCAGACGCAGCGGCCCGCCGCGATGGCGCCGGTGCTGACCCGCCGGGAGTAACGGGGCCAACGGATCGGCATGCGAACGGCCGCATGCAAACGACTGGCAATTGAACGAGTGCCGAATCTGAACGAGGGACTGGGGCGGCACCGCCCAGCGCTGCGCGGAGAGTGATCTGATGGCCAGAGACCTGGTCGCCCAAACGACCCCCCACTCCATCCTTGAGTTCGAGTCTCCGAGCCAGGCGCTGATCGAGACGCCGGTACGACGCAGCTCGCGCCACGTCACCTGGATCGTGTCGGCGATGGTGATCTCGCTGCTCGTCGTCTCGGCGACCTTCCCGATCGACAAGGTGGTCACGGCGACCGGGCGGGTCTCCAGCACCGAGCGGGAAATCGTGATGCAGCCGCTGGACGTGTCGATCGTGCGCACGATCAACGTCCAGGTCGGCCAGGTCGTGCACACCGGCGACGTGCTGGCCACCCTGGACCCGACCCTGGCAGCCGCTGACGTCAGCAACCTGCAGGCGCAGGTCGCCAACCTCGCACCCGAGGTCGAGCGGCTGCGCGACGAGTCCGCCGGCCGGCCTTATGCGGCGCACAACCCCTCGGATCCCTACCAGGCGCTGCAGCAGTCGGCGTACGAGCAGCGGCACGCCCAGTACACCGCGTTGATGTCGGCCGACACGCAGAAGATAAACAGCCTCGAGGCGCAGATCGCCGGCAACCTGAGCCAGGCCACCTATTATCGCCAGCGCCTCAGCCTCGCGAGCGGGGTCGAGGATATGCGCAAGCAGCTCGAGCAGATGCAGGTCGGCAGCAAGCTGAACACGCTGGCCGCCATCGACACCCGCGTCGAGATGGAGCGCAGCATGTCGCAGGCGCAGGCGGCGGCGGATTCCGAGAAGCAGGACCTTGGCGCGGCGATCGCCCAGCGCGACCAGGACAAGCAGAACTGGTTCGCCCAGGTGTCGCAGAGCATCCACGACGAGGGCGGCAAGCTCGACGACGCGCGCGCCCAGCTCGAGAAGGCGCAGCTGCACAAGAAGCTGGTCGAGATGCGCGCTCCGTCGGACGCCATCGTGCTGAACATCGAGAAGCTGTCGATCGGCTCGGTGCTCCAGGTCGGCGAGCAGTTCATGACCCTGGTGCCGCTGGACGCGCCGCTCGAGATCGAGGCGTTTGTGAGCGGCGACGACGCCGGCTTCGTGCACGAAGGCGATCCGGTCGAGATCAAGTTCAACACCTTCAATTATGCGATCTACGGCGACGCCATCGGCAAGGTTCGGCTGGTCAGCGCGGACAGCTTCGTCCAGCCCCAGGGCGCCGCGACGTCGAGCGGCGGCGGCGACCCGAGCACCACCCAGTCGCAGGCGCAGAGCAGCATGCCGGGCACGGGGGTGTTCTATCGGGACTACGTGACGCTCGAAAAGCTGCGGCTGAGGAACACGCCGGAGGGGTTCCGGCTGGTGCCCGGCCTCAACGTCACGGCCGACATCAATGTCGGCAAGCGCACGGTGGCCGACTACCTGCTCGGCCGCTTCCTGCCGGCCATGCAGGAAGGCATGCGCGAGCCGTGACCGGCCCCGGGCACGCCCGCCGCCCCGCGCTGACGGCTGGCTGAGCCGGATGGCCGCGCTGGCCCGCCTGCTCGGCTGGGTCTCGCCGCGCGCGTTGCTGCGCCGCGCGATCCGGCTGAGCGAAGAGCGCGAGGCGGAAAAGGCATTCCCGCTGTTCGCCCGCGCCGCCGAGGCCGGCCTCGCCGAGGCGCAGTACCGCACCGCCCGTTGCTACCTCGAGGGCGGCGGCGTGCCGTTCAGCCGCACCGAGGCCGCCCGCTGGCTGGAGCGCGCCGCCCGCCAGGGCTTCGTCGAAGCGCAGTCGCTGCTCGCCACCCTCTACATCCGCGGCGTGCCCGGCAGCACCGAGCAGACCCCCGACGAGCTGTCGAGCCACGCCGCGACGGCCCTGTTCTCGGCCGAGGAATCGCTCGCGCCGGATTTCGGCAAGGCGCTCATCTGGGCGCGCCGCGCCGCCGAGGCCGGCTCGGCGGATGGCCAGTCGGTGCTCGCCTACATCCTCTCCTCCGGCCCGGAGGCGGTGCGCGACCCCGCCGAGGCGGAACGCTGGTACGTCAAGTCGGCGCAGGCCGGCTCGCCGCAGGGCGCGCTCGGCCTCGGCCTCACGTTGCTGCGCCGGGCGAGCGGTCCGGAGCTGCTGCGCGAGGCCTCGCTCCACTTCGTCAAGGCAGCCGACGCCGGCCTGCCGACCGCGCAGTACATGCTCGGCGTGATGCTCCAGCGCGGCATCGGCGTCGAGCGCGACCTGGAGACCGCGGCCGAGCTGTTCCGCAAGGCCTCCGAGAAGGGGCTGCGCTCGGCGCAGGCGCGCTGGGGGCTCGCGCTGATGGAGGGGCTCGGAGTCGAGCGCAACACCGTCGAGGGCGAGTCCTGGCTGCGCCGCGCCGCCCTGCAGGGCGACTCCGAGGCCGCCGCCCTGGTGGGCGACCTCTACGCCAAGGGCGGCGACCTGCCGCCCAACTATGCCGAGGCCGCACTCTGGTTCCGCCGCGCGGCCGAGGCCGGCCACAAGATGGCCGCCCGCGCGCTCGGACTGATGTGCCTCACCGGCTCGGGCATGGCGCGCGACGCCGAGGAGGCGGCGCACTGGTTCCGCATCTCCGCCGAGGCCGGCGACCGCAGCGCGCAGGCCGACCTCGCCAACCTCGTGCTGCGCGGCGCCGGCACCGAGACGGACCAGCTGCGCACGCGCGAATGGTTCGAGCAGTCGGCCGCCGCCGGCGACCTGGTCGCCGCGTATAACTACGGCGTCTGCCTCGCCGAGGGCGTGGGGATCGAGCGCGACGAGCGCCAGGCCGTGCAGTGGATGCGTCGCGCCGCGGACGGGGTGGTCAACGCGCAATACTGGTACGGCCGCATGCTGCTGGAAGGGCGCGGCGTCGAAGCCGACCCGCAGGAGGGCCGGCTCTGGATCGAGAAGGCGGCCGGCGCCGGCATGACCGACGCGCAGGTGGCGCTCGCCGAACTGCTGCTGCACGGCCGCGGCGGCCGACGCGACCACCCGGAGGCGCTCGAGCAGTTCCGCAAGGCCGCCGCGCACGGCCATGTCGGCGCGATGTTCGCGATCGGCGCGATGCTCGGCGGCGGCCACGAGGTGCCGACGGACCGGCCGGAGGCGCAGCGCTGGTTCCAGCAGGCGGCGGAGCGCGGCCACGGCGTCGCGCAGATGATGCTCGGACGCTACCTGGCGCGCGGCCTGGCCGGCGAGCGCGACGCCGAGCGCGCGCGGCTGTGGCTGGACCGCGCGCTCGCCCAGGGCCTGACCGACGCGCAGGCCGATCTCGCGGCGCTGCCGCCGGCGCCGCAGCGGACCGATCCCGTCCGCCCGGAACTGGCGAACTGACAGACCCGGCTTGGCCGACCCCGCAGGAGCGCCGATCGGCCGCGCCGACACCCAGGACGGCAGCGCCGCCTGGTGCTTCGGTCCCGACGCCAGCGGCCGGCGCTCGACCGGCCATGCCGCGATGCTCGAGAGCATGCGCGCCAAGCACAGGGCACTCGGGCTGGCCGCGTGGGAGCGCGGCCAGGCCGCCTTCGCCGCCGGGGACATGGCCGAGGCCACGCGCTGGCTCGATCGCGCGCTGCGCGTCGCTCCGGGCAACGACACGATCGCGCTGATGCTGGCCATGGCGAGGCTGCGGCTCGGCGACGCCGCGGCTGCCCCAGCGCTCGAGGCGCTGGCGCGCCGGCACGACCTCCGCCCGGTCTGGCTCGGCCTCGCGGCAGCGCGCCGCCAGCGCGGCGACCACGCGGGCGCCGGGCAGGCGCTCGCCGCCGCGCTGTCGCGCCACGCCGGCCCGGCCGAAGCGGCGCTCGCCGGCCTCGCCGACGTCATCGCCGCCGAGACCGGTGCCGCCGGCTGGTGCGCGCTGGACGGCGACGGCGGGCTGTTCATCGGGCCGCCCAGCCGTGCCGGCGCGCTGCGCCTCGCGTTGGACGGACGGCCGTGCCGCGCCGAACCCGGCGTTCCCTTGCGCCTGCCGCCGCGCTGGCGCCGCGCCGCCTCGCTCGCCGTGTCGCTGGACGGCCGGGCGCTGATCGGCAGCCCGGTCGCGCTGCAGCGCATCCGTCGCACCGAGGGCTTCGTCGCCGTCGAGGCGGGCGGGCTCGCCGGCTGGGCCTGGTGCCCCGGCGACCCCGACCGCGACCCGACGCTGCGCGTGCTTCCCGCGCACGGGCCGGCGTTCGACCTGCTCGCCGACGATGCCGACATGGACGCGCCGGCCGACCAGCCGCTGGCGCGTCCCCGCCGGTTCCGCCTGGCCGCCGCGCGGCTGGCCGGCTGCGCCGGACCGCTGCGCGTGATCGGCCCGGACGGGCGCGACCTGCTGGGCAGCCCGCTCGACCCCGGTGCGGAGGCGCGCGGCACGGCGGCACTCGCGGCCGCGGTCGCCCGGCGCTTTCCGGCGACACCTCCGGCGGCGACCCCCATCGCGGCGCCGGGCTGGGCGGCGATGCCCGCCGACGTGGCCCCGAGCCAGGCGGCCCACCGAAGGGTGCGCCCGCCGCCGGCCAGCGTGGTGATCCCCGTGCACGGTGGCGGCCGGCGCACGCTCGACTGCCTCGATGCGGTGCTGGCGACGGTGCCGCGCGGCACGCCGGTCATCGTCGTGGACGACGCGAGCCCGGAGCCGCCGCTCGCCGCCGCGCTCGACCGGCTGGCCGCGCGCCGCCGCATCCGCCTGCTGCGCCACGCCCGCAACCGCGGCTTTCCGGCGAGCGCGAACGCCGGCCTGCGCGCCGCCGCGGGCGACGTCGTGCTGCTCAACAGCGACACCATCCCGCCCGCCGGCTGGCTCGCCGGCCTGCGCGAGGCCGCGCACGCGGCAGCCGACATCGGCACGGCCACCCCGCTCTCCAACGACGCGACGATCCTGAGCTACCCCTCCGTCGAGGGCGGCAACCGCATCCCCGACGCCGCCGCGACCGCGCGGATCGCCGCGCTGGCGCAGCAGGCGAACGCCGGCCTGCTCATCGACATTCCCACCGCGGTCGGCTTCTGCATGTACATCCGCGGCGACTGCCTCGCCGAGGTCGGCCTGTTCCGCGAGGACGCCTTCGCCCAGGGCTATGGCGAGGAGAACGATTTTTCGCTGCGGGCGCGGCATTTGGGATGGCGGCACGTCGCCGCCCCCGGCGTCTATGTCGCGCATGTCGGCGGCCAGTCCTTCGGCGCCGCCCGCGCCCACCTGATCGCCCGCAACGCGACGGTGCTGAACCGGCTGCACCCCGGCTACGACGCGCTGATCGCCGAGCACCGCGCGCGCGATCCGCTGGCGGAGGCGCGGCGCCGGCTCGATCTGGCGCGCTGGCGCGACGCGCGCAGCCGCCGCCGCGCCGTGCTGCTGATCACCCACGACGTGGGCGGCGGCGTGCGCCGCCAGGTCGAGGTGCGCTGCGCGGCGATCGTCGCCGAGGGGAGGCGGCCGATCGTGCTGCGTCCCGTCCTGCTGTCGCCTGGGCTGTGCGCGGTCGATGACGGCGTGGAGCGCGGCTATCCCAACCTCCGCTTCGCCGTCCCCGGCGAACTCGACGCGCTCGCCCGCTTTCTGCGCGCTGAGCGGCCGGAGCGGGCGGAGCTGCACCACCTGCTCGGCCACGACCACCGCCTGCTCGACCTGCTGGCCCGCCTTGGCGTGCCGTATGAGGTTTTCGTGCACGACTACGCCTGGCTCTGCCCGCGCGTCGCCCTGGTGAACGCCGAGCGCCGCTACTGCGGCGAGCCCGACGCCGAGACCTGCGAGCAGTGCATCGCCGACGCCGGCCGCGCCATCGAGGAGGACATCGCCGTCGCCGCCCTGCGCGACCGCTCGGCGGCCGATCTCGCCGGGGCGCGCCGCGTCATCGCCCCCTCGCACGACGCGGCGCGGCGCATCGTCAGGCACTTCCCGGCCGTCGCACCGGACGTGCAGCCCTGGGACGACGACGCCCGCCTGCCGGTGCCGTCCGCCCCCGCGCTGCACCGGCTCGGCGCCGCGCGCCGCGTCTGCGTCGTCGGCGCGATCGGTATCGAGAAGGGGTTCGACGTGCTGCTCGCCGCCTGCCGGGACGCGGCGCGGCGCGCGCTGGCGCTCGAGTTCGTCGTGGTCGGGCACAGCGTGGACGATTCGCGCCTGCTCGGCACGGGGCGCTGCTTCGTCACCGGCGAGTACCGGCCGGACGAGTTGCCGGACCTGATCGCGGCGCAACAGGCCGATCTCGCCTGGCTGCCGTCGATCTGGCCGGAGACCTGGTGCTTCGCGCTCACCGAGGCCTGGCGCGCCGGCCTGTTCGTCGCCGCCTTCGACCTCGGCGCGCCGGCCGAGCGCATCCGCGCGACCGGGCGCGGCATGCTGCTGCCTCTCGGCCTCTCGCCCCCAGCCGTCAACGACGCCCTGCTCGCCGTCCGCCCCGAGCGCGCCTATCGGGTGGGCGTGTCGGAGCGCGGCTTGCCGGAAGCAACCCCGGCAAGGCAAACTCGCCCGTGAGGCGAACCTTCACCATCCTTCGCCCATACCCCGACTGGGCAGGATCCTTTCCCCCAACCCACGACCGAGTAGAGCGAGTCCCTCCGCATGTCTGAAGCCGGCACCGCGCCAAAGAACGCACCGTCAGCCCCGATGCCCCCCGGCCAGAAGCTGATCACCGAGCTGAAGGTCTCGGGGCATCTGATGAGCCTCGATACCGGCCTGTTCTGCATCGTCCAGACCCCGGCCTCGCGCCGGGCTGACGACGGCACCGGCCTGCCGGGCGTGCGCATCTCGCTGCCGCCCGGCGGGCCGAGCCGGCCCGACGCCGTCTCCATCGTCGCCTTCCGGCCGGACGGCTGGCTGAACGGCCAGGCCGACGCGGCGCTGGTGCGCGTGACCGCCGGCCCGGCGCAGGTGCTCGTCACCGTCTATCAGGCGCCGAGCGGCACCGACACCGCGCCGCGTCTGCAGGTGCTGCGCCTGGCGGACGACGCCCAGGGCGTTCCCGCCGCCGCTCCCGTCGGCGCCGCCGCCGCCCAACCCGGGCGTGCGGCACCCGGCGGCCAGCCCCGGACGATGCCGGAGATGGTTGCCCACGTGCAGGTCCGCGGCGATGTCGGCGCCGCCCTCGGCGACTGGATCGGCGAACGCGGCAGCAAGCGCTGGATCGAGGGGTTCATGCTGCTGCCGCAGAAGCACGTCACACCGCGCGACATCGAGTATCAGGCGGTGCTCGGCCGCGGCTGGCTTTCCCCGTGGGTCGAAGGCGGCCAGCTCTGCGGCAGCCGCGGCATGGCCCTGCCCATCCTCGGCATGCGCGTGCGCCTGCGCGGCGGTGCGGCCCAGTCGTTCGACTGCCGCTACTCCGCGACCTTTGTGGACGGCACCGAGATCGGCCCGGTCGGCGCCGGCGAGCCCTGCGAGGCGGAGAGCCTGGCGCCGATGGAGGCCTTCCAGCTGCTGCTGACCCCGCGCGGGCAGGCCGGCGCGGCGGCTCAGTCCGCCGGGCAGGAGCCTCGCGCGGCCGCGCGGGGCAAGCCGCCGGCCAAGGCGGAGCCGAAGGGCCGAGGCGCCCCGGCCAAGCCGGGTGGACGTCGAGGGCGCTGATAAATGAGTAAAAACGAGTCGGTTGCGTGAAATTCCTCTTCGTCCATCAGAACTTTCCCGGGCAGTATCTGCACCTGCTGCGCTACCTCGTGGGCCAGAAGGCGCACGAGCTGCTGTTCCTCACCGAGGCCAACCAGAACCAGATTAACGGCGTCCGCAAGGTCACCTACCGGCTGCACCGCGCGGCCGCGCCAGAAACCCATCAGGACGTCCGCGAGTTCGAGGGCAGCGCGATCCGCGCCGAGGCGGTGGCGCTCGCCGCCCGCAGCTTCCACCAGCTCGGCTTCGAGCCCGACATCATCATCGGCCATCACGGCTGGGGCGAGCTCTTGAACCTGCGCGACCTCTGGCCCAAAGCGCCGATGCTCGGCTACTTCGAATTCTTCTATCACACCGACGGCTACGACGTGGGCTTCGACCCGGAATTTCCGATGGAACCCGCCCGCCTGCCGAGCATCCGCGCCAAGAACCTCGTGAACTTCCTCGCGCTGAACCTCGGCGGCCATGGCCAGACACCCACCCGCTTCCAGCATGAGACCTATCCGGACTGGGCGCGCCGGCAGATCACCGTGCTGCCGGAGGGGGCGGACCTCGAACTCTGCGTGCCCGATCCCGCGGCGCGCACACGCCCCTTCGCGCTCAAGGACATCGCCGTCGCGCCCGGCGAGAAGCTCGTCACCTACGTCGTGCGCGGGCTCGAGCCGTATCGCGGCTTTCACGTGATGATGCGCGCCTTGCCGCGCCTGCTGCGCGAGCGGCCGGACGCGCGGGTCATCCTGGTCGGCCAGGACCAGGTGCACTACGGCATGCGTCCGGCCCAGGGCACCTGGCGCGAGCAGCTGACCGCCGAACTTGCGGGCCGGCTCGACATGAGCCGCATCCACTTCCCGGGCCGCATCGAGTACGCCGACTACCGCCGCCTGCTGCAGCGCTCGGACGCGCACGTCTATCTGACCTACCCGTTCGTCGCCTCCTGGTCGCTGCGCGAGGCGCTGGCCTCCGGCTGCGCGATCGTGGCGAGCGACACCGAACCGGTGCGCGAGTTCGTGGCGCACGGCCAGACCGGGCTGCTGACGCGCTTCCCCGATCCGGACGCGCTGGCGACAACCGTCCTGGAGCTGCTCGACGACGCCGCGCTGAGCCGGCGGCTGCGCGCCAACGCCCGACGCTACGCCGAGCGCAACCTCGGCATGGGACGCCACATCGCCGCCTTCGAGTCGCTGATCGGCTCGCTCACTGGCACCGAGCGGATTGCCCCGGCGGAACGGGCCAGACGGTCTTCGATCGGCTGAGGGGGAAGGTAAGCAAGGCCAGGGGCGCTGCCCCTGGACCCCGCTGGGGCAATGCCCCAGGCCCCGTTACATCCAGCGCGCGAGGATGGCCAGCAGCAGCAGCGCCACGATGTTGGTGATCTTGATCATCGGGTTCACCGCGGGACCCGCCGTGTCCTTGTAGGGATCGCCCACCGTGTCCCCGGTCACCGCGGCCTTGTGCGCCTCGGAGCCCTTGCCGCCGTGGTTGCCCTCCTCGATGTACTTCTTGGCGTTGTCCCAGGCGCCGCCGCCTGAGGTCATCGAGATCGCCACGAACAGCCCGGTGACGATCGTGCCCAGCAGCATCGCGCCGAGCGCGCTGAACGCCGCGCCTCGTCCGGCGATCGCCGCGATCACGAAGAACAGCACGATCGGCGCCAGCACCGGCAGCAGCGAAGGGACGATCATTTCGCGGATCGCCGCCCGGGTCAGCATGTCGACGGCCCGGCCGTAGTGCGGCTTCGCCTGGCCCTCCATGATGCCGGGGATTTCGCGGAATTGCCGGCGCACTTCCACCACGACCGAGCTTGCGGCCCGGCCCACCGCCGTCATGCCCATCGAGCCGAACAGGTACGGCAGCAGCCCGCCGATGAAGAGCCCGATCACCACGAACGGGTCCTGCAGCGCGAAGCGCACGTCGATCCCCGGGAAATAGTGCCGGAGGTCTTCGGTGTACGCCGCGAACAGCACCAGCGAGGCGAGCCCGGCCGAGCCGATCGCGTAGCCCTTGGTCACCGCCTTGGTGGTGTTGCCGACCGCGTCGAGCGCGTCGGTGGTCTTGCGCACATCCGCCGGCAGGTCCGCCATCTCGGCGATGCCGCCGGCGTTGTCGGTCACCGGCCCGTAGGCGTCGAGCGCCACGATCATCCCGGCCAGCGCCAGCATCGTGGTCGCCGCGACGGCGATGCCGAACAGTCCGGCCGCGAGGTAGGCGACGATGATGCCGATGCAGATCACGATCACCGGCAGCGCGGTCGCCTCCATCGACACGGCCAGGCCCTGGATCACGTTGGTGCCGTGCCCGGTGGTCGAGCTGAGCGCGATGCTGCGCACCGGCCGGTAGGTCGTGGCCGTATAGTACTCGGTGATCCAGACGATCAGCCCGGTCACCGCGAGCCCGACGAGCGCGCAGATGAACAGGTCGAAGCCGGTGATCGTGCCGGCCGCGCCCATGCTCATCGGCGTCGAGAAGCCGACCAGCAGCGCGATCAGGGCGGCGATGACGACGATGGAGAGCCCGCCGGTCACCACCAGGCCCTTATACAGCGCCTTCATGATGCCGTTGTCCGGCCCGACTTTGACGAAGAAGGTGCCGGCCACCGAGGTGGCGATGCACACCGCGCCGATGCCGAGCGGCAGCACCATCAGCGTGTCGCGCAGCGGCGGGGCGAAGAAGATCGCCGCCAGCAGCATGGTCGCGACGACGGTTACCGCGTAGGTCTCGAACAGGTCGGCCGCCATGCCGGCGCAGTCCCCGACATTGTCGCCCACATTGTCGGCGATCACGGCGGGGTTGCGGGGGTCATCCTCGGGGATGCCGGCCTCCACCTTGCCGACCAGGTCGGCGCCGACGTCCGCCCCCTTGGTGAAGATGCCCCCGCCCAGCCGGGCGAAGATGGAGATCAGCGAGGCGCCGAAGCTCAGCGCGACCATCGCCTCCAGCACCGGGCGCAGATCGTCGCCCGACATCGTCGCGCGCAGGATGAAGTAGTAGATGGAGACGCCGAGCAGCCCGAGCCCGACCACCAGCATTCCGGTGATCGCCCCGGACTTGAAGGCGATGTCGAGCCCCGCCCGCAACCCCTGGCGCGACGCCTGGGCGGTGCGCACGTTGGCGCGCACCGAGACGTTCATGCCGACATAGCCGGCCGTCGCCGAGAGCACCGCGCCGATCAGGAAGCCGATCGCCACGTGGATGCCGAGCAACACCCCGAGCACGATCAGGATCACCACGCCGACGATGCCGATGGTCGTGTACTGGCGGTTGAGGTAGGCGGTCGCGCCCTCCTGCACCGCGCTGGAAATCTCCTGCATGCGCGCGCTGCCGGCGTCCGCGGCCAGCACCTCGCGGCTGGTCATCCAGCCATAGGCCAGCGCGAGCACGCCGCAGAGAATGATGAGGACGTCCAGAGCCATCCCAGGCGATCCTTCGCAGTCAGAGAGGAAACGGACAGGCGAACACGCCTGCCGCCGGCGTGCCGGGCAGGTCGCCGGGGGCGGGGTATGGCAGAAGCGGCATCGGCGCGCAACCGCACGCCGGCTTGCCAATCCGCGGGCTTTGCGCGCAAGACGGCGCGCCGCCGTCGCGCCTGTAGCTCAACTGGTCAGAGCGGGCCGCTCATAACGGCTTGGTTGCAGGTTCGAGTCCTGCCGGGCGCAGGCGCGGCTTGGTTCAGCGCACGAACCAGTCGGCGATCGGCCGCACCGCCTCGAGCGTCCTGGTGCCCCAGGCCAGCTCGGCGCGCGCCTTGCGGATCGCGCGGATGTAGTCCGCCCCTTGCAGGCGCCCGGAGTGCAGCACCTTGCTCGCCTCCGCCACCAGCCGGTCGATGCGCTGGAACACCGCGACGCCGATATCGGCCACCATCAGCCGTTCGATGCGCACGATGTGGAACCGGCCGTGCCCGTTGTGCTGCATCCGCTCGCGGAACTCGTTCCAGCCCGGGGTCTGGCCGAAGCGGCCGAGATACTCCTGCTCGACCGCGAAGATCTGCACCTGCCGCCCCCAGCTTACCGCCGCCTCGATCGCGGACATGCCGGATTCCAGCGAATCGCGTGCGGTCGTCATCGGCACGACCACCCCGATCGTCTCGCCCGCGTCCGGGAATACCGGCCGCGGCTCTTCGTCCAGGATACGGCAGATATCGGCGAAGATGTTGGCGCCGAGGTCGATGATGACCCCGCCGGCGCCAATCCGGTAGAGCAGCTCATCCCATACCGTGGCGTTCGGGTCGAAGGCGATGTCGCGCGCCGCGTCGAACGCCGCGGCGTTGCGGGCATCGTGGTGTACCACCTCGCCGAAGCCGTCCTCCGGGCCATAGATGTCGGACAGGCGCGGCTGGCGATCGTATTCGTGCACGCCGATGCCGTGCACCCGGTTCTGATGGTGCTGCAGCAGGCTGACCAGCACGGCGCCCGCGGTCGTGGTCTTGCCGCTCGATTTGTCGTTGGCGAAGATCAGGGTCTTGCGTAGCGGCCCCTGGTTGGCCGGGTGGGCGGCGGGCTGCTCAGGCTTTTCAGTCCGCTCGACAGTCTCCGACGCGCCCATCACCACCTCTGCTCCCCGCCTGAGCCGGGGTTTTAGCATAGGCAAAACGAAACTCCAGACACCCTGGCCCGGGCACGGTGGATTGGCGCCGCCGACCGCCTATATGAGCCCGGGCGTGGTTGAGACCCGCCGTGGCGGGTTGCGGCCGCATCGGGCCGGGCGTATCCGGCCTTCCCCGCCACCGGAAATCCGCGACTGGAAATCCGCCTTCGGAGCCGCCTCGCATGCCCAGCTACCAGTACGTCTATGTCATGAAGAACCTGACGAAGGCCTTCCCCGGCGGGCGGGAGGTGTTCAAGGGGATTACGCTCTCCTTCCTCCCCGGGGTGAAGATCGGCGTGCTCGGGGTGAACGGCGCGGGAAAGTCCACCCTCCTGCGCATCATGGCGGGGCTGGAGACCGAGTTCGGCGGCGAAGCCTGGGCCGCCGAGGGCGTGCGGGTCGGCTACCTGCCGCAGGAGCCCAGGCTGGACGAGGCCGCGACCGTCGCCGGCAATGTCGAGCAGGCCTTCGCCGGCCTGAAGGCGGCGATCGACCGCTTCAACGCCATCTCGCTCGAGTTCGCGGAGCCGATGGACGACGAGCAGATGAACACGCTGCTCGCCGAGCAGGCGGAGCTGCAGGAGAAGATCGACGCCGAGGATGGCTGGGAGCTCGACCGGCGGGTCGAGATCGCGCTCGACGCGCTGCGCTGCCCGCCCGCCGAGAGCCCGGTCACCAACCTCTCGGGCGGCGAGCGCCGGCGCGTCGCACTCTGCCGGCTGCTGCTGGAGAAGCCCGACCTGCTGCTGCTCGACGAGCCGACCAACCACCTGGACGCCGAGAGCGTCGCCTGGCTCGAGCGCACGCTGCGCGACTATGCCGGCACGGTGATGATCGTCACGCACGACCGCTACTTCCTCGACAACGTCACCAACTGGATCCTCGAGATCGAGCGCGGCCGCGGCTATCCGTTCGAGGGCAACTACTCCTCCTGGCTCGCGCAGAAGCGCAAGCGCCTGTCGCAGGAGGAGAAGGAGGAGAGCGCGCGTCAGCGGGCGCTGGCCGCCGAGCAGGAGTGGATCGCCTCCTCGCCGCGCGCCCGCCAGGCCAAGAACAAGGCGCGCATCCAGCAATACGAGCAGTTGCTGGCGCGCTCGCAGGAGCAGGCGGCGGGGGTCGCGGACATCGTCATCCCCCCCGGGCCCCGGCTCGGCGGCACCGTCATCGAGGCGGAGCGGCTCCGCAAGGGCTACGGCAACCTGCTGCTGATCGAGGATCTGGAGTTCAAGCTCCCGCCCGGCGGCATCGTCGGCGTGATCGGCCCGAACGGGGCCGGAAAAACCACGCTGTTCCGCATGATCACCGGCGAAGAAGCGCCGGACGGCGGCAAGCTGCGCGTCGGCGAGACGGTGAAGCTCGGCTACGTCAACCAGAGCCGCGACAGCCTCGACGGCAGCAAGACCGTCTGGCAGGAGATTTCCGGCGGCAGCGACGTGATCTATCTGGGCAAGCGCGCGGTGCAGTCGCGCGCCTATGTCGGCGCCTTCAACTTCAAGGGTGCGGACCAGCAGAAGAAGGTCGGCATCCTCTCCGGCGGCGAGCGCAACCGCGTGCATCTCGCCAAAATGCTGAAGTCCGAGAGCAACGTGATCCTGCTCGACGAGCCGACCAACGACCTCGACGTGGACACGCTGCGCGCGCTCGAGGAGGCGCTGGCGGAGTTCGCCGGCTGTGCGGTGATCATCAGCCACGACCGCTGGTTCCTCGACCGGCTGGCGACGCACATCCTGGCGTTCGAGGGCGACAGCCACGTCGAATGGTTCGAGGGCAACTTTCAGGCCTATGAGGAGGACAAGCGCCGCCGCCTGGGCGCCGAGGCCACCGAGCCGCACCGCATCAAATACCGCCCGCTCGCCCGTTGAGACCGTTCGAGAATGCTACTGCGGCGGCCATCTGACGCGGCTTTCTGCGCTTCCGGCGCTCACGGCCCCAAACGGCCGCTCCGCTCCGGTTTTCGAAAGCCGGGCCAGCGGACTCGCCGCAGCGCATTCGCAAACGGTCTCTGAATCCCGGGCGGGTCGGCCCGTGGCGTGAACCCGAGCTGGATCGTTCGCACGGCGCGGCTGCTGCTGCGCCCGGTCGCCTGGACCGACCTTGCGGAGCTGCGGGCCATCAAGGCCGATCCGCGGGTTTTCGCCGTCATGCTCGGCGGCGTGCGCAGTCCGGTGCAGACCGCCGAGGAGCTGGCGGCCGACATCGCCGCCTGGGGTGCGCGCGGCATCGGCATGTGGAGCGTCCGCACGCCGGACGATGAGGCGTTCCACGGCGTCGTCGGCGTCACCGAGCGGCCGGACGGGCGCGGCATGGGGCTGCGCTACGCGCTGTGGCCGGACAGCCAGGGCCACGGCTTTGCGCGCGAGGCGGCGGGCGGCGCGCTGCGATATGCGCATGAGCGCGCGGGGCTCGGGCGCGTGATCGCGGTCGCGCGCGAGGACAACATCGCCTCGCGCATGGTGCTGGGCGGCATCGGCATGGTCGAGTGCGAGAGTTTCGTGCGCGATGGCGAGCGGCTGCTGATCTACGAGAGTATCCGGCACCCTCCAAGCTGGCGCTAGAAGCGCCGCGACGAGACCCACCGCGGCACCACCGCCTTCCGGTTGTCCGGCGCAGTCGCATCGGCGCAAATGAGCCCGATGACGGAGAACCACATGCCAGCCTCCCCGCAACCAACGCCCCTCGTTCCAACCACGATGCACGCCGTCCTGCTCACCGGGCATGGCGGACCCGAAAAACTCATCCACGTCACCGACGCACCGGTGCCCGACTGCGCCTCCGACGAGGTGCTGCTCGAAATCACCGCCTGCGGCCTCAACAACACCGACATCTGGGTCCGCGAGGGCGCCTACGGTACCGATGACGACCCCGGCGCAATCTCCACCTGGCGCCGCGGCCGCTCGACCCTCGTCTTCCCACGCATCCAGGGCGCCGACATCGTCGGCCGCATCGTGCGCACCGGCGCAAAAATCGCTTCGTCGCGCATCGGCGAACGCGTGCTGGTCGACGGCTCGATCTACAACCGCAACGACGACAGCCTGGCCGACATCGACTACATCGGTCACGGCCGCGACGGCGGATACGCCGAATACGTCGCCGTCCCGGCCGAACAGGCGCATTGCATCCGCACAAAAATGACCGATGCGGAACTGGCGACGTTCTGGTGCGCCTACCACACCGGCGAGCAGATGCTCGAGCGCGCGTCGCTGCAGGCGGGCGAGCGAGTGCTCATCACCGGCGCCTCGGGCGGCGTCGGCTCAGGCCTGATCCAGCTGTCCCGCGCCCGCGGCGCCATTCCCTACGCCGTCGTCAGCGAAGGCAAGCAGGACGCCGTCAGAAAAATCGGCGCCGAGGCGGTCATCATCCGCGGCCGCGGCGATTTCAGGCAAGAAGTCGAGAAGGCCACGCGCGGCGCGCCGATCGACGTCGTGGCCGACCTCGTGGCCGGCCCGCTGTTCGGCACTCTGCTCAACATGCTGCGCCCCGAAGGCCGCTACACCACGGCCGGCGCGATCGCGGGGCCGGTCGTCACGCTCGACCTGCGCACGATTTATCTGAAACAGTTGCAGCTCAACGGCTCCTCCCAGGGCACGCGAGCGGCGTTTCGCCGCGTCATCGACCTGATCGAAGCCGACCGTCTGAGGCCGCTGCTCGCCAAAACCTATCCGCTGTCGCGCATCCACGACGCGCAAGCCTATTTCATGGCCAAAAAATTCGTCGGCAAGATCGTCATCATTCCCGACAGCAAATACGCGCCGTTCGCGGAAGCGAGTCATTCCGCCTGATGACGAGCGCCGGACCCCGTTCGGCGGACGGGGTCCGGTCATTTTCCGCAGGGCAGGGGATCAGTTCGCGCGGGCGCCGCTGCACATCGCGTTGCGCGCTGCCTCCGCCATCTCCGCCGCGGTCATTGTCCGCTGCGGCGTCGCAATCGACCAGCGATGGCCGAACGGATCTTCGACGATGCCGTAGCGGTCGCCCCAGAACTGGTCGGCCACGGGCATCACCACGATCGCCCCGGCCTCAACCGCGCGCGCCGCCGTCGCATCCGCGTCATCGACCACCAGGTGAATCGTCACCGGCGTTCCCTGCAGGCTCTTCGGCCCACGCACGCCCATGGCCGGGATTTCGTCCACCAGCATCACCGAAGAACCGTTGATCCGCAGGCACGCATGCATCAGCTTGCCGCCCGGCCCCGGCAGCCGCACCAGCTCCTCCGCAGCGAACGCCTTCTTGTAGAAAGCGATCGCCTCTGCCGCCCCACCGCAGACCAGATGCGGCGAAAGGCTGTGCAGGCCGTTCGGGCTTTGCGTCGCAGTCATGTCGATCTCTCCTTCGTTGCAGGTCGGTTGAACAGCTGCGCGATGTAGCGGCGCAGATGACCGACGCTGTCGCGCGCAGCGTCGGGATCGCCGGTCGCCTTGGCGAGGATGAACGCCCCCTGCAGCACCGCTTGCGTGTGCAGCGCCAGGCTCTTCGCGTTCCACGTGCCGGACACGCGGTGGCGACGCATCGCCTCCGCGATATCCGCTTCGAGATGCGCGGCATGCCCGGTAATGGAGGCTTCGCAGGCGGCGCGGATCGCCGGGCTGGTCTGAAAAACCTCCTGCACCATCGTGCCGACGAGGCAGGTGAATTTTTCCGGCGCGCCGCGGATCAGCTCCAGCCGGAAATCGACGTAGCCGAGCACCCGCGCCAGCGGGTCGTCATGTGCGTGATACGGCGCGTCGGCGAACAGCGCGCCGGTCGTCTCCGACCAGTACTCCGCGGCCGCGACGGCCAGCGCGTCCTTGCTGCGGAAATGGTGGAAGAATGCGCCTTTCGTAACCCCGGCCGCCTGGCACAGCTCCTCGACCGAGGCCGCCGCATACCCCTTGGCCCGTACCACCGACAGCGCGGCATCGAGCAGCCGCATCCTGGCGTCGCCGCGGGTGGGTCGCGAGGTCGGGGCCGGTCCCATCAGCGTTACATACCGACCGGTCGGTATTGCGGTCAAGCAAAAAAGCGGGCTGACGAGAAGGTTCGCGTTCGCCCGCAATGTTTTTCGCCAGCGACTCTGTGGCGAGCCCTGGCTCCGG
>JAFAYA010000029.1 GCA_019240635.1 Acidisphaera sp. | reverse complement strand
GGCCGGTTGGCGGAGGCCGGCACGTAGCCGCGCCCGAGGGTGACGGTGAACTCCATGCCAAGCTTCACGCCGTCGTCGAGCGTGCACAGCACCAGTTCGGGGTTCATGATCTCGATGTCATGCCCGGCCTGGATCTGGCCAGCACGCACCTCGCCAGGTCCGGTGGCGGTCAGCGTCATCCGCTTCGGCCCCTCGCCGTGCATCCGCAGTGCGAGCTGCTTGATGTTCAACACGATATCGGTGACGTCCTCGCGCACGCCGGCGATGCTGCTGAACTCGTGCAGCACGCCGTCGATCTGCACCGCCGTCACGGCCGCACCCTGCAGCGAGGAGAGCAGGACGCGCCGGATAGCGTTGCCAAGCGTCATGCCGAAGCCGCGCTCCAGCGGCTCGGCCACGACGGTGGCGACACGGTGCGGGTCGGAGCCGTGCTCGACGTCGAGCTTCTCCGGCTTGATCAGGGTTTGCCAATTGCGTTGCAGGGCCATTCGGGACCTTCTTTCGTTACGGACAGCAGCCCAGGAGATGCCTCCTGGGTTGCCGGGGGGCTACACGCGGCGGCGCTTGCGCGGCCGGCAGCCGTTGTGAGGGATAGGCGTCATGTCGCGGATCGCGGTGATCGCGAAGCCCACGGTCTGCAGGGCGCGCAGCGCGCTCTCCCGTCCGGAGCCGGGACCGCTGACCTCAATCTCCAGGGTCTCCATGCCGTGCTCGCGCGCCTTCCGACCCGCGTCCTCGGCCGCGACCTGGGCAGCGTAGGGCGTGCTCTTGCGGCTGCCCTTGAAACCCTGCATCCCGGAGGACGACCAGGCGATGGTGTTGCCCTGGGCATCCGTGATCGTGATCATGGTGTTGTTGAACGTGGCGGCGACGTGGGCCACGCCCGAGGTGATGTTTTTCCGCTCCCTCCTGCGAGGGGCGGCGCGGGTCGCGGTAGCGGGGCGGGCCATCCTACTTCGTCACCTTCTTCTTGCCGGCAATCGCGACGGCCTTGCCCTTACGGGTACGGGCGTTGGTATGCGTGCGCTGGCCGCGCACAGGCAAGCCGCGGCGGTGACGCAGGCCGCGGTAGCAGCCGAGATCCATCAGCCGCTTGATGTTCATCGCCACCTCGCGCCGCAGGTCGCCCTCGACGCGATAGTCGCGGTCGATCAGCTCGCGGATGCGCAGCACCTCCTCGTCGGAGAGCTGGTTCACCCGGCGATCATCCGGTATCCCGAGCTTGCCGCAGATTTCAGCGGCCTTCGTAGGACCGATGCCGTAGATGTAGCGCAGTCCAATTTCGACGCGCTTATTGGTCGGAATGTTAACGCCGGCGATGCGGGCCACGCCTGTGCTCCTGAAAAATGCGGCATCAGCGCCGCGCAATGCGTCATGCGCTGCCCCTATGAGGGGTCAGCGGAGGGCGCGGACTATAGCCGCGCGGCTTATCTTGTCAACGCGACTCTATCAATTCTCCGCGAGTCTTAACCTCCGCCAGCACAGCCTCGATCTCTGCCGTCACCGCGTCCATCTCCGCCATGCCGTCCACTTCGTGGAGGCGCCCTGACGCCTGATAATGCGGCAGAATCGGGGCTGTCTGAGATTGATAGGCGAGGAGCCTGGCCGCGACCGTCTCGGCGCGGTCGTCTGCCCGGCGAGTGAACTCGGCGCTGCCGCAGATGTCGCAGATCCCCGGCACGTGCGGCGGGTGGAAGCGGTCGTGGTAAGCAGCGCCGCAGCGCGCGCAGGTGAAGCGCCCGGCGATGCGCTCGACCAGCGCCGAATCGTCCACGCGGAGCAGGATGACGGCGTCTAGGCTCTTGCCTAGCCGTGCCAGCATGGCGTCCAGCGCCTCGGCCTGCGCTGCAGTGCGCGGGAACCCGTCCAGGATGAAGCCGCAGCGCAGGTCGGGCTGCCGGATGCGGCCCTCGATCATGGAGATGATCAGCGCGTCGGGCACGAGCGCGCCGCTCTCCATGATCTGCTTCGCTTCGGCGCCGATGGCGCTGCCGGCCGCGACCTCGGCGCGGAGCATGTCGCCGGTGCTGATCTGGGTCAGCCCGTGACGCAGCTCCAGGCGCTTGGCCTGCGTGCCCTTCCCCGCGCCGGGCGGGCCGAGGAGGATGAGGTTCATCGGACGCGGCCCTTGATGCGGCTCTTCCGAATCAGGCCTTCGTACTGGTGCGCCAGCAAATGGCTCTGGATTTGCGTCACCGTGTCCATGGTGACGGACACAATGATCATCAGGCTCGTGCCGCCGAAGTAGAACGGCACGGCATAGTGGCTGATGAGGATCTCAGGCAGCAGGCACACGACGGCGAGGTAGATCGCGCCGACGGTGGTCAGCCGCGTCAGCACCCGGTCGAAATACTCGGCCGTAGCCGTGCCGGGACGGATGCCGGGCACGAAGCCGCCGTATTTCTTGAGATTGTCCGCCGTCTCCTGCGGGTTGAACACGACCGCCGTGTAGAAATAAGCGAAGAAGATGATCAGCCCGGCGTAGAGCGCCATGTAGAGCGGCTGGCCGTGGGCGAGCTGCGCCGCGATGAAGGGCGCCCACCCGCCCGCGCTGCCGCTGGAGAAACCGGCGATGGTCGCCGGGATCAGCAGGATGCTGCTCGCGAAAATGGGCGGGATCACGCCCGAGGTATTCAGCTTGAGCGGCATGTGCGTCGAATCGCCGCCGAACATCCGCTGGCCGACCTGGCGCTTGGGATACTGGATCACGACCCGGCGCTGCGCCTGCTCCATGAACACAACGAACACGACGACCGCGATAGCGACCAGGACGAACACGAGGACGAAGAACGGCGAGATCGCCCCCGTCCGCGCCAGCTCCAGCAGGCTCGCGAGCGCCCGCGGCATATTCGCGATGATGCCAGCGAAGATGATCAGGCTGATCCCGTTGCCGACGCCACGCGCGGTGATCTGCTCGCCGAGCCACATCAGGAACATGGTCCCGCCGACCAAGGTGACCACGCAGGAGAGGATGAAGAACGGCCCTGGGTTGATCACGGCGGCGCCATGGGCGCCCTGCATCCCTTCGAGACCGATGGCGATGCCGTAGCTCTGGAACATCGCGATCAGCACGGTGAGATACCGCGTGTATTGGTTCATCTTCTTGCGGCCGGACTCGCCCTCTTTCTTGAGGGCCTCCATGGACGGCACGGCCGCGGTCATCAGCTGCACGATGATGCTGGCGCTGATGTAGGGCATGATGTTGAGGGCGAACACGGTCATGCGGCCGAGCGCGCCGCCGCTGAACATGTTGAACATGCCCAGGATGCCGCCGCCGTGCTGCTGCAGCAGCTCGCCCATGACGCGCGCATCGACGCCCGGCACTGGGATGTAAGTACCGATGCGATAAACGATCAGCGCGCCCAGCGTGAACCAGATGCGCTTCTTGAGCTCGGTCGCTTTCGAGAAGGTGCCGAGGTTAAGGTTCGCTGCAAGTTGCTCGGCCGCCGAGGCCATGGTGTTCCCCCGATTGCACAGCCAGTGACCCAGGCATCGCAGCGCGCGCCGGGGAGTTCACCTCGCCGTCGTCACTGCAATGTGGCGCCCGGACGCGTCAGGCGCAAGCGCGTGGCCGAGGGCGCCGTGCTGCCCGGCTCCCATTCGCCTGATCACATAGC
>JAFAYA010000042.1 GCA_019240635.1 Acidisphaera sp. | reverse complement strand
CTCGGCTGGCTTGCGCCGGCGGCGACACTGGCTTGGATCCTGTTTGCGACCAACGCCATGAACTTCATCGACGGCCTCGATGGGCTGGCCGGCGGGGTAACGCTGATCGCATGCGCCTTTCTCGCCTATATCGCGCAGGCGGAAGGCGGCTTCTTCGTCTACTTTGCGGCGATGCTGCTGGGCGCCGGCGTGCTCGGCTTCCTGCCCTTCAATTTTCCACACGCGCGGATATTCATGGGCGATGTCGGCAGCCAGTTCTGCGGCTTCGTGCTGGCGATGCTCGGAGTAGCGGCAAGCCGCTTCCAGGCGGTCGAGATGTCGTTCGTGACGGTGCCGATCCTGCTATCCGGCGTGCTGTTCGACGTCGCCTTCACTCTGGCTCGCCGGTGGCTCGGCGGTGAACCGGTCACGCAGCCGCACCGGGGCCACCTCTATCAGGTGGCCCAGCGGTCCGGCGTGGACGCTCGCGTCGTCACCCTGATCCACTGGGGCTTCGCACTGTTCGGCGGCGTCTGCTGCCTGTTCTTCGTGCGCGTGGCGGGCGAGGCCAAGCTCATCGTCCTCGCCCTGCCGCTCGCGCCGCAGCTCGCCTGGGTCGGCTACGTCAACCGCCGCGCGCGTTGCACTCGTCTGGAAACGTGGTGACGCGAATCAGCCGTTGACCACCCGGCGCGGCGCGTCGTGCAGGGCGTGCGACATGCGCCGGCCGGTTCCGGACGCGTCGGCCATGATGTTGCGCAGGTCGCGCAGGAACGCGGACCCCTTGAGCGTGCGCTGGACAAGGACGCTGCGCCGGTCCGCCGGATCGATCTTCCGGCGCGCCAGGTCCAGTTCACCCAAACGGTCGAGCGCGCGGGTGATGGCCGGCTTGGAGACGTTCAGGTCGGCGGCCAGGCCGCGCACCGTGTGGGCCCCGTCCTGCAAGTAGCAGGTCAGGAAAACGCCGAGCTGTCGCGCCGACAGATCCGGTCCATCGCGGCGCACCAGGGCGACGACGGTGTCCCGAAGAATGCCGACGAGCTGGTCGGGGGACGGGGAGGTGGGCATAGCTAATCCTTTCAGCTTGCGGACGAACACGACGCCCGGTTGGGGCTACGCCCGCGTGGGTCTTCCCGCAGCGGCGGGTTGTGTGGGCACCGCCTGGATTACAAAGCCCGCGAGGCTCGGAACCGTTCCGCTGGCTTCCCGAACACGTTACCCAGCTGTTCCGATTTCACGATGCGACGGACCGGCACTCACGCTCCAGTGTTCCGCGACGGCATCGAACAGCGCCCGCATCGCCTGCGCCTCGCCGCCCTCCGGCCGGCCGGGACGCGACTGCTCGTTCCAGGCATACAGGTCGATGTGAGCCCAGGGCGTCCCCGCCGCAACGAAACGACGCAAGAATAACGCAGCGATCACGGCACCCGCATGTGGCTTCGAGGCAATGTTGTTCACATCCGCGATCGGGCTGGCCAGCCATTCGTCGTAGCCCTCCCACAGCGGCAGTCGCCAGAGCGGGTCGTACGTGTGTGTGCCGTGCGCGAGCAGTGCCGCCGCCCATGCCTCGTCGTTGCAGAACAGCGCGGGCAGGTCAGGGCCGACCGCCACCCGCGCCGCCCCGGTCAGGGTCGCGCAGTCGACCAGCAGGTCCGGCTTCTCCTCGCAGGCCTCGGCGAGCAGGTCGCACAGCACGAGCCGGCCCTCGGCGTCGGTGTTGCCGACCTCGACGGTGAGCCCGGCGCGGGTGCGCAGCACGTCGAGCGGGCGCATCGCCGTGCCGGACACGCTGTTCTCGACGCAGCCGACGCGGAGCGCGAGCCGGACCGGCAGGCCCGCCTCCATCACGATGCGGGCGAGGCCGAGCAGGGTGGCGGCACCGCCCATGTCCTTCTTCATGCGAAGCATGCCGGCGGAGGGTTTGATGTCGTAGCCGCCGCTGTCGAAGCAGACCCCCTTGCCGCAGAGCGAGAGCAGCGGCGCCTCGGGACCGGCACCCGGGCCGGACCAGTGCAGCACGGCGACGCAGGGCGGCCGGGCCGAGCCGGCGCCCACGGCGGCGATCGCCGGATAGGCCTCGTCCAGCGCGGCTCCTTCGACCAGCCGCGCCGCGGCGCCGTGCCGCTCGGCGAGCGCCAGCGCCGCGCCGGCCAGGTCGCGCGGGCCGAGATGGTTCGCCGGCGCATTGATCAGGTCGCGCACCATCCACGCCGCGCCGGCGATCGTCAGTGCACGCGCCTGCCCGGCCGATCCGCTCAGCCGGGCCGGGCGACGCTTGGCCGGGGTGAACAGCGGGAAGCGATAGGCGCCCAGGCAGAAGCCGAGCACCCCCGCAGCGGGATCGTAGTCCCCGGGCACCAACTCCCAGTCGCTCGCCGCCGGCAGCCGCGCCGCGAGGTCGCCGAAGGCGTAGGGCGAACGGTCCTCGCCGAGCCCAATCACCGCGGCTGCGACGCCGTCCGGGCCTGGGATGAGCCGCAGCTCCTGGGCGGCGGCGGTAAAGCCGCCCTGCTCCAGAAAGCGCGCCTGCGCCGGTGCGAGGCGATCGAGGAAACCGCCCAGCTCCGCCGGACGAACCGCATGCAGCGGACGCGCCGGCGAGCCCGGCGGTGCGAGGCAGTCGAGGTCGCGCAACTCCATCAGGTCGGGGCGGCGCTGCCGGCCGCCATGAAGCCGGCGACCCGGCGGGCGAACCCGGCGGGATCGGCTGGCATGTCGCCGTCCTGCACGCGGGCGAGGTCGAGCAGCGTTCGCGCCGAGTCCTCCAGCGTCTCACCGGCCTGGGCCCGTGCGGCCAGCAACCGGATCAGTGCGTGGCGCGGATTGATTTCGAGGCACGGCGACGGCGACGGCGCGTCGCGGCCGGCGCGTCGCAGCAGGCGTTGCATCTGCAGATCCGGGCCGCCGCCGCCCGGCGCCAGCACGACCGCGCTGTCCACCAGCCGACCGGTCGCCCGGACATCGCTCACCGCCTCGCCGAGTGCCTGCCTCAGTGCCGCGAGCAGCGACGAGACGTCGGCCGCCTCGCCCTCGCCCGCTCCCTCGCCGTGGTCGGCCGGCTTGATCTTCGCCAGATCGTCGGCCGCCTGGACGACGCTGCGCAGCTTGCTGCCCTCGAACGCCTCGAAGCGGTCGGGCCAGAACGAATCGATGGGGTCGGCCAGCAGCAGTACTTCCACCCCGCGCGCCCGGAACCCTTCCAGCTGCGGCGAGTTCTTCAGCGCCTCCATCCGCTCGCCGGTCAGGTAATAGATCGCCTCCTGCCCCGGCTGCATCCGTCCGACATAGTCGGCGAGCGACACCCACCCGTCGGTGGTCGAGGAGCGGAAGCGCAGCAGCGGTGCGAGGTCCTTCTGGTATTCCGCGTCTTCCCAGAGCCCCTCCTTCAGGGTCGCGCCAAAATTTTCCCAGAATTTTTCATATCCCTCGGCTTCCTTGGCGCGCGACTTCAGCTCGGCCAGCACGCGGTTGGTCACCGCCTTGCGGATGCGCGCCAGCACCGGCGTGGTCTGCAGCATCTCGCGCGATACGTTGAGCGGCAGGTCCTCGGTATCCACGACGCCGGCCACGAAGCGCAGCCAGGGCGGCAGCAGCTCGGCCTCGTCGGTGATGAACATGCGGCGCACGTGCAGCCGCACTTTCGAACGCCGCTCCCCCTCCACCGGCTCGAACGGCCGCGCGGTCGGCACGAACAGCAGGGCGTAGAATTCCAGCGCGCCCTCGGCCTTCCACTGCAGGGTCGCCCAGGGCGTGTCGAACAGATGCCCGAGATGGCGGTAAAATTCGGTCCCCGCCTGCTCGCTGACCTCGGATTTCGGCTTGCGCCACAGCGCCGTTCCCTCGTTCGCCGGCTGGTCCTTGCCGTCGCGCCTGATGGTGACCGGCAGCGTGATGTGGTCGGCCCATTTGCGCACGATCGTTTCGAGCCGGTACGGCTCCAAGAACTCGTCGGCGTCGGATTTCAGCCGCAGGACCACGTCGGTGCCGGGTTCGGCGCGCTCGGCCGGGCCGATCGTGAAGGCGCCGCTGCCCTCGGACGCCCAGAGCCAGGCTTCCTCGCTGCCCGCCCGGCGCGACAGCACCTCCACACGGTCGGCCACCATGAAGGCGGCATAGAAACCGACGCCGAACTGGCCGATCAGGCTCGGCCGCTCCTCGGGCTTCGCCTGGGCGAGCGTCTCGCCGAACTGGCGGGTGCCGGAGCGGGCGATCGTGCCGAGATTGTTGATCAGTTCCTGCCGCGTCATGCCGATGCCCGAATCGGCAATCGTCAGCGTACGGCCGGGCTTGTCCGGCACGATGCGGATCTTCGCCTCCGCGGGTGGGGCGAGCCGGGCGTCGGTCAGCGACTCGAAGCGCCGCCGGTCCGTGGCGTCCGCGGCATTGGCCACCAGCTCGCGCAGGAAGATCTCCCGCTCGGAGTAGAGCGAGTGGACCACGAGATCGAGCAGCCGGCCGACCTCGGCGCTGAAATCATGTTTTTCCTGCGCCGGCGCTGCGGTTTCGCTCATGGCTGGCCTCCTTGCGCGGCGGATATGCGTCAGCGGGGCTGCGCTTTCAATCGGTCCCGCCCGCCATGCTTGCAATCCTGCCGGCCGGCCCCAACACTTCGCGCATGGCTCGTTTCGGCCCGCGCGTGAAGGCGGTCCTCGGCCCCACCAATACGGGGAAGACGCATCTGGCCATGGAGCGCCTGCTGGCGCACGCCTCGGGCATCATCGGCTTCCCCCTGCGCCTGCTGGCGCGCGAGAACTACGACCGGATGGTCGTGGCCAAGGGCGCCCGGCACGTCGCCCTGATCACCGGCGAGGAGAAGATCGTGCCGCCGGAGGCGCGCTGGTTCGCCTGCACGGCGGAGGCGATGCCGCTCGACCGGCCGGTCGAGTTCCTCGCGGTTGACGAGATCCAGCTGTGCGCCGACGCGGACCGCGGGCATGTCTTCACCGACCGGCTGCTGCACGCCCGCGGCCTCGTGGAAACCATGTTTCTGGGTGCGGAGACCATCCGCCCGCGGCTGCAACGGCTGGTGCCGGACGCGGTTGTGGAAACCCGGCCGCGGCTGTCGCAGCTCGGCTACGCAGGTCCGGCGAAACTGACCCGGCTGCCGCCGCGCAGCGCCATCGTCGCGTTCAGCGCCGGCGAGGTCTATGCGATCGCCGAGCTGATCCGCCGGCGCCGCGGTGGCTGTGCCGTGGTCATGGGGCGCCTCTCGCCGCGCACGCGCAACGCCCAGGTGGCGCTCTATCAGGACAAGGAGGTGG
>JAFAYA010000081.1 GCA_019240635.1 Acidisphaera sp. | reverse complement strand
CAGCTTTGCGCACGCGTCTGGGACAGCTACGATGACATCGTGCAGGCGTGTCGGAATGCCTGGCTCTTCCTGATCAACGATCCCGACCGTATCCGATCTATCGGCACCCGCAACTGGGCAACGGTCAGCCTCTAGGCCAGCTGGTATTACTGAGCACCAACCAGCATCAGCGACTCGTTTGGCCACGTCGCACCCACGTAGGCCATCTGCAGGCATTCGATGTGGTTGCTCGCGGGCTTCCCTGCTATTGGCGCGGCCGTCCTCATCGGGGTGTAGAAAGGGGACGAGGCGCTTCCTTCAGCCTTAAGAGCCCTTGGACTGGCAATGCCATCCCGAATGACTAAGCTGCCAGCGCCGTGCGTATGGCCTCCAGCGCCGCCTCGACCCGTTCGCCATCGGGCCCGCCCGCCTGCGCCAGGTCCGGTCGGCCGCCGCCGCCGCGCCCGCCCACGGCGCCGCTCGCCGCACGCGCCAGATCGACGGCGTTGAATCGCGCGGTGAGATCCGGCGAGACGCCGACGACGATGCTCGCCTTGCCCTCGGCCGAGGAAACCAGCGCCACCACGCCACTGCCGATCTGCTTCTGGATGACGTCGGCGAGGCCCTTGAGGTCGCGCGGCGGCACCGCGCCGAGGTTGCGCGCCGCCAGGACCACGCCGTTCACCTCCTCCATCGCCGCCTGGGCGTGGCCGGTCGCCAGCTTGCGCTGCAACTCGGCGACCTGCTGCTCCAGGCGGCGGCGCTCGTCGAGCAGAGCGGCGACGCGGCCCGGCACCTCGGCCGGGGTGGCGCGTAGGGCCTGCGCGGTTTCGGCGAGGCGGCGCGCGGTCTCTCCGACCAGCGCCAGCGCCGCCTCGCCGGTCACCGCCTCGACGCGGCGCACGCCGGCGCTGACCGCGCCCTCGGAGACGATGCGGAACAGGCCGATATCGCCGGTGCGACCGACATGCGTGCCGCCGCAGAGCTCGATGGAATAGGCGGGTTTCCCGCCGTCGCCCTCGCCCATGGCGACGACCCGCACTTCCTCGCCGTATTTCTCGCCGAACAGCGCCATCGCGCCTTCCGCCACTGCTGCCTCCGGCGTCATCAGCCTTGTGGTCACGGCGCTGTTCTCGCGCACCCGCGCGTTCACCTCGGTCTCCACCCAGGCGAGGTCTTCCGGCGTCATCGGCCGCGGCTGGCTGACGTCGAAACGCAGGCGGTCGGGGGCGTTCAGGCTGCCCTTCTGCATGACGTGCGGTCCGAGGCGACGGCGCAGCGCCTCATGCAGCAGGTGCGTGGCGCTGTGATGCGCGCGGATCCGGCCGCGGCGGAGGTGATCGACCTCGGCGCGCGCCGGCATGCCGACCCGCGCAGTGCCGGCCTCGACGCGGCCGAGATGCACGAACAGATCGCCGAGCTTCTTCTGCGTGTCATCCACGCGGATGACCAGGCCATCCGGCCCGGTAATGCGGCCGGCATCGCCCAGCTGCCCGCCGCTCTCGGCGTAGAACGGCGTCTGGTTCAGCACCACCGCGACATCGGTGCCGACAGGCGCCTGCTCGACCGGCGCGCCGCCGACGACCAGGGAAAGGATTTCTCCTTCCGCGATTTCCGTGCTGTAGCCCAGGAACTCGCTCGCCCCGGCCTGCTCGCGAACCTCGAACCAGAGCCGCTCGGTCGCCGCCTCGCCCGAGCCCGACCACGCGGCGCGGGCGCGGGCACGCTGCTCGGCCATCGCTGCGTTGAAGCCCGCGACATCGACCGGGTGCCCCTGCTCGCGCAGCGCGTCCTGCGTCAGGTCGAGCGGAAAGCCGTAGGTGTCGTAGAGCCGGAAGGCGACCTCGCCGGGCAGGCTTTCGCCCTCGCCGAGCCGCGACGTCGCCTCGGTCAGCAGATGCAGCCCACGCTCCAGCATGGCCTTGAAGCGCGTCTCCTCGAGCAGCAGCGTCTCGCGGATCAGCGCCTCGGCGCGCACCAGTTCGGTATAGGCGCCGCCCATCTGGCGCACCAAGGTCGGCACCAGCCGGTCCATCACCGGCTCGCGCGCCCCCATCATGTGGGCGTGGCGCATCGCACGGCGCATGATCCGGCGCAGCACGTAGCCGCGTCCCTCGTTGCCGGGCAGCACGCCGTCCGCCATCAGGAAGGCGGAGCTGCGGAGATGATCGGCGATGACGCGGTGGCCGACCTTGTGCGGCCCGTCCGGCGCCTGGCCGGTCACCTCGGCGCTGGCCAGGATGAGCGCGCGCAACGTGTCGGTGTCGTAATTGTCGTGCTTGCCCTGCAGGATGGCGGCGACGCGCTCCAGCCCCATGCCGGTGTCGATCGAGGGTCGCGGCAACAGTACGCGGGTGCCGGGCGGCCCCTCCTCGAACTGCATGAACACCAGGTTCCAGATCTCGACGAACCGGTCCCCATCCTCGTCGGGACTGCCGGGCGGGCCGCCGGGAATCGAAGGGCCGTGGTCGTAGAAGATCTCCGAGCACGGCCCGCACGGCCCGGTATCGCCCATGCGCCAGAAATTGTCCGAGGTCGGGATGCGGATGATGCGCTCTTCCGGCAGGCCGGCGATGCGGTGCCAGAGCGCCGCGGCATCATCATCCTCACTGAACACGGTGACCAGCAGGCGCTCCGGCGGCAGGGCGAAATCGCGGGTGATCAGGCTCCAGGCGTGCGCGATCGCCTGCTCCTTGAAATAATCGCCGAAGCTGAAATTGCCGAGCATCTCGAAGAAGGTGTGATGACGCGCGGTGTAGCCGACATTGTCCAGATCGTTGTGCTTGCCCCCGGCGCGCACGCATTTCCGCGCGGTGGTCGCGCGCGCATAGGGTCGGCGTTCCTGGCCAGTGAAGACGTTCTTGAACTGCACCATGCCGCTGTTGGTGAACAGCAGCGTCGGATCGTTGCGCGGCACGAGCGGACTGCTCGGCACGACTTGATGGCCGTTCGCGCGGAAGTATTCGAGGAAGGTCGCGCGGATGTCGTTGCTGCTGGCCATGGCGGGCGTGATGTTCCGGGAGAGGTGCAGCAATGCCCTTAGCGCAGCCGCGCGGGCGCTGTCACCCCGGCCACGGCGCGGTAAGGTGGCGGTCATGTCCGCCCTCTCGCCGGCTGCGCCGCACCCGACCGCCAAGCGGGACGTGACCGAGCGGCGGGCGCGGCTGGTGGCCTCGCTCGGCATCATCGCCGCCGTCAGCCTGTTCGCCGGCAATTTCGTGG
>JAFAYA010000064.1 GCA_019240635.1 Acidisphaera sp. | reverse complement strand
ATATATTCCGTTGGGAACCGCCGTCAAGGATCGTCGCGGGCTCAGCTCAGCCGATAGGCGGTGCGGGCGTTGTCGCGAAAAATCTTGCGCCGCTCCTCCTCGCTCATGCGGATCTTGAAGGCGGTTTCGGGATCGTCGAAGTCCCAGTGCGGATAGTCGGTGGCGAACAGCAGCCTGTCCCAGCCGATCCAGTCGATGATGCGGCGCATGTCCTCGGCCCGCTCCGGCTCGTCCATCTGCTGCGTGGTGAACCACATCTGCTCGCCGATATACGCGGAAGGCGGGCGCGTCAGATGCGCCACCTCGTCGCGCATGCGCGCCCAGTGCCGGTCGAGCCGCCACAGCAGCGAGGCCGCCCAGGCGAAGCCCGCCTCGACGATCACCACCCGCAGGTCGGGGTTGCGCGCCAGCACGCCCTCGCACACCAGGCTCGTCACCACCGCCTGCTGGGAGATCGCGACTTCCTGGTGCTCCTCCGCGTAGAACGACGCCCAGCCGGTCGGCGTGACGGCGTGGCCGTTGTAGCCGGAGGTGTGCAGCCCGACCGCGAAGCCGTTGCGCGCCGCCGCCTCGTAGATCGGCCAGTAGCGCCGCCGGCCGAGCGGCTCGATCGAGTGGGTGATCATCGAGACCTGGACGAAGTCCGGATTGCCCGCCCAGTGCTCAATCTCGGCGACCGAAGCCGCCGCGTCCTCGCCCGGCACGACGACCGCGGCCTTCAGCCGAGGCTCCTTCTGCGTCCACTCCCGATACTGCCACTCGTTGATCGCCCGGCAGATCGCGGCGCCGAGATCCTGGTCGCGCTGGTCCATTCCGCTGGGCGAGAGCAGGTGCAGGAGGCCGTATTCCACGTCGTAGCGGTCGAGCAGCTGTTCCTGCATGAACGCCAGGTCGGAGCCGGGCGGACCGCCGTTCGCCGGCCATGCGTCCTTGCGCGACAGCGCAGGCGCCGCCTTCGGATAGGGTGCCGAATGCACATAGGGCACCGGCCGGCGCGCGCCGTAGGTCTCGAGATGGCGACGCCATTTGGCCGACAGGTAGGGATAGAGATCGGTTTCCGAGCGCATCGCGTGGTGCACGTCGCAGTCGATCATCTGCAGCCGCGCCTGCGGCCGGGTGGCGGGTTCGCGCAGGTCGGAGCTCAGGCTCATTGCACGGTCTCCTTCAGCCTCGGATAGGTCTCGAGGGGATTGTCGATCAGCATTTTCCGCACGAGGTCGGCGGACAGCCCTTCGGGCACCGCCTGCACGCCATCGAAATGCCAGTGCGGATAGTCGGTCGAAAACAGCAGCACCCGGTCCGAGCCGATCTGCTCGACCGCCTGCTGCAATGCCGGCGCGTCGGGCGGCGCATCGGCCGGCTGCAGCGTGAAGCGCACGTGGTCGCGGATGATGTCGGCCGGCGCACGATCCACCCAGGGGATCTCCGAGCGCATCGCCCGCCAGGTCTTGGTGGCGCGCCAGAGGAACTGCGGCAGCCAGGTAAAGCCGGTCTCCGACAGCACGACGGTCAGGCCGGGAAATTTGGTGAACACGCCCTCGGCGACCAGGCTGAGCAGCTGCGCCTGCGCCGCGTGCGATTGCACGACGTAGTCCTCGAGATAGTAGGAGGGCCAGCCGTTGCTCGTCGTGGCGTGCCGAAAAGTGCTGCCGGCGTGGATGGCGACCGGCAGGCGGTAACGCTCCGCCGCGGCGTAGATCGGCCAGTAGAAGCGCCGGCCGA
Organism: Acidisphaera sp.; assembly: GCA_019240635.1. Taxonomy (GTDB): domain Bacteria; phylum Pseudomonadota; class Alphaproteobacteria; order Acetobacterales; family Acetobacteraceae; genus JAFAYA01. Next base: position 15,402 of record JAFAYA010000064.1, on the reverse strand, counting down.
GCGGCATCTCGCAGCCGGCGGGCAGCAGCACCTGCACGAAGCGCGCATCGCCGGCGCGCCGCTCGATCTCCTCGACCGCCAGCGCGGGGTCTTGCAGCGGAACGACGATGGAGGCGCGCAGCCGGCTCTCGCGGTCCAGCCACTCGCCGGCGATCCAGTCGTTCACGGCGCGGCAGAGGCCGGCGGCGAAATCGGCGTTGTAGGCGGCCTGCACGGCGTAAAGGCAGTTGCAGATGGCGTAGCGGGTGGCGAACGCGTCCAGCGCCTGGGCGCGCAGCATCGCAAGGTCGGTGCCGGGCTTGTCCTTGGTGGGCCGCCAGTCGGGCCGGCTGTTGGCGGGAATCGTCGGCGGGAAGCTGCTCGGGTCCATGCCGCCGATGCCGCGCAGGCTGACCTGCTCGCGCCAGTGGTCGTCGAGATAGGGCAGCAAGGCATGCATGCCCGGCACCGCCGGATGCATGTCGCAATCGATCGCGCCGGTCGTTGCCGTCGTCACTGGGGTCCTGGCTCCCGCGGGGCGCGCCAGGCGCTCCGGCGCGCGCAGGCTACCGCCGGGCCCGCTTCGGGGCAACGGAGGGCAGGGCGGCGGTGGACCTGTTGCGGCCGGCGGGCTAGGAATCGGGCCATGTGCGGCATCACCGGATTGTTCCTGAAGAACCCGGAGCGGCGGGGCGAGCTGGGGCGGCTGACCGCCGGCATGCTGACGACGCTGAGCGATCGCGGGCCGGACAGCGCGGGGTTCGCGGTGTATGGCGAGGCGGCGCCGGACGCGCTCAAGCTGACGCTGCGCCTGCCGCGCGGTGCTGACGCGAACGCGCTTGCCGCCGCCCTCGGGCGCCGGCTGGGGGCCGACATCCCGGTCACCGTGCACGACGACCACGCCGTGCTCGCCATCCCCGTCGCGCAGGAGGCCGCGGCGCGCGCGGCGCTGTCGGCGATTGCGCCGGAGGCGCGCATCGTCGGCGCCGGACGGCGGATGGAGCTGTACAAGGGCGTGGGCCTGCCGGCCGAGGTGGCGGCGCGGTTCGGCCTGCCGTCGATGGCCGGTAGCCACGCGATTGGCCACACGCGGATGGCGACAGAGTCCGCGGTGACCACCGCCGGCGCGCATCCGTTCTCCACCGGCGCCGACCAGTGCCTGGTGCACAACGGCTCGCTCTCCAACCACAACGCGGTGCGCCGCATGCTGGCGCGCGAGGGCATGCGGTTCGAGACGGAGAACGACACCGAGGTCGCCGCCGGCTATCTGAGCTGGCGGCTGGCGCAAGGCGCGCGGCTGGACGAGGCGCTGCGCGCGACCTTGTCCGATCTCGACGGGTTCTACACCTTCGTCGTCGGCACCGAATCCGGCTTCGCCGTGCTGCGCGATCCCGTCGCCTGCAAGCCCGCCGTGATGGCGGAGACCGACGACTACGTGGCGTTCGGCACGGAATACCGCGCGCTGGTCGACCTGCCGGATATCGAGCGGGCGCATCTGTTCGAGCCGGAGCCGCAGCGCGTGTATTTCTGGGAACACCGGGAGTGACCGAGGCGCTTTCGGTCGATCTCGCCGAAACCAGCCTGCGCGACCTGCACGCGACGCTGCACGCCCTGCCCAAGGACACCAACCGCACGCTGTGGCGTGTCCGCAATCCCCGCGGCAAGCACTCCGTGGCGGTCGGGCTCGACGCGCCGATCAGCCTGCGCATCGAGGGGCATGTCGGCTACTACGCGGCGGGGATGAACGCGCGCGCCTCGGTGCTCATCGACGGCAATGCCGGGCCGGGCGTCGCCGAGAACATGATGTCCGGAAAGGTGCGCGTGCGCGGCGACGCGAGCCAGTCCGCCGGGGCGAGCGGCCGCGGCGGCCTGCTGGTGATCGAGGGCAATGCCGGCGCGCGCTGCGGCATTTCCATGAAGGGCATCGACATCGTCGTGCGCGGCTCGGTCGGCCATCTCAGCGCCTTCATGGCGCAAGAGGGATTTTTGGTGGTCGGCGGCGACGCCGGCGAGGCGCTCGGCGATTCTCTCTATGAGGCGCGCCTGTTCGTGCGCGGCCGCGTCGCCAGCCTCGGCGCGGATTGCGAGGAAAAGCCGATCCGCCCTGAAGACCGCGCCGCGCTGGAAAACCTGCTCGAGCGCGCCGGCTTTTCCGAGTTGCGCGCCGGCGATTTTCGCATGTACGGCTCGGCGCGGCGCCTCTACCATTTTCACGTCGACAACGCGAGCGCGTATTGAGCGCGCCGCGCTCCCTGCCGCGCTTCTCCGCCACCTTCGACCGGCACGCGATCGCCGAAATCCAGCGCGCCGCGGCGACCGGCATCTATGACATCCGGGGCGCCGGCGCCAAGCGCAAGCTGCCGCATTTCGACGACCTGCTGTTCCTCGGCGCGTCGATCTCGCGCTATCCGCTGGAAGGCTACCGCGAGCGCTGCGACACCAACGTCGTGCTCGGCGCGCGGCACGCGAAGCGCCCCGTCGAGCTGCAGATCCCCGTCACCATCGCCGGCATGAGCTTCGGCGCGCTGTCGGCGCCGGCGAAGGAGGCGCTGGGGCGTGGCGCCAGCATCGCTGGCACCTCCACCACCACCGGCGACGGCGGCATGACGGAGGAGGAGCGCGGGCATTCGCGCACGCTCGTCTACCAGTATCTGCCGTCGCGCTACGGCATGAACCCGGCCGACCTGCGGCGCGCCGACGCGATTGAGGTGGTGGTCGGCCAGGGCGCCAAGCCCGGCGGCGGCGGCATGCTGCTCGGACAGAAGATCACCGAGCGCGTCGCACGCATGCGCAACCTGCCGGCCGGCATCGACCAGCGCTCGGCTTGCCGGCATCCCGACTGGACCGGGCCGGACGACCTAGCGATCAAGATCGAGGAGTTGCGCGAGATCACCGCTTGGGAGAAGCCGATTTTCGTGAAGGTCGGCGCCAGCCGCCCCTATTACGATACGGCGCTGTCGGTGAAGGCCGGTGCGGACGTCGTGGTGCTGGACGGCATGCAGGGCGGCACCGCGGCGACCCAGGAAGTGTTCATCGAGCATGTCGGCCTGCCCACCCTCGCCGCGATCCGCCCGGCGGTGCAGGCATTGCAGGACCTCGGCATGCACCGGCGCGTGCAGCTCATCGTGTCCGGCGGCATACGCGGCGGGGCCGATATGGCGAAGGCGCTGGCGCTCGGCGCCGATGCGGTGTCCATCGGCACCGCCGCGCTGATCGCGCTGGGCGACAACGATCCGGCGCTGGAGCAGGAGTACCAGAAGCTCGGCACGACCGCCGGCGCCTATGACGACTGGCACGAGGGCCGTGATCCCGCCGGCATCACGACGCAGGATCCCGAACTTTTCGCGCGCCTCGATCCGGTCCTGGCCGGCCGCCGCCTCGCCAATTTCCTCTCGGTGATGACGATGGAGGCGCAGGCGATCGCGCGCGCCTGCGGCAAGAGCCACCTGCACAATCTGGAGCCGGAGGACCTGGTGTCGCTGACGCTGGAGGCGGCGGCGATGACGCGGGTTCCGCTCGCCGGGACCGACTGGTATCCGGGCAAGGAGTTCGCGGACGGACGCTGATCTCATGGGCGCGCCGCAGGCGCGGGCCTTGAGTGCGGCGCGCGGACAGGATCACAATCACCAACGCCCTGGCAGGTCCACGGCGAAGGACCAACGGATGAGCAGCACCGCGCCTGCCCGCCTCGCCGATGCCGCCGCCGAGCGGGGCATCAAGTACTTCCTGATCTCCTTCACCGACCTGCTCGGCCGCCAGCGCGCCAAGCTGGTGCCCGCCGCGGCGATCGGGGCGATGCAGCGCGACGGCGCAGGATTCGCCGGCTTCGCCGCGTATTTCGACCTCTCGCCCGCCGACCCCGACCTGCTCGCCCTGCCGGACCCGGCTACCCTGATCCCGCTGCCGTGGAAGCCCGACGTCGGCTGGCTCGCCGCCGACCTGCGGCTGCGCGGCATGCCGCTTGACCAAGGGCCGCGCAACCTGCTGCGCCGCGTGCTCGCGGAGGCGGCGGGTGCCGGCTACGTCATGAAAAGCGGCGTGGAGTGCGAGTTCTTCCTGATCACGCCGGACGGCCGGGCGATCGCCGATGCCGCCGATCGGGGAGCCAAGCCGTGCTACGACGCCGCCGCGCTGATGCGCCGCTACGACGTCATCGCCGAGCTCTGCGACGCCATGCAGGCGCTGGGCTGGAGCCCCTACCAGAACGACCACGAGGACGCGAACGGCCAGTTCGAGATGAACTGGCAGTACGCCGACGCGCTCACCACCGCCGACCGGCACGCATTCTTCAAGTTCATGGTCCGCTCGATCGCCGAGAGGCATGGGCTGCGCGCGACCTTCATGCCGAAACCGTTCCTCGACCTCACCGGCAGCGGCTGTCACGCCCATGTCTCGCTCTGGCGCGGCGAGCAGAACCTGTTCGCCGGCGAGGCGGACCTCTCGCCGCTCGGCCGGCAGTTCGTCGGCGGCGTGCTGCACCACGCGCCTGCCCTGTGCGCGCTGCTCAACCCGACCGTGAACTCCTACAAGCGCATCAACGCGCCGGTCACCGCCTCGGGCGCGACCTGGTCGCCGAACACGATCACCTGGTCGGGCGACAACCGGACGCACATGATCCGCGTGCCCGCCGCCGATCGGTTCGAGCTGCGGCTCGCCGACGGCGCCGCCAATCCCTATCTGCTCCAGGCGGCGATCCTGTGCGCCGGGCTCGAGGGCGTGCAGGTCCGGCGCGACCCCGGCCCAAGGCTGGACATCGACATGTACACGCAGGGTCACACCGTCAGCGACGCGAGGCGCCTGCCGCTGAACCTGCTTGACGCGCTGCGCGCGCTCGACGCGTCGCCGCTTTTCGCCCAGCGCTTCGGCAAAGGCTTCATCTCCGCCTACGCCAGGCTGAAGCAGCGCGAGTGGAACGAATACTGCCGCCAGCTCACCGACTGGGAGCGCGACACCACGCTGGATTGCTGAAATGAAGGGGCCTGGGGCATTGCCCCAGCGGGGTCCAGGGGCAGCGCCCCTGGCCTTGGCCTTTATGCGGTAAGCCGGCGAACCGCCTCCGCCGCGTCGGGCCGCGCCCAGTCCACGGCGCCTTCGATCCGCCCGCGCTCGCGCCCCTGCCGGTCGAGAAGCACCGTCGTCGGAATGCCGTGCGCGCCGAGCGCGTCGATCACGGCGCCGAGCGGATCGAGCCACACGCCGAGTCCGCCGATGGCGTGCGCGCGGTAGAACGCCTCGACCACCGGCGCGCCGCCGTGATCGGAGGAGAGCGGCAGCACGATGATCCCCGCGTCGGCCACCGCGGCCGCGAGCTTCGCCAGCGCCGGCATCTCGGCCACGCACGGCACGCACCAGGTGGCCCAGAGGTTCAGCACGACGCCCTTGCCGGCGTATTCCGCGAGATCGTGGCGGTTGCCCCGGGCGTCCAGGAAGTGCAGCGCCGGCGCGGGCTTCGGCGGATCGGCGAGCGTCATCGCGCCGATGTCGCGCATCTCGGCGGCGCGCGGTTTGCGCGCCGGCCCCGCCGCCGCTAGGGTCGCCAGCCCCGCGCACGCCAGCCAGGCGCGCCGCGTCAGCATGGATGCGCCGCCGTGACCGACCCCACCGACCGGGCCAATCCGCAATGGGGCGGCCGCTTCGCCGGCGGCCCCGCCGCCATCATGCAGACGATCAACGCCTCCATCGGCTTCGACCGGCGGCTCTGGCGCCAGGACATCAGGGGGTCGCTCGCCCACGCGGCGATGCTCGCGAAATCCGGCATCATCAGCGTCGAAGATGAGCACGCCATCGCCGGCGGTCTAGAGGCGATCGCGCGGGAGATCGAGGAGGGCCGCTTCCCCTTCGACGAGGCGCTCGAAGACATCCACATGAACATCGAGGCGCGGCTGACCGAGCGCATCGGCGAGGCCGGCAAGCGCCTGCACACCGGGCGTAGCCGCAACGACCAGGTGGCGACGGACTTCCGGCTCTGGGTGCGCGACGCGATCGACGGGATCGACGCGCAGCTCGCCGACCTGATGCGCGCGCTGGCCGGGCGCGCCGCCGAGCACGCCGCCGACCCGATGCCGGGCTTCACGCATCTTCAGGCGGCCCAGCCGGTCACCTTCGGCCACCACTTGCTCGCCTATGTCGAGATGTCTGCCCGCGACCGCCTCCGCCTCGCCGACTGCCGGCGCCGGCTGAACGAATGCCCGCTCGGCGCCGCCGCCCTCGCCGGCACCTCCTTTCCGATCGACCCCGCGGCGACGGCAGCCGCGCTGGGCTTCGACCGGCCCTGTGCCAATTCGCTGGACGCGGTGTCGGACCGCGACTTCGCGCTCGAATTCCTCGCCGCCGCGGCAATCGCCGCGATGCACCTGTCGCGCTTCGCCGAGGAGCTGGTGATCTGGTGCAGTCCGCCATTCCGCTTCGTCGCGCTGAGCGACGCCTTCACGACCGGCAGCTCGATCATGCCGCAGAAGCGCAACCCCGACGCGGCCGAGCTGGTGCGCGCCAAGGGCGGCCGCGTCGCCGGCGCGCTGGTCTCGCTGCTGACCGTGCTGAAGGGCCTGCCGCTCGCCTACGGCAAGGACATGCAGGAGGACAAGGAGCCGGTGTTCGACGCCGCCGACGCCTGGGGGCTGGCACTCGCCGCCACCGCGGGTATGGTGCGCGACATGCGGCCCGATCTGGCCCGCATGCGCGCCTTCGCCGGCGCCGGCTACGCAACGGCGACCGACCTCGCGGACTGGCTGGTGCGCGTCCGCCGCCTGCCGTTCCGGCAGGCGCACCACGTCACCGGCCGGCTGGTCGCGGCGGCCGAAGCGCGGGGCGTCGATCTTGACCGACTGACGCTCGAGGAGATGCAGGCGATCGAGCCCGGCATCACCGCGGAGGTTGTTTCGGTGCTGACCGTCGATGCGTCGGTCGCGTCGCGCCGGCACATCGGCGGCACCGCGCCGGAGAACGTCGCCCGCGCCGCCGCGCGCTGGCTGGAGGCGCTGGCATGAGGGGGGCGCTGGCATGAGGCTGATGATGGCGCTGGCGCTGCTCGCCGCACTGGCGATCGGCGGCTGCGGCAAGCGCGGGCCGCCATCGCCGCCCGGCCCGCCCGACCAGGTGACCTACCCGAAGGTCTACCCGACGCGCTGATCCGGCGCCTCGCCGCCCGGCGGGCCGTAAAACATCACCCAAGTGCCGAAATCCTCGGTGAACTCCTCGAACCGGTGCTCGATCCCCGCGGCGACGAACAGCGCATCGCCCGGACCGAACGGCACGCGCGCCTCGCCCCGCCGGAACCAGCCGCTGCCGGAGACGACGACATACACCTCGTCGCGGTCGTGCGGGGTCTGCGCGTCATGGCCGCGCGGCGCGTACCACCGCAGGTCGAGCGTGCCGTGCGACAGCAGCCGCACGGAGCGTTCGCCCGGACGCGGCGTTCCGGCGCGGGCTTCGTCGAGTGCGATGCGAGGGGGTGCGGACACGCGGGCCTCCGAGTTTTCCCCGGTTACGCTGGACGATAGTCGAGCCGGGGCCAAGCGCCTTGAAGCCGGGTCGAGCAGCTTTGCCCAACCATCCCCGCAGAGGCCACCCCGGGCGACCCTCCCCTCCCGCCGGCTTCCGTCCTATTCTGGGCGGAGAACCAGGCGGCAAGCCGGGAGCAGAGCATGGAGGGAACCCAGGCGCCGCGCGCGCCCGAACGCCGGCACGGGGGAGCCGGCCACCCCGGCGCGGGCCGGCAGCGCGCGCGGGCCACGCCGAAGGGACGGCAGGTCGAGCCGGCGGCGCGGCAGGAGGTCGCCGCGCTGCTCGGCGACCGGCCGCGACGGCGCGACCTGCTGATCGAACACCTGCACCTCATTCAGGACCAATACGGCCAGATCCCCGCCCGGCTGCTCGCGGCACTGGCCGAGGAGATGCGACTGCCGATGGCGGAGGTGTTCGAGGTCGCCTCCTTCTACGCGCATTTCGACATCGTCCACGAGGACGCGCCGCCGCTGCCGCCGCTCTGCCTGCGGGTCTGCGACAGCCTGCCGTGCGCGCTCGCCGGCGCGCACAAGCTGGCCGACGCGCTGGCGCAGGCCGCCGGGCCGGAGATGCGGGTCGTGCGCGTGCCCTGCGTCGGGCGCTGCGATGTCGCGCCGACCGTCGAAGTCGGGCATCGGTTCATCGACCACGCGACCCCGGAGACGGTGCTGGCGGCGGCGGAACAGCGAAACACCGCGCCGCACATCCCGCATTACGTGGACTACGACAGCTACGTGGCCTGGGGCGGCTACACACTGCTGCGCCGGCTGCGCGCCGGCGAGATCAGCCACGACGCCATCCGCGACATCCTCGATCGCGGCAACCTGCGCGGGCTCGGCGGAGCGGGGTTTCCGATCGGGCGCAAGTGGAAGACCGTGCGCGCGCAGCCGGGGCCGCGGCTGATGGCAGTGAACGCCGACGAGGGCGAGCCCGGCACGTTCAAGGACCGCTTCTATCTCGAGCGCGACCCGCACCGGTTCATCGAGGGCATGCTGGTCGGCGCCGAGGCGGTCGAGGCCGCGGAGATTTTCATCTATGTCCGCGACGAGTACCCGGCGGCCCGCCACATCCTCGCAACCGAGTTCGCGAAGCTGCCGCCGGGCGGCCCAGCGCTGCATCTGCGCCGCGGCGCCGGGGCGTATATCTGCGGCGAGGAGAGCGCGATGCTCGAGAGCATCGAGGGCCGGCGTGGATATCCGCGCCACAAGCCGCCGTTCATCTTTGCGCAAGGCCTGTTCGGACGGCCGACGCTCGCCAACAATGTCGAGACGCTCTGGTGGATCCGCGACCTCGTGGAGAAGGGGCCGGACTGGTGGCTGCGTCACGGGCGCAATGGCCGGAGCGGGCTGCGCAGCTACTCGGTGTCCGGGCGCGTGCGCCAACCTGGGGTGAAGCTGGCGCCGGCCGGCATCACGATCCGCGAACTGATCGACGCGTATTGCGGCGGCATGCAGCAAGGCCACCGGCTGCTCGCCTATCTTCCCGGCGGCGCGTCGGGCGGGATCCTGCCGGCGCGGCTGGACAACGTGCCGTTGGATTTCGGCACGCTCGAAGAGTACGGCTGCTTCATAGGTTCGGCCGCGGTGATCGTGCTCTCCGACCAGGACGATGTGCGCGATGCCGCGCTGAACGTGATGCGGTTCTTTCAGGAGGAGAGTTGCGGCCAGGGAACGCCCTGCCGCATCGGCACGCAGAAGGCGGTGGCGCTGATGCAGCGGCCGGACTGGGATCAGGCGCTGCTGAAGGAATTGTCGCAGGCGATGCGCGACGCCTCGATCTGCGGGCTGGGCCAGGCGGCGCCGAACCCGGTTCTGAGCGTCATGACGTATTTTCCGGAGGTGTTTTCGGCATGACCGGCTTCGAGCTGGATGGCGTGCCGGCCGAAGCGGCGGCCGGGGAGACGATCTGGCAGGTGGCGGCGCGGCTTGGGACGAAGATCCCGCATCTCTGCTACCTTCCGTCGCCGGGCTATCGGCCGGACGGCAACTGCCGGGCCTGCATGGTGGAGATCGAGGGCGAGCGTGTCCTCGCGCCCTCCTGCCTGCGCCTGCCCGTCGAGGGCATGAAGGTGCGCACGCAGACCGAGCGCGCCTTGCTCGCCCGAAAGATGGTCATGGAGCTGCTGGTGGCCGACCAGCCGGCGCGCGAGCGCGCGCACGATCCGGAGAGCGAGTTCTGGGGCTGGGCGGAGCGGGTCGGCGTGACGCAGAGCCGGTTCCCGGCGGCGGCGCGGTGGGCGGCGGATACCAGCCACACCGCGATGTCGGTCAACCTGGATGCCTGCATCCAGTGCGGGTTGTGCGTGCGCGCCTGCCGCGAGGTGCAGGTGAACGACGTGATCGGCATGGCCTATCGCAATGCCGGCGCAAAGGTGGTCTTTGATTTCGACGACCCGATGGGCGAAAGCACCTGCGTCGCCTGCGGCGAGTGCGTGCAGGCCTGCCCGACCGGCGCGCTGATGCCTTCCGCGTTGCTCGACGCGCAGCAGGTGCGCGAGCACTACCCCGATCGGTCGGCGGACAGCCTGTGTCCGTATTGCGGCGTGGGCTGCCAGGTCACGTACCACGTGAAGCAGGATCGGATCCTCTACGCCGACGGGCGCGACGGGCCGGCGAACCGCAACCGGCTCTGCGTGAAAGGACGGTTCGGCTACGACTACATCAATCACCCGGACCGGCTGACCCTGCCGCTGATCCGGCTGGAGGGCGTGCCGAAGCACGCCGAGGATGTCGTCGATCCCAGGAATGCGTGGACGCACTTCCGCCAGGCGAGCTGGGAGGAGGCGCTGGATCGCGCGGCGGCCGGGCTCGTGCGGCTGCGGGAAATGCACGGGCGCGATGCGCTGGCGGGGTTCGGCAGCGCGAAAGGGTCGAACGAGGAAGCCTATCTGTTCCAGAAGCTGGTGCGGCTGGGTTTTCGCAACAACAACGTCGATCACTGCACCCGGCTGTGCCACGCCTCCTCGGTCGCCGCACTGATGGAAGGGCTGAATTCCGGCGCGGTTACCGCGCCGTTTGCGGCGGCGCTGGACGCCGAGGTGATCTTCATCATCGGCGCCAACCCGGCGGTCAACCACCCGGTCGCCGCCACCTTCATCAAGAACGCGGTGAAGCGCGGAGCGAAGCTGATCGTCGCCGATCCGCGCGGCCAGGCGCTGTCGCGGCTGGCGACCTACGAACTGCGCTTCCGGCCCGGCACCGATGTGGCGCTGCTGAACGCGCTGCTGCACACCATCATCACGGAGGGGCTGACCGACCGGCAGTACATCGAGGCCTACACCGAGGGCTTCGAGTCGCTGGCCGCGCGCATCGCCGACTTCCCGCCCGAGCGGATGGCCGAGCTGTGCGGCATCCCCGCCGAGACGTTGCGGGCGGTGGCGCGGCTCTACGCCAAGTCCCGCGCGTCGATCATCTTCTGGGGCATGGGCATCTCGCAGCACGTGCACGGCACGGACAATTCACGCTGCCTGATCGCGCTCGCCTTGACGACCGGGCAGATCGGCCGCCCGGGCACCGGCCTGCATCCGCTGCGCGGCCAAAACAACGTGCAGGGTGCCTCCGACGCCGGGCTGATCCCGATGGTCTATCCGGACTACCAGCCGGTGGATGACGGAAAGATCCGCGGCTTCTTCGAGTCGTTCTGGCGCGCCGACCTGGATGCGCGCGGCGGCCTCACGGCGGTCGAGATCGTGGACGCGATCCTCGCCGGCACGATCCGCGGCATGTACATCGAGGGCGAGAACCCCGCGATGTCCGACCCCGACCTGCACCACGCGCGAAGCGCGCTGGCCAGGCTCGAGCACCTCGTCGTGCAGGATCTCTTTCTCACCGAGACCGCGTGGCACGCCGACGTGGTGCTGCCGGCCTCCGCCTTCGCCGAGAAGACCGGCACGTTCACCAACACCGACCGCCGGGTGCAGCTCGCCCGGCCGATCGTTCCGTTGCCTGGCGAGGCGCGGCAGGATTTCTGGATCATCCAGGAGATCGCCCGGCGCATGGGCCTGCCGTGGGACTATGCCGGGCCGGCCGACGTGTTCGCGGAGATGGCGCAGACCATGCCCTCGCTCGCCAACATCACCTGGCAGCGCCTGGAGCGCGAGGGCGCGGTCACCTACCCGGTGGACGCGCCGGACCAGCCGGGCAACGAGATCATCTTCGCCACGGGTTTCCCGACGGCCAGCGGGCGCGGCCGGCTGGTGCCGGCGGGCGTGCTGCCGCCTGACGAGGTGCCGGACGAAGAATTCGACATGGTGCTCTCGACCGGGCGCGTGCTCGAGCACTGGCACACCGGCTCGATGACCCGCCGCTCCGGCACGCTCGACGACCTGGAGCCGGAGGCGATCGCCTTGCTCTCGCCGCAGGAGCTGGCGCGCCGCGGACTGGCGGCGGGCGAGATGATCCGGGTGGAGACGCGGCGCGGAGCGATCGAGATCAAGGTGCGGGCGGATCGGGACGTGGCGGCGAACATGGTGTTCATCCCGTTCTGCTACGCCGAGGCGGCGGCGAACCTGCTGACGAATCCCGCACTCGATCCGTTCGGCAAGATACCGGAGTTCAAGTTCTGCGCCGCCCGGATCACCGCAGTCGCGGCGATGCAAGCCGCGCAGTAGGGCGGGATCGGGCTCACGTGCTGGGAATGCGGAACGGGAAGCGGTAGTCGAACGGCGAGGGTAGCGGGGTAGTCATCGCCTTGCGCTCGGGAGAGAGCAGCACCTCCTCGACGAAGGCGTCGGGATGCACATCCCCGGCCTCAAGCGCCGTGATGTAGGTCTGGCGGCTCGCTCCCTCCGGCCAGCGGCCGAGCGCGAACTGGAACACCGAGTCGACGAAGCGCTGGGCCCCCATCGCCTCGCACTGCCCGGCGAAGTCGAATCGCGGGAGGTTCTCGAGCACGTCCTCGTCGCGCCAGGTCGGCCGCGGCGTCAGCACCAGCAGGGGCGAGGCGAGCGGCTGGGACAGGCGGGACGGCGCCTCCAGCGCGAACGGCGCGCCGACGGCAACGCCGAGCCGCGCCTCCACGAGCTGCAGTACGACAGGGCCGGGCGGCAGGCTCACCCGCAGCCGGGCATAGAAGCCGCAATGACCGAGGCCCATGCCGGCCTGCAGCAGATCGGCGCGGAAGGCGTCGGCCAGGGCCTCCGCCACAACCTCGCCGTCGCGTAGGACGCGCACGTGGCAGCGCTCGACCCCGTCGCCCCGCCAGGCCCAGCCGGCGATCTGTCCGCTCTCGGACACCCGGTCGATGCCGCCGAGAACCTGGGGCTCAGCCGGGGCCTCTGCCGCCGGAACCTGCAGCACGGCGGGCGCGGCGGGCGGGGTCGCGGCAGCCGGCGCCAAAGTCCGGGTTTGCGGCCGCTCGCCGGCGGCCTCGACAGGGCCCGCTTGCCGCTCCGTCTCGGCGGCCCACCGGTGATGCGTGCGCTGGTGCTCGCCGGCGGCACGTGACGGCCGTGGCCCGCCGGGCTGTTCGGCGGGTTCCGGCTGGTCATGCCGATCGTGCCGGTGCCGCAGCTCGGGGAGGCGGTCGCTCTCCCGCAGGATGTCGGCGGACACCTGCTCGCCTTCCGCGGCTTCGATCGTGGTGCCCGGCATTCTGGCCGGTTCGGCCGGCCCAGGCATCCGGCCGGCGTCTTCCGCCTTCTCGGAGCTGGCTTGCCGATTGGCGGCGTCATCCTCCTGCGACACTGGATTCCCTGCCCTGGCCCGGAGCCGTGCCGCCGCGCCTTGCTTCTGCGAAACCGCTCGTATACACGAACCCGTGCTGTCGCGTCAGCTCGGCCCTCGCTCAGGCCAGGCCGCTTTTCGCCGGCGTCGCCCCGTTCCGGCCAGCGCGGGGCCGACGAGAGCCCGGTGACCCCGCCCGACGTTCCCATGGCCGATCCCCCCCGCGCCGAACCGATGGCCGATCACGCCAGCGCCTGGTCCGGCGGCCTGGTGGTCGCCTCGGCACCGGTCGATCTCGGGGCGTATGCCGCCGCGGTCCTGCCGATCGAGCAGTTCCGCTTCGGCCAGCTGCTGTTCGGCTTCGAGGCGCAGCTCTCGGCGTTCGCGCGGGTGCTGCAGGAGTGCGGCTGCTGTCCGGTCTTCGCGCCGGCGCCGGAGCTGTTCTCGACGACCGAGAGCTACCGCCACCTCGCCTACCTCGCCGGCGTGCATGACCGGCTGCCGGGGGTGATCCATGTCCGGTTCGGCATGGCGAGCCATGTCCGCCTGCTGAAGAACGCCGAGAACCTGGTGGCACTCGCCGAGCACCAGGTCTGTCGGCCGGTGAACCCGACGCCGCATCCGTTCGGCGCCGGCGACTGGCTGCCCGCCGGGGTGTCGCGGGTGCTGCTGTACGACGCGGCGCAGGCCGCGGCCGCGCGCTTCGGCGGCGAGGCGGTGCCGACCGACCTGTTCCCGCCGCACTACGTCACCCTCGATGTCGAGCGGGCCATGGCCGCGGCGTCGGGAAACGCGGCGGAGGCGCGCGGCTTGTCCCTCTGCTCGCTCGCCGAATACGAGCCGCTCGTCTGGTCAGGCGAGCCCGCGGATTGCCAGCGGCGCGCTTCGCGCGACTGGCGTGCCGCGATGGCGCGCGGCGGGGAGGGATCCGGCGGGTTCGTGCTGGTGCCTTGGAACCTTGCCCATCCGGCGAGCATCGTCCCCGACCTCGTGCTGAAGCTCTGCCGCTCAGCCGGCCAGGGATGGGACCGGGGGCCGGCGGAGTGCCGGGTCGTGCTGTTCCCTTACAACGCGACGCCGCTTACCGGTCAGGCGATCGGCGACCTGCTGGCGCGGCTGCGCGAGGGCCTCGGTGGCGCGACCCTGCCGCTGCGCCGGGTGTTCCTCGCCCGGCTGCACGCGCTCGAGGCCGCCGGGCTGCTGGCGGCGCTGTTCCCGCTGGCCTGGCTGGAGGCAGGGGACCCGGAGTGCCGCTGGAACGAGGCGCGGCTGGCCGCCTTCGGCATCGGCGCGGCGGTGATCGGCGGCAAGGGCCCGCCCGAGGACGGGCGGCTGGCCGCCCCCGGCGACGAGACGCTCGGCATCACCGTCTCCGACCAGTTCGGCGAGCGCCTCTACGTGGTTCCGACGCTCTCGGTGCGGGGTCTGGCGGCGCTGCGCGCCCGCTCGCTCGGGATGATGCGCGAGGCCGCCCAGGGGGCAATCCGTCCGGGAGCCCTGAGGGCGCCGGCCGATCCGGCCCTGCTGCGGGCCTGAAGCAGAGCATGCAGGACGCGCTCGCCCCGCTCTGCCAGGAGATCGAGCAGGCCGGCTGGATGCTGCACTACGACGTCTCGACCCTGCTCGAGGCGAACTGGACCGGCATTCCCATCGTCGCCGCGGCGCTGGCGCGCGTGCTGCTGCGCCGGCTGCCCGGCAATCTGCGCTTCTTCCACGATCACCTGCTGGTCGACACGGCGGCGGTGAGCGACGCGCTGGGCCGCGGCAGCGGCATCTTCCTGGGGCGCGATCTCCGGCAGGGCCGGGCGCAGGCGCCGCTGGCGCTGTTCGAGAGCGAGGCCGGGGCCGTCACTGCCGGCATCTATCCCTCGGTCAAGCGCGTGAGCCAGCTGTTCGCGGTGGAGTGCAGCCTCTATCACGACGTCTCCACGCTGATCACGCCGCAGTTCCACACGATCGAGAACATCCGCCACCACGGCCGCGGCCTGGTGGACGACATCCGCACCAATGCCGTCACCTTCGGCGTCTCCGAGGCGACGGTGGGCGACCTGCGGGCGTATCTCGGCGCCGAGGCCGACCGCACCTTCGTCGCCTGCAACGGCGTGGAGTGGCCGTGGTGGTACCCGGTCCAGGCGGAGAACGACGTGGATCCCGGGCGACTCGACCGCTACCTGCTGGTGCTCGGCACGCTCGAGCCGCGCAAGAACCTCTCGCGGGTCTTCGAGATGCTGGCGATGTTCCCGGAGGTGCTGGAGAC
>JAFAYA010000012.1 GCA_019240635.1 Acidisphaera sp. | reverse complement strand
TACATCGGCTATGTCGGCTTCGCGGTGCCGTTCGCTTTCGCGGTGGCGGCGTTGCTGGAAGGACGGATCGACGCCGCCTGGGGGCGCTGGGTGCGGCCTTGGGCGCTCGGCGCCTGGTGCTTCCTGACCGGTGGCATCGCGTTGGGTTCGTGGTGGGCCTATTACGAACTCGGCTGGGGCGGCTACTGGTTCTGGGATCCGGTCGAGAACGCCTCGCTGCTGCCGTGGCTGACCGGCACGGCGCTGCTGCACTCGGCGATCGTGGTGGAGAAGCGCGAGGCGCTGAAGACCTGGACCGTGCTGCTCGCCATCGGCACGTTCTCGCTGAGCCTGTCCGGCACGTTCCTGGTGCGGTCGGGCATCCTCAACTCGGTGCATTCCTTCGCCAACGATCCGGCGCGCGGCGTGTTCATCCTGGTGCTGCTCGGGCTGGTGATCGGCGGCAGCCTGCTGCTGTTCGCGCTGCGCGCCCCGGCCATGGCGGGGTCGGGTGTGTTCGCGCCGATCTCGCGCGAGGGCGCGCTGGTGCTCAACAACATCCTGTTGTGCTCGATCACTGCGGTGGTGCTGACCGGCACGACCTACCCGCTGTTCGCCGACCTGCTGCTGCACACCAAGCTGTCCGTGGGCGCGCCGTTCTTCAACGCGACGGTGTTTCCGTTGGCGATCCCGGTGTTCGCCGCGATGGCGCTGGGGCCGGTGATGCCGTGGAAGCGTGCGGCGCTGTGGCCGGCGCTGCAACGGCTGTGGTGGGCGCTGCTGCTCGCGCTGGCGGCCGAGATGTTCGCGGTGCTGCGGATGCGCGCGCTGCCGGCCATGGCGTTCGGCGCGTCGGTCTGGGTGATCGCCGGCGCGGTCGCGGACGTGACGGACCGCATCCGCCTGTTCCGCGTCCCGTTGCGCGACAGCCTCGCCCGGCTCGGCGGGCTGCCGCGCGCGGCGTTCGGCGCGGCCATAGCTCATGCCGGGCTCGGCGTGACCATCGCCGGCATCGCCAGCATGTCGCTCGCCAGCCAGAGCATCGTCTGGGTGAAGCCCGGGCAGAGCGTGGCGCTGTCCGGTTATGAGTGGACCCTTCGCGGCGTGCGCGACGAGGCCGGGTCCAACTACTCGGCGCGCGTGGCGACCATCGATGTGAGCCGCGACGGCAGGCTGGTGACAAGGTTGGAGCCGTCGCTGCGCAGCTTTCCGGTGCAGCAGATGACCACCACGGAAGCGGCGATCGAGACCAACGGATTGCGCGATCTCTACGCGGTACTCGGCGAGGAGCGCGACGGCGGCGCGGTGCTGCGGTTGCACGACAACCCGCTGGCGCCCTGGATCTGGTTCGGCGCGCTCATCATGGCGACCGGCGGCATGTTGTCGCTTGCGGACCGCCGTTTGCGCGTCGGCGCTCCCGCGCGACGTGCGGCGCCGGCCTCGGCCGTCCGGGCATGACGCGGCGGCGGTTGCTGTTGCTCGCGCCGCTGGGCGCCACCGCGATCGCCGGCGCCGCATTCTTCGCGATGCTGCAGCGGATGTCGGCAGGGACGTTCGACCCGCGCGGCGTGCCCAGCATGATCCTCGGCAAACGGGTGCCGGCTTTCTCACTGCCGACAGAGAACGGGGCGACGCTGACCGACGGCGACCTCGTAACGGGGAGACCGGTGCTGGTGAACTTCTTCGCGTCATGGTGCGAGCCGTGCGTCGAGGAAGCGCCTGTGCTGATGGGCATGAAGGGGCGCGGCGTTCCGATCGTCGGCATCGCCTACAAGGACAAGCCCGGTGCCACGCGCGGCTTCCTCGGCCAGCACGGCGATCCCTACGCGCGCGTCGCGATGGACGAGCCCGGCCGGGTGGCGATCGACTGGGGGCTCTACGGCGTGCCGGAGAGCTACCTGATCGACGGCAACGGCATCGTGCGCTGGCGTTACGTCGGGCCAATGACGACGGAGGTCGCGAGCACCCAGGTGGCGGGACTGCTGCGGAAATACGCATGACCCGGCTCGCCGCGGCTTTGGTCGTCTGCCTCCTGCTGGTCGGTCCCGCTCATGCGATCAGCGATCCCGCGGAAATGCTGCCAGACCGGCAGCAGGAGGCGCGCGCCGAGCAGATTGGCAGCCAGCTGCGCTGCCTTGTCTGCCAGAACGAGAGCATCGAGGACAGCGGCGCCGACCTCGCCCGCGACTTGCGCAAGATCGTTCGTCAGCGGGTGGCGGCGGGCGACAGCAATCGGGCCATCGTCGCGTGGATGGTCGCGCGTTACGGCAATTTTGTCCGGCTGAAACCGCCCTTCGATGCGACCACTGCGTTACTTTGGGGCTCGCCGGTTCTGGCCTTGCTGGTCGCAGGCGGCGTGGTGATCGCGGGCCGCGGTCGCCGCAACGCTTCTCCGCCGCGTCCGCTCGACGGTGGCGAGGAAGCCAGGCTCCGCACGCTGCTCGAACAGTGACGCTCATCGCCATTGTCGTGCTCGCCTCGTTGGCGGTGGTGCCGCTGCTATGGGTGCTGTGGCGCGGCGGTGCGACCCGCGGGCGGCGGGAGGCGGCGCTCGCGCTGCACCGGGCGCAGCTGACGGAGATCGAGCGTGATCGCCTCGAGGGCCGGCTTTCCGCCGAGGATTACGGTAGCGCCAAGCTCGAAATTCAGCGCCGCCTGCTCGCCGCCGCCGACCAGACGGAAGAGTCCGCCGCGGGCGGCGGGCGCGCGATGATCCTTGCGACCGTCGTATTGGTGCCACTGGTCGCCGGCGCGCTCTATCTCATCAACGGCCATCCCGAACTGCCCGCGGCGCCGCTCGCGGGGCGGTTGGCGGAAGCCGACCGGGCGGAGCGCGATCAGGCGCAGCTGATCGCCGAGCTTCGGCGTCGGATCGCGCAGCTCGATCAGCGTTCGGACCAGGCGCGGCAGGGCTACGTTCTGCTGGGAAACGTGGAGGCGGAGCGGGGCAACCTCGAAGCCGCTGTGCTCGCGTGGCGGACGGCGCTCGGCATTCGCTTCGACGCGAGCCTCGCCGCCGAAACGGCGGAAGCGCAGACCGCGATGGATGGAAGGGTCACGGAGGAGAGCGCCGCGCTGTTCCGCCAGGCGCTTGCGCAGGCACCGTCCGACGCCCCCTGGCGTGACCTCGTGAAGAAGCGGCTGTCCGAAATCCAGTAGCCTGGTGCGCCGCCCGCTCCGCAGCGTCAGTCCGCCGCCGCCTGGTCCCGCTCGGGGTTGGCATGGTCGGCCACGGCCTCGCCGAACACCTCGAAGATGCGCCGGCTCACCGCGTCGGTCTCCCAGTCGTACTCCGGATGCCACTGCACGCCGACGGCAAAGCCGCGCGCGGACGCAACCCGCACGGCTTCGATCGTGCCGTCCGGCGCGACGCCCTCGGCCACCAAGCCGGGCGCCAACCGGTCGATCCCTTGGTTGTGCAGCGAGTTGACCAGAATGTCGCGCGCACCCGCGACGCGATGCAGCCAGGACCCGGGCGTGACCTTGACCCCGTGCGCCTTGCCGGTGCGCAGACGAGGGTTGGGCTGCATCGGCGTGCTATGATCGATTCGGTCGGGCAAATCCTGCAGACGCTGATGCAGCGAGCCGCCGAGCGCCACGTTCAGCTCCTGCAGTCCTCGGCAGATCGCGAGCACCGGCACACCGGCGGCGACGGCGGCGCGAATCAGCGGCAGCGTCACCCCGTCACGCATCTCGTCTTCGGGCGTGCCGTCGGCATGGGGCGGGCCGTTGTAGAGCGAAGGGCTCACATTCGAGCGGCTGCCGGTCAGAATGATGCCGTTCAGGTGCGACAGCAGAGTGCCCACCTCGGCGAAGGAGCCGTTCGCCGGCAGTAGGACCGGAACGCCGCCCACGAGCTGATCGGTGGCCCGCACATAGGTGTCGGAGGCGGCGTGCTTCGCCATGCCGAACGTGCCGAACGCCAGTCGGCAGCAGGAAATGCCAATAAGTGGTTTCACGATCGCATCATCTTCGGTGAAAGCCGCGCCGAACGCAAGCGCTTTCCTCTCCTTAGCCCCTCTGCCCGGGCTGGTTGTATTTCGGTCCTGTCAGGTCGGGGTTCGAAAAATAGAACATCTGCTGGTCGAAGGTGCCCCCGAGCTCGACATTGAACAGACTAACGCGCGTCTCCTTGCGCTGTTCGTCGACCACCGACCACTGACGCAAGCCGAACGGATTATCGGCGAAGACCAGCGTGAGGCTGCCGCTTGCGGGCTCGGCGGTGCGGACCAGCGTGACCTGGATCTGTCCGGGAAGCCGGGAAAGCGCCGTCACCGTGACGGGACCAGTGAGCTGGACGTTCTCGGCCAACAGGATGCCGAGCGGCGTTCGGCCAATCGGGACGTTGCTGGTCTGCTTGAGCTGATCGTCGTGGAACACCACCAGGCCCCCGCCGGCAACGAGCAGGTAAGGGCTGGGCGGATCGTACTGGAAACGCATCCGTCCGGGACGGTCGATCCAGGCCGTGCCGCTCGAGGTTCCGCCGTCGGGCGCCACCTGGATGAAGCGCGCCTTCAGCGTCTTGATGCCGTTCAGGTACGCCTCGATCCGCGCGATGTCCGCCTGATCCTGGGCCGTTAGCGTCGCGACACGGCCTTGACCGAAGGCCAGTAAGGGCACGAGTGCTGGAGCGGCGCACAGGGCGATGAGCACGCGGCGATTCATGCCCGGCAGATGGCGTTTGGGCGGCGCGA
>JAFAYA010000126.1 GCA_019240635.1 Acidisphaera sp. | reverse complement strand
AGCCGCGCATGATCGTGTTGCCGCGCAGCATCAGCTCGCCGATCGTGCTGCCGTCGGCCGGCACGGGGGCCATCGTCTGCGGTTCGAAGACGCCGGCCGCGTGCATCATGTGGTGCACCACGCCCTGGCGGGCCATGAACGCGGCCTTCTGCTCGAGCGGCATGGCCTCGAGGCCGGGCTGCCAGGCGTTGACCATCGACGGCCCGTAGGTCTCGGTCAGGCCGTAGAGGTGGCGAACCAGGAAGTTGAGCTGCTCCATGCGCGCGATCACCGGGCTGGGCGGCGCCGCGCCGCCGGTCATGAGCCGCACCGGCCGGGGCAGCGGGCGCGCGTCCGGCGCGTGGATCAGCATGGTCAGCACGACCGGCGCGCCGCACAGATGCGTGACCCCGTGCTCGCCGATCATCCGGTACACCAGCGCCGGTTCGACGCGGCGCAGGCAGACATGCATCGCCCCGGCGAGCGTGACGCCCCAGGTGTAGCTCCAGCCGTTGCAGTGGAACATCGGCAGCGTCCACAGGAAGACGCTCTCCGGCGAGAGCTGGAATTCCAGCGCCCCGGCGCAGGCGTTGAGGTAGGCGCCGCGATGGTGCGTGACCACTCCCTTGGGATCACCGGTGGTGCCAGAAGTGTAGCCGAGCGCAATCGCCTGCCACTCGTCCTGCGGCAGGCGGACGGGGTGCGCGGGGTCGCCGCCGGCGATGAACGCTTCGTACTCGTGCGCGCCGATCCGCTCGCCGCCGGCGGCGAGCGGGTCGTCGATGTCGATCACCAGCGGCCGGCGCGCCAGCGACGCGAGCGCGGGACCGACGATCGGGGAAAGTTCGGCGTCGGCGATCAGCACCCTGGCCTCGGAGTGCTGGAGGATGAAGGCGACCGTTCCGGCGTCGAGCCGGGTGTTGATCGGGCAGAGCACGGCGCCCAGCATTGGCACGGCATAGTGGGCCTCGAGCATCTCCGGCACATTCGGCGCGATGACGGCGACGGTGTCGCCGCGCCCGACCCCGGCCTGCGCGAGTGCGGAGGCCAGCCGGCGGCAGCGCTCCAGCATGCCGGCGTAGCTGATCCGGCGCTCGCCGTGCAGGATCGCCGTGCGCCCGCCATAGACATGGGCGCTGCGCAGCAGGAAGGAGATCGGCGAAAGCGGCACGTAGTTGGCCGGCGTCCGGTCGAGGTCGCGCTCGTAGATGGACGCATCGGCCATGACTGCTTCCTCCCGGCACGGCGGCGATAGCGGACGCGAAGCCATCCCGGCGTGCAAGCGCTTTGTCCCGCGTTTGCCCCCGGCGGCTCAGCCGGCAAAGGACACCGCGGCAGCCCGCAGCCCCGGCAGGCGGGCGGCGAAGGGCGGCGCGGGATGCTCGGCCAGGCGTTCCCAGCGGCGCAAGGTGACGCGCCGGTTGCTCCAAAGCAGCAGGCTCGACAGCCAGCCGCACCCCGGCAGGCGGGCGAACGGCTCCTCGGTGTCGATGTCGTAGGGGTGGCAGTACGTCCAGTCGATCTGCCCGGCGAGTTCGGCACGCAGCCAGCGATAGCGCCAGGGCGGCAGGTAGCGCAGGTACATGCCGCCCGCGAAGGGTACACTGAACGGCCCGACCGTGCCGACCGGGCAGGGGATCTCCAGCAGGCCGCCGGGCCACAGGAACGGGCGGCGCGGCGCGCCGGGATAGCCGCCGACCAGCGCGCGGCCGGGCACCACGCTCGACGAATAGGCAAAGCCCGCCTCGGCGAGCAGCGGCGCCGCCCACCGGCTGCGCGGCGTGAGCGAGAAGCCGGGCGCACGGAACCCGCGCACCGCCGCGCCCTGCAGATCCTCGAGCCGCGCCTTCGCGGCGGCGATGCCGGCGGCGAAGCCGGATGGCTGCTCCTCGGTGAGCGGTGCGTGGCGGTGACCGTGCGAGCCGACCTCGTGACCGCGTCGCGCGATCTCGCGCACCAGCCCCGGCGCATCGCGCCCGACCTCGCCGGCGATGAAGAAGGTGCCGGCGATGCCCCGCCCGTCCAGGAAATCGAGCAGCCGGCGCGTCATCGCGGCGTAGCGGGGCGCGCCGCCGCCTTCGCCGCGGTGGTCCTCGACGTCCACGGTGAAGGTCACGCCCGCCGCCCCGGCCGCAGCGGGCGATGGTTGCCAGCGCCCCCGCGGGCTGCTACCTTCGGCTTCCCCGCACGTCATGCAAGCATCTGAAATGCCTACGATATCCTTCCGAGGCCAAGGCGCGGCGGACGTTTGCGGCGGGCCGGACGCCCTGCCGATCGACCGGTCCGCAGGCGGCGCGGACGCAGGCTCGGCCGGGCGGACCGGATAGCATGCCGGACAGCATCCCCGATAGCATGCCGGACGGCATCGTCGAACCCGCGAGCGAAAGTGCCGCCGGCCAGGATGCCACGGAGCGCGAAGTGGCGCGGCTCATCGTGGACACGCTGCACCTCGAGGATACGGCAGAGGACATCCGGCCGGAGGCGCCGCTGTTCAACGAGGGGCTGGGGCTTGATTCCATCGACGCGCTGGAGCTCTCGCTGGCGATCTCCCGGACCTACGGCTTCGAGCTGAAGTCCGACGACGATCGCAATGCCCGCATCTTCGCGAGCCTGCGCAGCCTGTCGCGCCATATCGAAGCGAACCGCAAGAAGTAGCGCGTGGCGCCAGCCTTCCCGCTGACCACGCGCGCCCCCGGCGACATTCTGTTCCGCGCGCGAGGCGCCTCGGTCACGGCGTCGCAATTCCTCGCCGCCGCGCATCGGCTGGCGCGGTCGCTGCCGCAGGTAGCGCATGTGGTCAATCTCTGCGAGGACCGGCTGGCCTTCGCGGTCGGCATCGCCGCCGCCGTGCTGCGCGGCCAGGTGAGCCTGCTGACCAGCGATCGCTCCGTCGGGCGTCTCGGCCAGCTTGCCGCCGCCTACCCCGGCTGCTGCTCGCTCGGCGAGACCGACATCGAGGGTCCGCTGCCGCACCACCGCTTCGCGCTGGAGGTTGCCGGTGAGCGCGGCGAGGCGGAGAACCCGGCGATACCGGCCGACCAACCCGCCGCCCTGGTGTTCACCTCCGGCAGCACGGGTGAGCCGGCCGGGCACCTCAAGCGTTGGGGCGCGCTCGCCTCGCGCAGCATGGCGGCGGCCGAGCGCTTCGCGTTCGCGCCCGGCACGGCGATCCTCGGCATGGTGCCGCCGCAGCACATGTACGGCTTCGAGACGACGATCCTGCTGCCGCTGCACGCCTCCGTCAGCGTCGGCTGCGACACCGCCTTCTACGCCGCCGACGTGGAGCAGGCGCTTGCCGCGCTGCCGGCGCCGCGGGTGCTGGTGACGACGCCGCTGCAGCTGCGCGCCCTGCTGGCCAGCGGTCGCGGCATCCCGCCGCTCGCCGGGCTGATCTCGGCGACCGCGCCGCTCTATCGCGACCTTGCCGAGGCGGCGGAGCGCGCCTGGGGCGCACCGGTGCGCGAAATCTACGGCGCGACGGAAGTCGGCTCGATCGCCAGCCGGCGCACGACCGAGGACGAGATGTGGCAGGCCTATCCCTCGGTGCGCCTGGAAGCAGGCGGCGGCGGGAGCGTACAGGTCACGGCGCCCTGGGCGGCGCCGACCGCGCTCAACGACGCGGTCGCCGTCGCGGCGGACGGGCGTTTCCGCCTGCTCGGCCGCCGCGACGACCTGGTCAAGCTCGCCGGCAAGCGCGCCTCGCTCGCCGGCCTCAACCGGATCCTGAACGCGATCGAGGGCGTGCAGGACGGGGTGTTCGTCGCGCCGGACGACCTCGACGAGCGGCCGAGCGCGCGCCTGCTCGCCTACGTCGTCGCCCCCGGGCGGACGGGCGAGGAGATCCTCGCCGCACTGCGCGGCCGGATCGACCCGGTCTTTCTGCCCCGCCGCGTGGTGCGGGTCGAGGCGCTGCCGCGCAACCAGTCCGGCAAGCTGCCGCGCGCCGCGCTCGCGGGCCTCCCGGCGCGCGAGAATTGAGCCCCGGCATGGCGCGCCACCGCTTCCGCGTGGCCGCGGAGCATCCCTGCCTGCCCGGACATTTTCCCGGCCGGCCGGTGGTGCCGGGCGTGGTGCTGCTCGACGCGGTGTTCGCGTTGCTGGAAGTGGGCGGCACGCGGGCGTTGGCGGGCATCGAGGCGGTGAAATTCCTGGCCCCCGTGCTGCCCGGCCAGGAGGTGGAGATCGCGTTTGACCGGCGCGCGGATCGGGTGGCCTTTTCGGCCGTGACCGGCGGACGGGTGGTGATGCGGGGAGCCGTGCGCCTCGCCGGGGGCGAGCCTCGGCCGTGAACGGCACGCGGCACCCTCCGGCCAGCGCGGGCTGGTCCGCCAGGCGGGAGCGCGGCAGCGGTTTTCTGGTGCGGCTGATGATCTGGCTCGCCCGCCGGCTCGGCTGGCCGGTCGGCCAGGCGCTGCTCTACCCGATCACTGCCTACTTCTTCCTGTTCTCGCGCGGGGCGCGGGCGATATCGCGCCGCTATCTCGGTCGCGCGCTCGGCCGTCCGGCGACGGGCGCCGACGTGTTCCGCCACTTCTTCGTGTTCGCCTGCGTGATCCTCGACCGGATTTTCCTGCTCACCCGGCAGCTGCGCCGCTACGAAATCCGGCTGATCGGCCTCGAGCACCTGACCGGAGCGATCAGCGGCGGCACCGGCTGCGTGCTGTTCGGCTCGCATCTCGGCAGCTTCGAGATCCTGCGCGTCGTCGCCGCCCGCGACTGCCCGGTGCCGTTCAAGGCGCTGATGTATCGCGGCCATACCGGCGCGCTGACCGGGCTGATCGAACGGCTCGACCCCGGCCTCTCCGGCGACGTCATCGAGGTGGGCACACCCGACGCCATGCTGCGGGTGCGCGACTGCATCGCCAGAGGCGAAATCGTCGGCATCCTCGCCGACCGCGCGCCCGACAGCCACAAGCGCCTGCCGGCGCGCTTCCTCGGCGAGCCCGCCTGGTTCCCGACCGGGCCGATCATCGCCGCCGCCGCCGTCGCCGCACCGGTCGTGCTGTTCTTCGCCGTGCGAACCGGGGCGCGCCGCTACGAGCTGCACTTCGAGCCGTTCGCAAAGCGTATCGATCTCGCGGGGACGGACCGTCGGCCGGTGCTGCAGCGCCTCGTCGAGGCATACGCCGCGCGGCTCGCGGCGCAATGCCGGGCGCACCCCTACAACTGGTTCAACTTCTATGATTTCTGGGAGAGCGCGCGCGATGGCGCGATGCCCGCTGGTGCCGGCGCTGCCGGGTATGCTGCTGGGCGTGCTGCTCGGTCTCTCGAGCGTGGCGGCGCAGTCGTGGACGATCGAGGCGCTGATGCGGATGCTGGCGACGGTGCCGGAACGCCGCGCCTCCTTCCACGAGGAGAAGACGATCGCGGCGCTGACGCGGCCGGTGCAGGACGGCGGCACGCTGCGCTACGTGCGGCCGGCCTTTCTCGAGAAGCACACCGTGACGCCACGGGAGGAGGACCTGATCGTCGACGGACCGCGGCTGACCATCAGACGGCCGGTGCAGGACGATGAGCGCACGCTCGACCTGCGCGACCAGCCGGCGCTCGACGCGCTGGTGGATGCGGTGCGCGGCACGCTGGCCGGCGACATCGGCCTGCTGCGGCGGCATTTCGATGTCGGGCTCGAGGGAAGCGCACAGGCCTGGCGGCTCACGCTGACGCCGACCGATCCGGCGGTCGCGCGGTTCATGCGCGTGGTACGGATCGACGGCGGGGGCAGCGAGGTGCGCGTGGTCGACACCGTCGAGGCCAACGGCGACAGCACGCACATGACGATCGGACCGGCCTCCTGACCGCTGGCGTTCGTCTGGTCGCGTACTCAGGCGCTTCCGGTCGTCCGCATTGCGGCGCGCGGCTGGACAAGCCGGCCCGGGCTGCGCTGTAGTGCGGACGCTTTCCGTTCCGGCGTGCATGGGCGGGCCGTCATGGCCGAAGACTACAGCAGGATCACCCGCGACATCCGCGTGAGCGTACGGTCCTACTATTTGGAGGACCAGTCGCAGCCGGACGAGAGTCATTTTTTCTGGGCGTACAAGGTAAAGATCGAGAACCACGGCCGCGAGCCGGTGCAACTGCTCAAGCGCACCTGGCAGATCACCAACGCGCGCGGCCACACGCAGCGCGTGCACGGGCCGGGCGTACTCGGCGAGCAGCCGCTGCTGGAACCGGGCGAGGCGTTCGAATACACCTCGGGCACGCCGCTGGACACGCCGTCCGGCTTCATGACCGGCGCCTATCACATGCTGGCGCCGGCCTCCGGCGAGAATTTCGATGTGGCGATCCCGACCTTCAGCTTGGACAGCCCGTACGGGGGCGGGCGCGTACACTGAATTTAAATACGCGGCCGCGATCGTCCGTCAGACATGCGGCGTCGCGGTCGCCTTGTCCGCCGGCGCCCCCGCCCAATATCGATTTCGTCCGAACCTCGAGGAAGGCCGCGGTGGACAGGATCGAACCGGAACAGCACCCACCGACGCTGGCACGCCCGACGCGCGAGGAGGCCGAGGCCGCCGTGCGCACACTGCTGCGCTGGGCCTGCGACGACCCGACCCGCGAGGGCCTGCTGGACACGCCCAGCCGGGTGACCCGCGCCTACGAGGAGTTCTTCAGCGGCTACCGCGTGGATCCCGTGGCGCTGCTCGAACGCACGTTCGAGGAGACCGACGGCTACGACGAGATCGTGCTGCTGCGCGACATCCGACTGGAAAGCTGCTGCGAGCACCACGTCGCGCCGATCCTCGGCCGCGCGCATGTCGCCTATCTGCCGCACCGTCGCGTGGTCGGCATCAGCAAGCTGGCGCGCGTGGTGGAGGCCTACGCCAAGCGGCTGCAGATCCAGGAGAAGCTGACCGCGCAGATCGCCAATACCATCAACGACGTGCTGCAGCCCCGCGGCACCGCCGTCATCATCGAGGCCGCGCACCAGTGCATGACGACGCGCGGCGTGCACAAGCCGGGTGTCACGATGGTGACCAGCCGCATGCTCGGCGCGTTCCGCGACGACCCGTCCACGCGGCGCGAGCTGCTCTCGATGGTCAATCCGGGCATCCGGCCGGGCGAGGGCTGAGCGGCGCGCCGGCCGTGACCCTCGCCGCCGAAGCCCCGCCGCGTCCACGCATCGAGGCCGAGCCGGTTCCCGCGCCGAGGCTCGAGCCGGAGCAGCCGATCGTGCTGGCAACGCCCGCGGCCTGTCGCGGCGTCGGCACGCTGGGGCTGGCATCGACTGGCGTCGGCATCCTGGCGATCGGGCTCGCGGCACTCGCGACCGGCAACTTCGTCGCCGCCCAGTTCGCCCGCGCGGCTTCCCTCGGCTGGCTGACCCTGGCCGTCGCCGCGGCGGGCTTCGGGCTGATCGGGGCGGGGATCTGGCGGGAGGCGCGGGCGCTGCTCGGGCTCGCCCACGTCGACCACTTGCGCGCCGCTCTCGCCGGCCCGGACCTCGTGCAGGCGCGCGCCGCGGCGGGAGCGTGGCTCCGCGGGCTGCCGGACCAGACGGGCCTGCTGCCGGCGATCGAGGCCGCCGATGAGGTCGCGACCGTCGCCGCGCTGTTGCGCGCCGGCCCAGGCTCCGTGTTGCGCGGCCGCACCGACGCGCTCGGCCGCGCCGCCGCACTTCAGGTCTTCGCCGCCACCGCGGCCGTGCCCTCGCCCGCGCTCGACGGGCTGCTGGTCGGCTGGCGCGGCCTGCGCCTGGTGCGCCAGGTCGCCGAGCTGCACGGGCTGCGGCCCGGCCTGCTTGGCACCGCCGCGCTGCTGCGGCGCACGGCGCTGGCGGCCGCCATGGTCACGGCGACCGACCTCGCCGCCAACACCGCCGCACACGCCCTGCTTTCGAACCCACTGCTCGAACGGCTGGCCGGCGACGCGGCGGGCGCCGCGGTAGCGGCGCGCCGGATGGTCCTGCTGGCCCGCGCCGCCGCCGCCGCGTGCAGCCCGGTGCCGCCGGCCTAAGCCTATCGCCCCGTCAGGATCCGCTCCACCAGCTGCTTCACCGTCGGGATGAAGCCGTTGGAATAGAATGGGTCGCTGGCGAACCGGAACGCGTTGTGGCCGGAGAACATCAGGTTGTGCTCCATCGCCTCCGGCTCGTTGGCCTCGTGGCCGATCGTCTGCAGCGTCTTCTGGATGCAGTAGCTGCGCGGATCGGCCTTCTTGCCGGTCGTGTAGTCCGGCGCCTGCTGGCTCCAGTTGGAGAAGCGGCACTGGCTCAGGCAGCCCATGCAGGCCACCTGGTCGGCCGTCAGCTCCTGGAATTTGTCGGGGGTCACGAAGATCAGCGTCGAATCCGGCGTGCGCATCGCCTCGGTGTATCCGGCCGCCTCCCAGCCCAGCACATGCTGCAGGTCCGGCGGCGTCAGGTAGACGATGCGCTTGCGCGGCCCGACGCCGTACTCGGCGGTGTGCTCGCCGATCGCCTCGGTGGTGTAGGCGACCTGGCGGTGGCTGCGCTCGCGCAGCTCCTGGATGAAGCCGTTGTTGACCGCCGAGGAGTAGAAGCCGGTCGGGCTGAAATGGTTCAGGAAGACGTCACCCTCGCGGAGCGTGAGCAGCTTGTGCTTCCACGCCGGCCCGATCGGGCTCTCCTGCGTCAGCAGCGGGCGGGTGCCGAACTGGAAGGCCATCGGACCGAGATCGGGGTTGTCGATCCAGTCCTGCCACTCCTCCAGCCACCAGACGCCGCCGGCCATGATGATCGGCGTGTCGCCGAGGCCGAACTCGCGCATCACCTTGCGCAGCGCCAGCACGCGCGGGAACGGGTCCTCCGGCTTGTTCGGGTCCTCGCCGTTGGACAGGCCGTTATGGCCGCCGGCGAGCCAGGGATCTTCATAGACCACACCGCCGAGCAGCACGGCGGCCTTGTGATATGCCCGCTTCCACAGCGCGTTGAAGGCGCGCGCGGATGATACGATCGGATAATAATAGACCCCGAACCGCGCGGCGATGTCGGACAGGCGATAGGGCATGCCGGCGCCGCAGGTCAGGCCGTGGATCAGGCCCTTCGCGCCCTCCAGCACGCCGCTGATGACGCGCTCCGCACCGGCCATCTCCCAGAGGATGTTGGCGTGGATGCGGCCCTGCCCGCAGGCCAGCTCGTAGGCCTGGCGGGCCTGGTGGATGCCCCCGCGGATCGCGTAGGCGACCAGTTCCTCGTGCCGCTCCCGGCGGGTGCGGCCGTGATAGACCTGCTCGACGCGCCGGCCGTGCTCGTCGTAGCTGTCGGCGTTCACGGCGCTGAAGGTGCCGGCGCCGCCGGTCGCGGCCCAGTGGCCGGAGGAGACGCCGTTGGAGACGGAGATGCCCTTGCCGCCCTCGACGATCGGCAGGACGTCGAGCCCGCCCATGCGGATGGCATTGATCGCCCTCATCGGTATCAGTGTCTCCCGCCCTCGGCCGGCGCCGTATAATCGGAATGGCGCCGGCCTGTAACAGTTTTTGTTGCTATTCGGCCGCCGTCTCCGCCTCCGGCGCACGCTCGCGCCGTTCCCGGCCCTTCGGCCCGACCTGGTCGGTGATGTCCGCCCCGGTCGCCTGATCGACCACGCGCATCGAGAGCTTCACCTTGCCGCGGTCGTCGAAGCCCAGCACCTTGACCTTCACCGCGTCGCCCACGTTGACGACGTCGGTGGTGCGGCCGACGCGGCCCTGTGCCAGCTCGCTGATATGCACGAGCCCGTCGCGCGAGCCGAGGAAGTTGACGAAGGCGCCGAAATCCGCGGTCTTCACCACCTTGCCCGTGTAGATCACCCCCACCTCGGGCTCGGCGACGATGCCGCGGATCCAGTCGATCGCCCGCTGCGCCTGCTCGTCGCTGGTCGCGGCGATCTTGATCGTGCCGTCATCCTCGATGTCGATCTTGGCGCCGGTCTGCTCGACGATCTCGCGGATGACCTTGCCGCCGGTGCCGATGACCTCGCGGATCTTCTCTTTCGGCACCGTGATGACGGTGATGCGCGGCGCCGTCGCCGCCACGTCCGAGCGGGCGCCGGTGATCGCGCGGGCCATCTCGCCGAGGATGTGCAGTCGACCCTCGCGCGCCTGGTCGAGGGCCTCGCGCATGATCTCCGGCGTGATCGACGTGATCTTGAGGTCCATCTGCAGGCTGGTGACGCCGCGCTCGGTGCCGGCCACCTTGAAATCCATGTCGCCGAGATGGTCCTCGTCGCCGAGGATGTCGGACAGCACGGCAAAGCCGCGCTCCTCCTTGATCAGCCCCATGGCGATGCCCGCGACCGGTCGGGCCAGCGGCACGCCCGCGTCCATCAGCGACAGGCTGGTGCCGCAGACCGTCGCCATCGACGACGAGCCGTTGCTCTCAAGGATTTCGCTGACCACCCGCAAGGTGTAGGGGAACGTCTCCTTGCTGGGCAGCAGCGGATGGATGGCGCGCCAGGCGAGCTTGCCGTGGCCGATCTCGCGCCGGCCCGGGCTGCCCATCCGCTTGGCCTCGCCGACGGAGTATGGCGGGAAGTTGTAGTGCAGCATGAAATGCTGGCGGTACTCGCCCTCGAGCGCGTCGATCACCTGCTCATCCTGGCCGGTGCCGAGCGTCGTGACGCAGATCGCCTGCGTCTCGCCGCGGGTGAACAGGGCGCTGCCATGGGCGCGCGGCAGCACGCCTACCTCGGCGACGATCGGCCGCACCGTGCGGGTGTCGCGCCCGTCGATGCGCAGGCCGGTGTCGAGGATGGCGTTGCGGACGATGTCGGCTTCCAGCTCCTTGAACAGGCCCTTCGCCTGCTCGACATCGGCGCCTTCCTCGACGAGCTGGCGCATGGCGTCCGCCTTGGCGAGCCCGACCCGCTCGTGGCGGACCTGCTTCACACGCTCCCGGTAGGCCTCGGCCAGCGGCGCGCGGGCGAGCGCGCCGACACGGTCAGCCAGGCTGCGCTCGGTCTCGCTCGCCTCGGTCAGCTCCCACGGCTCCTTGGCGGCGTGCTCGGCCAGCTCGATGATCGCCTGGATCACCGGCTGGAACTGCTGGTGGCCGAAGGTGACCGCGCCGAGCATGATTTCTTCGGAGAGCTCGTGCGCCTCGCTCTCGTCCATCAGCACGCCCTCGGCGGTGCCGGCGACCACGAGGTCGAGCTGGGCGCCCTGCATCTGCTCGGCGGTCGGGTTCAGCACGTAGGCGCCGGCCGCGAAGCCCACGCGGGCGGCGGCGATCGGCCCGAAGAAGGGGATGCCGGACAGCGTCAGCGCCGCCGAGCAGCCGATCATCGCGACGACATCAGGATCGTTCTCGAGATCGTGGCTCAGCACGGTCGCGACGATCTGCACCTCGTTGCGGAAATTGTGCGGAAACAGTGGGCGAATCGGCCGGTCGATCAGACGGCTGACCAGGACCTCCTTCTCCGACGGCCGGCCCTCGCGCTTGAAGAAGCCGCCGGGGATCTTTCCCGCGGCGAACGTCTTCTCCTGGTAGTTCACGGTCAGCGGGAAAAAGTCCTGGCCGGGGCGCACGCCGCGGACGCCCACGGCCGTGCACAGCACGATCGTGTCGCCGTAGCGGGCGAGCACCGCGCCATCGGCCTGCCGGGCCATTTTCCCGGTCTCCAGCACGAGCTTGCGCCCGCCCCAGTCGAGCTCTTTTCGGAAGTAGTTGAACATCACGTCGATCCTTGTCGGATGCGCGATGCGGGCGGGCACCCAAAAGCCGGTCGACAGGTCGCGGGGAAACGGCGTCTCGGGCGGCATGGGTGGGCTGCGTGCGCGCGCCGCAGCCGCGACCATGTGGCCGGAAACGCCGTCGCGGATCCCTCACGGGCTTGCCGGATCGGCCGTCTGCGGTGCCGCCGCATCTCGCGGCGGCCGGGTTTCATCAATCCCCGGTCGAGTTGTCCCGCGCCCCCATGGCGCGGGAGGGGAAACCCCTGCAGGCTATATAAGGCCGGCCGGGGGCAAAGCAAAAACGTCAGCGGCGCAGGTTCAGCCGGCCGATCAGCGTCTCATACCGGCGGACGTCCTTGCGTTTGAGATAGTCGAGCAGGCTGCGGCGGCGGCCCACCAGCATCAGCAGGCCGCGCCGGCTGTGGAAGTCCTTGCTGTGAGTCTTCAGGTGCTCGGTCAGGTTGCCGATCCGCTCGGAGAGCAGGGCCACCTGCACTTCCGGGCTGCCGGTATCGGCGGTGCCGGTCGCGTATTCGGAAACGAGCGCCTGGCGGCGCTCGACGGTGATCGACATCGAAAATCCTCCAAAAGGGGTCAGAGGAGGCGCTCGGGCCTCAGCCAGCCGTCCTGCAGTCGGCAGAGCCCGACGACGCGCCCCCCCGCCATGGCGCGCGCCAATCCGCCCTCGGGATCGGCCGCCCGTGGAATGCGGCCCATCAGATCGACCAGGCTGATCGCCTGGCCATGCGACAGGCCGTAGGCCTCTGCCTCGGTCAGGGCCAGCGCCGGGATGTCGGCCAGCGCGGTCGCGACCGGAAGCAGGAGGTCCGGGGAAGCGGGGCCGGTATCGCCTGGGGGCACCGCCGTGTCCAGGGGAATCGCTCTCTCCAGGGGAATCGCCTGGGCGATGTCGAACGGTCCGACCCGCAGCCGCCGCAGGGCGGCGACGTGGCCCACCGTGCCGCAGGCGCGGGCGATGTCGCGGGCCAGCGCGCGCATGTAGACACCCTTGCCCGACTGCACCTCCAGCACGGCCGCCTCGGCCTCCGGGCGGCCGACCAGCCGGATGGCATCGACGCGCGCGGGTCGCGCTTCCAGCGCCGGCGGGCGGCCCTCGCGAGCCATGTCGTAGGCCCGCTCGCCAAGGATCTTCACCGCCGAGAAGATCGGCGGAACCTGCATGATGTCGCCCACGAAGCCTGGCAGCGCGGCCTCGAGGTCGGCGTCGCTCGGGCGTGCGGCGGAGGTGGCGATCACCTGGCCGTCGGCGTCGTCGGTGTCGCGTGCCTCGCCGAAGCGCAAGGTAAAGCGGTACAGCTTGGTGCCGTCCATCACGTACGGCACGGTCTTGGTGGCCGCGCCGAAGGCGATCGGCAGCACCCCGGTCGCCAGCGGGTCGAGCGTGCCGCCGTGCCCGGCCTTGCGGGCGTCGAAGCCGCGGCGGACGCGGTTGACCACATCGGTGCTGGTCGGTCCCGCCGGCTTGTCGATGATGAGCCACCCGTCCAGCGGGCGGCCTCGCTTGCGGCGCATGCGGAAGACCTGGCGGTTACTTAGGTAGGGGCCTGGGGCATTGCCCCAGCGGGGTCCAGGGGCAGCGCCCCTGGCTTTCCTTAGCCGAGATCGCGCCGGACCTCCGGCGAGTGCAGAAGCTCGTCGACGTGCATGGCGTAGTCCAGGCTGGTATCCGCCTGGAACGCCAGCTCCGGGGCGAATTTCAGGCGCAGCGCCTGCGCAAGCTGCGCACGCAAGAAGGGGTTGGCACGCTTCAACGCGGGCAGCAGCGCCGCGACGTCCGAACGCCCGAGCCGGGCGACGTAGACGGCGGCGTGGCGCAGGTCGGGGGTGATACGGACCTCAGTCACCGTGATCTGCGCATCGGCCAGGTCCGGGTCGCGGAAATCGTGCCGTGCGAACAGTCCCGCCAGCACGTGGCGGATTTCTTCGGCCACACGGAGCTGGCGCTGGCTGGGTGCGCGGTCCTTGCCCGCGCCGCTCCGGCCGTGCTTCACGCAGGCACCAGCTCGGTCTCGAAGCACTCCACGACGTCGCCTTCCTGCAGGTCGTTGAAGCCGGCGAAGGAGAGGCCGCACTCATAGCCGCGCGCCACTTCGCGCACGTCGTCCTTGAAGCGCTTGAGCTGGCTCAGCTCGCCGTCGTGGATCACCACGTTGTCGCGCAGCAGGCGCACGCCGGCGCCGCGCTTGACCAGGCCCTCGGTGACCATGCAGCCCGCCACCTTGCCGACCTTGGTGATGTTGAACACCCGGCGGATCTCGGCGTAGCCAAGGAACTTCTCGCGCGCCTTCGGGGCGATCTTGCCGCGCACCAGCTTCTCGATGTCGTCGGCCACGTCGTAGATGATGCTGTAGTAGCGGATGTCGACGCCCTCGCGCTGCGCCAGCTCGCGCGCCTGGGCGGTGGCGCGCACGTTGAACGCGACGATCATCGCATCCGAGGCCTTGGCGAGCTGCACGTCGCTCTCGGTGATCTGGCCGACCGCGGCGTGCAGCACGCGCGCCTTCACTTCCTCATGGCTCTGCTTGAGCACGGTCGCCTGGATTGCCTCGGCGCTGCCCTGCACGTCGGCCTTGACGACGACCGCGACCTCCTTCTGCTCGCCGGCCTGGATGCGCGAGAGCATCTGCTCCAGCGTGCCGCGGCCGGCCGCCACCCCCGCCGCGGTCTTGTCGCGGATGCGGCGCTGGCGGAACTCGGAGACCTCGCGGGCGCGGCCTTCGTCCTCGACGACGACGATCGGCTCGCCGGCCGCCGGCACGCTGGACAGGCCGAGGATCTCCACCGGGCTCGACGGTCCGGCGGACTTTATCTGGCGTCCCTTGTCGTCGAGCATGGCCCGCACGCGGCCCCACTCGGCGCCGGCGACGACGATGTCGCCCTGGTTCAGCGTGCCCTTCTGAACGAGCACCGTCGCCACCGGACCGCGGCCGCGATCGAGCCGGCTCTCGATAACCGAGCCCTCGGCGCTGCGCTCGGGATTGGCGCGCAGATCGAGCAGTTCGGCCTGCAGCAGGATCGCCTCCTCGAGCTTGTCCAGTCCCGTGCGCTTGGTGGCCGAGACCTCCACGTCCTGCGTCTCGCCGCCCATCTCCTCGACCACGATCTCGTGGCTGAGCAGTTCCTGGCGCACGCGGGCGGGATTGGCGTCCGGCTTGTCCATCTTGTTGATCGCGACGATGATCGGCGCGCCGGCGGCGCGGGCGTGGCGGATCGCCTCGATGGTCTGCGGCATCACCCCGTCATCGGCGGCGACCACCAGCACGACCATGTCGGTGACGCCGGCGCCGCGCGCGCGCATCGCGGTGAACGCCTCGTGGCCGGGCGTATCGATGAAGGTGATGCGCTGGCCGGACGGCAGTTCGACCTGATAGGCGCCGATATGCTGGGTGATGCCGCCGGCCTCGCCGCCGGCCACGTCGGTGGCGCGCAGCGCGTCCAGCAGGCTGGTCTTGCCGTGATCGACATGCCCCATGACCGTGACGACCGGCGGGCGCGTTTGCAGCTCGGCCTCGGTGTCGACCGCGCCTTCGAGGCCGATCTCGACGTCGCTCTCCGACACCCGCTTCGCGCGATGGCCGAATTCCTGCACCACCAGCTCGGCGGTGTCGGCGTCCAAGGTCTGGGTGACGGTCGCCATCACGCCGAGCTTCATCAGCGCCTTGATCACCTCCGCACCGCGGGCCGCCATGCGGCTGGCCAGATCCTGCACGGTGATCGTTTCCGGCAGCACGACCTCGCGCACCACCTTCACCTGGTCGGAGCGCAACAGCTCGAGCTCGGCCTGGCGCCGTTCGCGCTCGCGCTGGCGGCGCACCGAGGCGAGGCTGCGGGTGCGCTCGTCCTCGCCCTCGATGGCGGCCTGCACGTCGATCTTGGCGCCGCGGCGGCGGTCATCCAGGCCTTTCTTCGGGGCGGCGACCTGCGGCTTGCGCGGCAGCAGCGGCGAGCCGGGGCGGCGGACCGGACGCGCCTCGTCGTCGTCCTCGCTCGGGCGGGTGGGCTTGAGGCGCAGCGTCTCGGTCGGTGCGGCGGGTGCCGGGCCGGCGGCGGGCCGGGCCTGGCGCCGGGTGGCGTCGCCGGCGGGCGGCGGGGCGGCCTCGGCGGCCTTGCGGGCCGCTTCCTCGGCGGTCTTGCGGGCCGCTTCCTCGGCGGTCCGGCGCGCCTCTTCCTCGGCGGCCTTGCGAGCGTCCTCCTCGCGCCGGCGCGCCTCCTCGGCGGCCGAGAGGATGGAGATCTTTTCCTGTTCGCGGCGCTCGGCTTCCCGCCGCGCGGCTTCGCGCTGCTGCTCGACCAGCGCGCGCTGGCGGGCGGCCAGTTCGGTCGCGGTGAGCGAGCGGCCGGTGCTCGGGGCGGGGCGGCCGCCGAGTGCCGGGCCGCGCGGCGCAGGGGGCTGGCCCGCCTGGCCGGGCGTCGCGGGAGACGCGGCCGGGGCGCCGGCGGTGCGCTTCTTGCGCACTTCCACCTGCACCACCTTGGAGCGGCCGTGGCTGAAGCTCTGCCGCACCGAGCCGGCGTCCACGGTGCGCCCGAGCTCCAGCCGCCCGGCCGGCCGCAGCGAGAGCCGTCCCTTGGTGTCCTGATCGTTGCCTTCGCTCATCTACCCGTCCGTCCGTTCGCGCCGACCACCGGCTTGCCGCCACCGGTTTGCCGATCATCCCGCTGTTCCGGGCCGCCGCTGCCGGCGATCCCGTCCGTCACCCGCCCGGCGAGCCCCGCCAGGCGCCCGGTCTCTACCCGCAGCATCTCGGCCAGCCGGCCGGGCGCCACCGCCACGTGCACGACGTGGTCACGCCCGAACACCGCACCGAGTGCGGCCGCCGGCAGGGGGCTCAGCACCAAAACCCCGGTGCGGCCGCCGAGCAGGCGCGAGCGCTCCGGCGCGCTGCCGTCGGCGGCCTGCACCACGAGGCCGGCGTGACCCGCCAGCAGCCACTCCCGCGCCTTCGCGAAGCCGCAGACCGCCTGCCCGGCCCGCCGTGCCAGCCCCAGCAAATCGGTGATCCGCCGGACGAGTCCTGTTTGCAGCAGGCCGGCGAGATCGGGGGGCACGATGACCGGGCCTCGGGCGGCCTTGGCGAAGGCACCCCGGGCGCGCGCGGTTTCTAACACATCCCGGCGCGCGCTCAACCAGATTCCCCGCCCCGGCAGCCGCGCTGCGAGATCGGGCACCAGCGCGCGGTCGGGTCCCAGCACGAAGCGGATCAGCGCTTCCTTCGGCTGGCGCTCGCGCGTGACGATGCAGCGGCGCAGCGGACCGCGCTCGGCCTCGTCGGCGAGATCGTCACGGGTGGCGGCCGCTTCAGTCGTGGGCGGCCTGCCCGGCGGCGTCCGCCGATCCGCCGGCGGCGTCCGCCGACCCATCAAACCAGTGGGCGCGCGCGGCCATGATCACGTCGTTGGCGGTCGGCTCGTCCATCGCCTGCTCGCCGACGATCTCGATCAGCTCGTCCGAGGCGAGGTCGGCGAGATCGTCCAGCGTCTTCACGCCCTTCTCGCCGAGGGCGACCAGCATGGCCGGCGTCAGCGCCTCGATCGCCGCGACCTCCTCGGTCACCCCGAGCGCCTGGCGCTGTTCGGTGAGTGCCGCGTCACGGCGCAGCAAAAAAGCCTCGGCGCGGCGGATAAGCTCGGCGGCGATGCTCTCGTCGAAGCCCTCGATGTCCGCCAGCTCCTCCTGCGGCGAGAACGCCAGCTCCTCGACGCTGTTAAAACCCTCGGTCACCAGCAGGCCGGCGATCACGTCATCCACGTCGAGCGCCTCGACGAACAGGCCGGTGCGCCGGCGGTACTCTTCCTGGCGCCGCTCGCTCTCCTCGGCCTCGGTGAGGATGTCGATATCCCAGCGCGTGAGCTGGCTGGCCAGCCGCACGTTCTGGCCGCGCCGGCCGATCGCGAGGCTGAGCTGCTCGTCCGGCACCACCACTTCGACGCGCCCGGCTTCCTCGTCCATCACGACTTTCGTCACCTCGGCCGGCGCCAGCGCGTTGACCACGAACGTCGCGGATTGCGGCGACCACGGGATGATGTCGATCTTCTCGCCCTGCAGCTCCTGCACGACCGCCTGCACGCGCGAGCCGCGCATGCCGACGCACGCGCCGACCGGATCGATCGAGCTGTCGCGCGAGATCACCGCCATCTTTGCGCGGCTGCCGGGATCGCGCGCCACCGCCTTGATCTCGATGATGCCGTCGTAGATTTCCGGCACCTCCTGGGCGAACAGCTTGGCCAGAAAGCCCGGATGCGTGCGGCTCAGGAAAATCTGCGGCCCGCGCGGCTCCTCGCGCACGTCGTAGATGTAGGCACGCACGCGGTCGCCGTTGCGGAAGGACTCCCGCGGGATCAGCTCGTC
>JAFAYA010000130.1 GCA_019240635.1 Acidisphaera sp. | reverse complement strand
CCGAGGTTGTGCAGTACCTCGGCGATGCCCGACATGCCGATGCCGCCGATGCCGACGAAGTGGATGGTGCCGATGCCGAGCGGCAGCGCCCTCATCGCCCCGGCTCCATCATGCTCGCCTCCGCCATGCGCTCCTCGACGAGGTCGGCGAGGCGGGCGGCGGCGTCCGCGCGGCCGAGCGCCGCGGCGCGCGCCGCCGCGCCGGTGAGCAGCGCCGGGGCGCCGAGCAGTCGCTCGATCGCCGCCCCCAGGGCGGCCGGCGTGAACGCGGGCTGCGGCATCACCCAGGCGGCGCCGGCCGTCGCCAGCGCGCTGGCGTTGGCCGCCTGGTGGTCGTCGATGGCGCCGGGCAGCGGCACCAGGATCGCCGGCCGCCCGACCACCGCCAGCTCGGCTACCGTGGATGCGCCGGCGCGGGAGATCACGAGGTGCGCCTGCGCGAGCAGCGCCGCCACGTCCTCGAAGAAGCCGGCGAGCCGCGCCGCGATCGCCGCGACGGCGTAGGCCGCGCGCACCCGCGCGAGGTCCTCGCTTCGGCACTGCTGGGTGACCTCGATCCGGCCCCGCCACGCGTCGGGTAGCGCGGCGAGCGCCTCGGGCACCACTTCGCCCAGCACGCGCGCGCCGAGCGACCCGCCGAGCACCAGCAGGCGCACCGTGCCGAGGTCGTCCGGCGGCGCGTAGGGCTGCGGCGCGAAGCCCGGCCGCACCGGATTGCCCGTCACTCGCGTGCGCGCGCCGGCGGGCACGCGGGCGGTCGCCGCGTGGCTCAGCGCCAGCAGCCCGGCATGACGCGCCAGAAACCGGTTGGCACGGCCGAGCACCGCGTTCTGCTCGTGCAGCACGACCGTCGGGCGGCGCCGCAGGGTCCGGCTCGCCAGCACCGGCGCCAGGCACGGATAGCCGCCGAACCCCACCACCGCCGCCGGCTGCAGGCGGCCGAGGATGCGCCGCGCCTGCAGCGTGCCTGCGGCGAGCGACGCAACCGCTCGCGCGCCGCGGAAAAATCCGCGCCCGGCGATCCCCCCGCCGGCGATGACGAACCGCTCGCCACCGGCGAAAGCTTCGCTCTGCAGCCCGCGGGACCGCGCATCCGTCAGCAGCGCAACCCGCCTTCCGCGGCCCAAAAGTTCGGCCGCGAGCGCCTCGGCGGGGAAGAAGTGGCCGCCGGTGCCGCCCGCGGCGATCACCACCGGGCGCACTGCCGGGCCCCTCACGCCGCGGTCCCGTGGTGGCGCTTGCGCGTCAGCGCCAGCAGCATGCCCATGCCGAGCGCCACCGCCAGCACCGACGATCCGCCGTACGACAGGAAGGGCAGGGTCATGCCCTTGGTCGGGATCAGGTGCAGCGAGGAGCCCATGTTGACGAAAGCCTGCAGGCCGAAGCTGGTGACCAGCCCGGCCGAGGCGAGCACCACGAACAGGTCGTTCTCGGCCAGCAGCCGCAGCAGGCCGCGCATGACGATGAAGGCGAACAGGCCGAGGATGACCAGGCAGACCAGCATGCCGAACTCCTCGCCGGCGACGGCATAGACGAAGTCGGCGTGGGCGTCCGGCAGCACGTCCTTGACGCGGCCCTCGCCGGGGCCGCGGCCGAGCAGGCCGCCGTTGCCGAACGCCTCCAGCGCCTTGTCGACCTGGTAGCTGTCGCCGGTGTCGGGATGCAGGAAGCGCATCACGCGGCTCTGCACGTGCGGGAAGACGGCGTACGCGGCGGCCCCCGCGAACCCCATCGCCGCGAGCCCGATCCCCACCAGCACGACGTTCAGCCCGCCCACGAAGAGCTGGGCGAAGAACACCGCGCTGACCACGGCGAGCATGCCGACATCCGGTTGCGATTTCAGCAGCAGCGCGATCGCGACGAAGATCGCGCCGGCGATCAGCATGCCCGGGAAGCGGGGCGTGCGCCGCGCCTCCGCCAGCAGCCAGGCGGTCACGACGGCGAAGCAGGGTTTCAGGAACTCGCTGGGCTGCAGGGAGAGGCCGGGCAGCGCGATCCAGCGGCGCGCGCCCTTGATCTCCACGCCGTGCACGAGCGTGAGCGCGGTCAGCAGCAGCGACACGAGGCAGCCGCCGAGTGCCAGGCGCCGCACGCCGCGCGGCGAGAGCAGCGAGACCAGCACGATGACCAGCCCGGCGGCGGCGAGGAAGCCGACCTGCTTGAAGATGAAGAGGTCGCGCTCCTGGCCGATGCGCTCGGCGACGGAGGGGCTCGCCGCCAGCATCATCACGTAGCCGAAGCCGATCAGCGTGCCGAGGGCGAGCAGGGTCCAGCGATCGACCGTCCACCACCAGCGGCCCAGCAGCGAGGTATCGGCGCGCGAGAGGGTGGGCATCACGCCTCCGCCGGCAGCTGCGCAGGCGGCAGCTGCGCGGAGCTGGGCGCCGCGAGCTGGCGCACCAGGTCGCAGAAACGCTCGCCGCGCGCCTCGAAGCCGCTGAACTGGTCGAAGCTCGCGCACGCCGGCGACAGCAGGACGACGGGCACCCCATGCCGTCGGGCGGCATCCCACGCGCCGGGCACCGCGGCTTCCAGCGTCCCGGCCAGGCGATGCGGCACGCCGTGCGCGGCGAGCGTTCGCGCGAGTGCCGGGGCGTCGCGGCCGATCAGCAGCGCCTCGGTGACGCGCGGCAACAGCGGCGCCAGCGACTCGACGCCGCCGGACTTGGCGATACCCCCGGCGATCCAGACCAGCCGGTCGTAGCAGGCGAGCGCGCGCGCCGTGGCATCCGCGTTGGTCGCCTTGCTGTCGTTGACGAAGGCGATGCCGTTGATCGTCGCCACGCGCTCCTGGCGGTGCGGCAGGCCGGCGAATCCGGCGATCCCCTGCGCGATCTCGGCCCGGCTCAGGCCGAGCGCGCCGGCCAGCGCCGCCGCGGCCGCGGCGTTCTGCGCATTGTGCGCGCCGGGCAGCGCGGGTGCGGCCCGCATCGGCAGGATCGCGCCGCGCGCGTCGCACAGCACGCCGTCCCGGCAGCCGACATCCGCCGCCGCGACGCCGGAGATTCGCACGACGCGGCCGGCGAGCCCCTCGGCCATGGCCCGGGAGGGCGCGTCGTCGATGCCGACAATTGCAACATCTTCAGGTGTTTGGCGATCGAAGATCGCACGCTTCGCCGCCGCGTAGCCCGCCATGTCGCCGTGGCGATCCAGATGGTCGGCGGAGAGGTTGAGCATCGCCGCCGCATCGAAACGGAGTCCGGCGATTCGCTCCAACAAGTAAGATGACATCTCCAGCACGTACACGCCGTCGTTGCCGAGCAGCGGGAGCGCGAGAGCGGCCGGGCCGAGGTTGCCGCCGGCGGCAACCGGCCGGCTGGCCTGCGCCAGGATGTGGGAGAGCAGTGCGGTGGTGGTGGACTTGCCGTTGGTGCCGGTGATGCCGACGAAGCGCGCCCGCGATCCGGCGCGGCGGACCGCGCGGAACAGCAGCTCGGCGTCGCACAGGATCGGCACGCCGGCGGTGGTCGCGCGCGCCGCCGCCGGATGCGGCGTCGGCAGGCGGTGCGGAATGCCGGGCGACAGCACCAGCGCATCGAACGCGAATTTTTCGGCAACCGGGTCGCCGAGAAGGATCCCGGCCCGCCCCGCGGCTTCCCGCGCCGCCGCGTCATCGTCCCAGCCGAGGATTTCGGCCCCCATCGCGGCCAGCGCCCGCGCGGCAGAGAACCCGTTGCGGCCGAGTCCGACCACCGCGTACCGCTCGCCCACGAACAGATCGGCCGGGAATGCGCTCATCGGATCTTCAGCGTGGCGAGGCCCGCCAGCGCCAGGATCATCGAGATGATCCAGAAGCGGATCACGATGGTCGGCTCGGCCCAGCCCTTCTTCTCGAAATGGTGGTGCAGCGGCGCCATCAGGAACACGCGCCGGCCGGTGCGCTTGAACCAGAAGACCTGGACGATCACCGAGACCGTCTCGACCACGAACAGGCCGCCGACGATCCCCAGCACGATCTCGTGCTTGACCGCCACCGCCACCGCACCGAGCGCGCCGCCGAGGGCCAGGCTGCCGGTATCGCCCATGAACACCGCGGCCGGCGGCGCGTTGAACCAGAGGAAGCCGAGCCCCGCGCCGATCAGCGCCGAGCAGAACACGCCGAGTTCGCCCGCGCCGGGCACCGGGTTGAGCTGGAGGTAGTCGGCGAACACCCGGTTGCCGACCAGGTAGGCGATCAGTGCGAACACCCCGGCGACGATGATGGTCGGCACGATCGCCAGCCCGTCGAGGCCGTCGGTCAGGTTCACCGCGTTCGAGGCACCCATCATCACCAGCGCCGCGAACACCGGAAACCCGTAGCCGAGCGGGATGAGCACCTCCTTGAACACCGGCACGGTGAGCCCGGTGCCGAGCGGCGCGCGGGTGAGCCAGGCGATCCACGCGGCGGCGATCAGGCCGAAGATCGCTTGTCCCGCCAGTTTCGCGCGGCCGGACAGGCCGTGCACGTTGGCCTTCGTGACCTTGAGAAAATCGTCGGCGAAGCCCAGCGCGCCGTAGCCGAGCGTCAGCAGCAGCACCGCCCAGACATAGCCGTTGCGCAAATCCGCCCAGAGCAGGGTGGAGACGACGAGCGCCGCCAGGATCAGCACTCCGCCCATCGTCGGCGTGCCCTTCTTGTCGATCAGGTGCCGGTCCGGGCCGTCGAGCCGGATCGGCTGGCCATTGCGCTGCAGCCGCTTGAGCCGGCGGATCAGCGGTCCGCCGAGCACGAAGCTGAACAGCAGCGCCGTCATGCACGCCGCACCCGAGCGGAAGGTCAGGTAGCGGAACAGGTTGAACAGGAAGAATTCCGGGCCGAGCGGCCGCGCCAGGTCGAACAGCATCAGGCCCCCGCATCCGGGCTCTCGAGGACCGCGACCACCACGCGCATGCGGCTGCCGAGGCTGCCTTTGACCAGCACCGCGTCGCCGCCCCGCACCGCCCGCGCGACCACCGGCGCGAGCGCCGCCGAGTCTTCCGCCCAGGCGCCCCGCTTGCCCTCCGCCAGCGCGTCGAACAGGCCGCGCATCAGCGTTCCGCAGGCGAACACCAGATCGGCACTCGCCGCCACGTCGTCGGCGAGGTCGGCGTGCTCGGCCGGCGCGTCCTCGCCCAGTTCCAGCATGTCGCCGAGCACGGCGATCCGCCGCGCCGCCGGCTGCAGGGCCAAGACGCCGAGTGCCGCGCGCACCGCGACGGCGGAGGCGTTGTAGCTTTCGTCGAGCAGCAGCGCCTCTCCGTCGGGCCGGGCGATGCGACGCCGTGCTCCACGGCCCGCCAGAGGCGCGAAGCCGGCCAGCGCCTGCGCCGCCCGCTCGACATCGGCGCCGAGCGCGGCGACGGCGGCCAGCGCGGCCAGCGCGTTCATCGCCATGTGCCGGCCGGGCGCCGCCAGCCGCAGCCGGACGATCCGCCCACCGATCGACGCCGTCATGTCGGTTCCCTCGGCGTCCGGCTCGGCTTCCAGCAGCCGCGCGTCCGCGAGATCGCCGGCGCCGAAGCTGACGATACGCGCGCCGTGCGCCGCCGCGGCGAGGGTGGGCAGGAACGGCGTGTCGCGCGGCAGCACCGCCACCCCGTGCGGCTCGAGCGCGTGCAGCAGGCTGGCCTTCTCCTCGGCGATCGCCTCGATG
Organism: Acidisphaera sp.; assembly: GCA_019240635.1. Classification (GTDB taxonomy): domain Bacteria; phylum Pseudomonadota; class Alphaproteobacteria; order Acetobacterales; family Acetobacteraceae; genus JAFAYA01. The sequence goes on along the minus strand of JAFAYA010000130.1, from coordinate 22,893 downwards.
CCGGAGAAATGGCCGACATGCGCGCGCTCGATCGCGGTGATCAGCCCGACATGCGGCCGGGCGAGGCGGGCCAGCGGCGCGATCTCGCCCGCATGGTTCATGCCGATCTCGACGACGCAGAACGCGGCATCCTCCGGCAGGCGCGCGAGCGTCAGCGGCACGCCCCAGTGATTGTTGTGCGAGGCTTCGGCCGCGTGCGTGCCCGCCAGCGCGGCCAGTGCCGTGCGCAGCATCTCCTTCGTCGTGGTCTTGCCGACGCTGCCGGTGATCGCGACCAGCCGGCCGGTGAAGCGCGCGCGGGCGTATTCGGCGAGGCGGCCGAGGGCGGCCAGCGTGTCGGCGACGCGCAGCAGCGGCGCATCCGGCGCCAGGTCCGGGACGTCCCGGTGCACCATGGCGCCGGCCGCGCCCTGCTTCAGCGCCGCGGCCACGTGGTCGTGGCCGTCGCCGTGCTCGCCGCGCAGCGCGACGAACAGGTCGCCCGGCCGCAGGCTGCGCGAGTCGATCGACACGCCGGCGGCTGCGAAGCGCCGCTGCGGCCTGCCCCCGGAGGCGATCTCGAGCTGGCTCTCGCTCCAGAGCATGCTCAGCCCTTGCCGAGCAGGCGGCGGATCACCGCGACGTCGTCGAACGGGATGGTGGTATCGCCGATCGTCTGGCCCTGCTCGTGCCCCTTGCCGGCGACCACCAGCAGATCGCCCGGGGCGAGCCCGTCCAGCCCCGCCGCGATCGCCGCGGCGCGGTCGCCGATCTCCAGCGCGTCCGGGCAGGCGGCGCGCACGGCGGCGCGGATGGCGGCCGGGTCCTCGCTGCGCGGGTTGTCGTCGGTGACGATCGCCCGGTCGGCGAGGCGCGCGGCGGCCGCACCCATCAGCGGCCGCTTGCCGCGGTCGCGGTCGCCGCCGGCGCCGAACACGACGTGCAGCCGCCCCTCGGTGTGCGGCCGCAGCGCGGTCAGCAGCCGCTCCAGCGCGTCCGGCGTGTGCGCGTAGTCCACATAGGCGGCGGCGCCGTTGGGCAGCCGCGCCGCCAGCTCCATGCGGCCGCGTACGCCGGTCAGCCGCCACAGCAGGTCGAAGGCCTGCGCCTCGCCGAGCGCCTGGGCAAGCGCGGCCGCGAGCAGCGCGTTGTCGGCCTGGAAACGGCCGGGCAGGGGGAGCGCCACGGTGCGTCGCGCCGCCGCGGCCTCGATCTCCAGCACCTGCCCGTCCGGCCGCGGCACCACGCGCAGCAGGCGCACCGCGTCGCCCCGCTCGCCGACGCTGCGCAGCGCGAGTTTTTTCCGCCCGGCAATGTCGCGCAGCGCATCGAGCGTCGCCGGGTCGATGTCGGCCTGCACGATCGCCGGGGCGCCGGCCGGCAGCAGCTCGGCGAACAGGCGCAGCTTCGCCTGCCGGTACGCCTGCTCCGTGCCGTGATAGTCCAGATGGTCGCGCGTCAGGTTGGTGAAGGCGGCGGCGGAAAAGCGCACGCCGTCCAACCGGAACTGATCGAGGCCGTGCGAAGACGCTTCGAGTGCTGCGTGCTGCACGCCGGCGCGCGCCAGCGCCGCGAGCTTTTCGGCGAGCGCGATGGGATCGGGCGTCGTCAGCCCGGGCGGAGGCCCGGCGGAGAAACTCGGGGCGATCAGGCCGAGCGTGCCGAGGCTCGCCGCCGGCCGCCCGGCCAACGTCCAGATCTGGCGCAAGAATTCGACGGTGCTGGTCTTGCCGTTCGTGCCGGTCACCGCGACGACGATCCGTGGCTGCGCGCCCGCGAGCGCCGCGGCGATCTGCGCGAGGCGCCGCCGCGGTTCGGGGTCGTGCAGCAACGGGCGCGGCGGCACGCCCTCCGGCCAGCCGGTACCCTCCGGGGCCAGCACCGCAGCGGCGCCGCGCGCCACCGCCTCGCCGATGAATTTTCTGCCGTCCGCCCGCGCACCCGGCAACGCCGCAAAAAGCCAGCCCGGCGCCACGTGCCGGCTGTCGGCGGTAACGCCCGCGACCTCGATGCCGGCCGCCTCGCGCCAGCGGTCCATGACGGGAAGTGCGGCCATCAGCTCACCGAGACGCAACTTGCGACGCGGTGTCGTCCGGCGCCCCGGACTGCTCCGCCTGCTGGCGGTGTTCGCGCGAAACCGACGCCGGCGCGCCGCCCGGCTCGGCGTGCAACGGCGGCATCGCCGCGACCGGCGGGCTCGCCGGGCCGTGCGCGCCGGCCGGCCGGGCGGGCTGCAGCGGGATCGCGAGCGACGCCTGGATCGCGGCGGCGTCGTCGGTCTGCGGCATCACGCCGAGCATCGGCGCGATGCGCGCGATCACCCGCCCGGCGGCCGGGGCGGCGACCGCCCCGGCGGTCGAGAAGCCGCCGGTGCTGGCATTCCCGTGCGGCTCGTCCAGCATCATGTAGACCGCGTAGTGCGGCGCGTTCATCGGAAAGATGCTGACGAACGCGCTGACATTGCTGTGTTTCTTGTAGCCGTGCGCGCCGACCTTCTCGGCTGTCCCGGTCTTGCCGCCGACGAAGTAGCCAGGCACGTCGGCCGGCTTGCCGTAGCCGTTTGTGACGACCAGGCGCATCAGCTTGCGCAGCGTGTCCGAGGTGGATTGCTGCATCACCCGCACGCCGTCGATCGGCGGCGCATCCGCTTGCGTCGCGAGGATCGTCGGGCGCAGCCGGATGCCGCCATTGGCCACCGCCGCGGTGCCGCGCACCACGTGCAGCGGCGAGACGGCGATGCCATGGCCGAAGCCCACCGTCATCGTGACCAGCTCGCGCCAGCTGGCGACCGACGGGACGATCGGCAGGCCGGCTTCCGGCAGCTGGATGCCGACGCGCCGGAACATGCCCATCCTGTCGAGCCAGGCGCGCTGCCGCTCGGCGCCGACCGTCAGCGCGATGTGCGCGGCGCCGAGATTGGACGAGTAGGCCAGCACCTCCGGCAGAAACAGCCAGCGGTGCTTGCCCTCGAAGTCGCTGATCGTGAAGCGGCCGACCTTGATGTCGTGCGACGCGTCGAACTCGTTCCAGATCTGTGCGGCACCGGAGTCCAGCGCCATCGCCGCGGTCTGCAGCTTGAACGTGCTGCCCGGCTCATACATGCCGGTGACCGCGCGGTTGAAGCGATCCTCGGGTGGCGCCTCGCCGAACTGGTTGGCGTCGTAGTCGGGCAGGCTGACCATCGTCAGCACCTCGCCCGTGCGCACGTCCATGACGATGCCGCAGGCGCCGATCGCGTGGAACTCGTCCATCACCGTCGCCAGTTCGTCGCGCACCACCGCCTGCACCCGCACGTCGAGCGAGAGCCGCAGCGGCGCGGCCTGGTCGCGCAGCCGCTCGTCGAAGAACCGTTCGACGCCGGCGACGCCGTGCCCGTCCACGTCGGCGCCGCCCAGCACGTGCGCGGCGACCCGGCCGAGCGGATAGTGCCGCTCCGCCGAAGGCTGGAAGGAGACGCCGGGAATGCCGAGCGCGTTGATCGTCAGCTCCTCCTGCGGCGTCAGCCGGCGGGCCAGGTAGACGAACTGCCGGGATGAGGCGAGGCGCTCGCGCATCTGCGCCTCGTCCAGGCGCGGCACGGCGAGCTTGAGCCGGTGCGCAGCCTCCGCGGTGTCGATCATCTCGCGCGGATCGGCGTACAGCTCGGCGGTGGGCAGGGAGACCGCCAGGATCTCGTTGTGGCGATCGACGATCATCGCGCGCATCGCCTGCGGCCCGGCCGGGGCGTCCGCGCTGTCGTCGGGCAGGCGGAGCAGCAGCGGCCTCTCATGCGGCCGCATCGGCTGGACGATGGTGGCGTCGGCCAGCTTGGCGGCGACGCCGCCGAACAGCAGGGCGAAGCAGGCGGCGGCGAACACCAGGCGCCCGCGCGTCCGTTCCATCGCGGCACGACGCGCGAGGTCGGGGGCGGTGACGCGCACGTGCTCCATGCGCGGCACCGCCGCATGGCGCGGGGCGCCGAAGGTGCGCGCCGGCGCGCTGCCCGGCGGCGGCGCCTGGGGCCCCCGATCCGGGGGCGTCCACCCCCCCGCGGGGTCCGGCCGCTCGTCGATCGGTCGGCGCGTCATTGGCCGCCCGCCGGCGAGGCGGCGGGATTGAACACCGGCACCGGCGGCGCGAGGCGCGGTGTGCCTCCGCCGAGTGCCGAGGCGACCACCGGCATCGGCGCGAACATCGGCACCGCTGGGGCGAGGGGCCGCGGCCCGCCCATCGCCAGCGCTGACGTGACGAGCGGCCGCGGCCGCGGCGCCACCGTCGCGGCGAACGGGATCGCCCCGGCGTCGGGCTCGCCGCGCGGCGCCGGCCGACGTGGCGGGGCGTGGGCGACCGCGAGCTGGATCGGCGCACTGGCCGGCGCGGGGGCGGGAGTCGGCGCGGGGGCCGGCTTGGCGGGCGCGGCATCGGCGACCGGTGCGGCATCGGACCCGGCCGGCGCCGGCCCGGCGCTGGCGACCGGCACGCCGGATGCCGGCGCCGTCGCATCGGCCGGCGGCGGCGCGGCCTGGACCGCCGGCAGGCGCCGGTCCAGATCGGCGAGCGCGACGAACTGGCTGGGCGCCAGCGGTTTCAGCGCGAGGAACTGGCTCGCCAGGCTGGCCAGCCGGTCCGGCTGGTTCAGCACTTCCCACTCCGCCCGCAACACGCCGCTGCGCGACCGCATCGCCTCGGCCTCCTGCAACGTCCGGGCGATGTCGCGGTCGAGCATCCGGGTGCGGTGCTTGGTCTGATAGAGATAGAGGCCGGACACCGCGGCGAGCACCATGCAGAGGCAGGTGAAGGGGCGGATCACGGCGCCATCCGTTCGAGGGCGCGCAGCCGCGCGCTGCGGGCCCGCGGGTTGACGGCGCATTCCGCCGCCCCCGGCCGCAGCGCGCGCGCGGTGACCAGCCGGAACCGCGCCGGCGCCCGCCGCGCCAGGCCCCGGGGATCGTGGCGCGAGGGCGCCGGCGCCCGGCCGGCCGCCTCGGTCATGAAGCGCTTGACGATGCGGTCCTCCAGCGAGTGGAAGGCGACCACCACCAGCCGTCCGCCGGGCCGCAGCAGCCGGCCGGCCTGCTCGAGGCCGCGCGCGACCTCGCCCAGCTCGTCGTTCACGCGGATGCGCAGCGCCTGGAAGCTGCGCGTCGCCGGGTCGATGCCCGAGCGGTCGGGCGGCACCACCGCGCGCACGATCGCCGCGAGTTGCCCGGTGGTGGCGATCGGCGCGCGGCGGCGCGCGACGACGATCGCGCGCGCCACGGCGCGCGAGCGGCGCTCCTCGCCGAAGGCGAACAGCATGTCCGCCAGCTCCGCCTCCGGCAGCGCGTTCACGAGCTCCGCAGCGGTCGGCCCGGCGCGTCCCAAGCGCATGTCGAGCGGGCCGTCGGTGCGGAAGCTGAAGCCGCGCGCTGGGTCGTCGAGCTGAAAGGACGAAACCCCGAGATCGAGCACCACCCCGTCCAGCGCCGTCACCTGCCAGGCCGCGAGCAGGCTCAGCATGGCGCCAAGACTTCCCTCGATCAGGTGCAGCCGGCCGGGGAAGCGAGCGGCGAGCGCTGCGCCGCGGGCGATCGCCGCGGGATCACGGTCGAGCGCGTAGAGGATGCAGGGATCGGCCGGGTCGTCGCCGCGCGTCAGGATCGCCTCGGCGTAGCCGCCGCCGCCGAACGTGCCGTCCAGGTAGCGCCCGCCCGGGCGCGGCGCCAGCGCGTCGAGCATCTCGGCCAGCATCACCGGGACGTGCTTCAGGGGGGCGGGGCCGGTCATGCCGCCGCGCCCGGCAGCGTGAAGCCGCCGGCCCGTGCCCGCTCGCGCGCCTCGGCGCGGCGTCGCTCCGCCGCTGCCGGCTCCCAAATCTGGAAGATCAGGCCGAGGCCCATGAACACCACGTTCTCGGCAAGCCGCGCGTGGACGGCGAGCGTCTCCGGCAGGATGATGCGTCCCTCCTTGTCGGTGTCCACGGGCCAGGCGTCCGCGTACACCGTGGCGGCGAGATCGTCGTGCGCTTCGGAGAACAGGTCTAACCGTTCCAGCGGAGTCGCCAATTGCCGGAAGATCGCCGCCGGCCACGCTTCGATACAGGGATGCTTGTGCGAGGGGCGCAGGATCAGGCTGGCATCGCCGTTGACGCGCAGCGCGGCGCGGAACGGTGCCGGGACCGAGACCCGTCCCTTGGCGTCCAGCCGGTTGTGGTGGGTGCCAAGGAAGTGGGTCATCCCCGGAGAAAGGCCCCTCCCTCGCGGCACCGGGCTTGCGGCCCGTGCGGGTCCCGACATCAGCCGGGCGGCGGGGTGCGCCGAAATCGGTGCGTCCCGAGAGAGCCCGGTTCCGGACGGTTTCGCCGTCTGGGAAGGCGTGGGATATCATGGGCCCATATGGGCGTCAAAGGGATTTGCCGCCGTTACTATGCGGCGGCGCCAGTGTTCTTGCTTTGTCCGAGCGCTATGGTGATTGGGACACAGGCCGGCAGGTCACCCCACGGACGAACGGGGCGGCGTTGTTGGGTTAACCAAGTATTCGCATTTTGTTCCTGTGCGCAAAGGTCCGAGGCAAAGGCGCCAGACGGCCTGTAAGCCGGGTTCTGTCCGCACGGCGAACCGCGCGGGACGGCCATTCCTCTGGGACGCGCCTCGCGGCGCGCCTCGCGCGACCAACCCGGACGGCGGGGCGGGAATGCCCCTGATCCCTGCGGCGCAGGAGTCTGCCGTCCCTATTCGGTCTTGCTCCCGGTGGGGTTTACCCTGCCGCCTGCGTTGCCGCGGGCGCGGTGCGCTCTTGCCGCACCGTTTCACCCTTGCCCGTCAGGTCCTTGCGCGAAGGCGAGGGCCGGTCGGGCGGTTTGTTTTCTGTGGCACTTTCCCTGGGGTCGCCCCCGCCGGACGTTATCCGGCACCGCATTCCCGTGGAGCCCGGACTTTCCTCCGGCGCCGCCGCGCGGACGCGGCGGAACCGGCGGCCGTCCGGCCGTCTGGCCCGGCGGTTGAAGCGCCCGCCTTCATCGGCGTCAATGGCTTTCGGCAGGGACCAGCGTGAATCTGGCTGGGCCCTGTGAAGGTGTGCTGCGGCGCGCCGCTCTTCCTGACTCGGCAAAGACGCCCATGATTGCCGTTATGTCCACGCTGCACCTTGTCCCTGCCGATCTCCGCGGGCGCTATCACGTCAAGGAATGGCGCAACGCCGCCGGGGTGCTCGCTACCGCTTGCCCCGCCGAGTGGGATGATGTGCAGGAGGTGTTGCGCGGCTTTCGCCTGTTGATCGGAAGTGCTGGTGGGAGGGGGCAATCGCTCGCTCGTCAGTCGGCGTATCGATGAAGCTCTCTATGCAAAAGGCTGGGAAGAGAAGGATTTTGCCACGTCCATCACCGTCGATGAACAGACCATTGAGAGCCCTACCCACGCCGTCGATTGTTTCAAAAACGGCGTCGCGGTCGAGATGGAGTGGAACAATAAAGACCCATTCTTTGATCGGGATCTCAACAACTTCCGCCTGCTGTTCGACCTGCGGGCCATACAGGTCGGTATCATCGTCACGCGCTCCTGGGAGCTGCAACGGCTATTCCAGCAGCTCGGCAAAGGCGCCTCCTATGGAAAGGCCACGACGCACCATGAAAAGCTGTGGCCCAAGATCGAAGGCGGCGGAGGCGGAGGCTGTCCCGTGCTGACCTTTGCCATCAAGCCGCTCAACTTTGAGGACGACGGCCCCGAAGCTCTTGCGGCGCTTAAGCAGCGTGTCGTGGCGGAGAAGGCTGCGAAAACGGCGGCGAAGAGGCGCGGCCTCCCGGCGTCCGATGACGAGGACGAAGAGGACCCGGAGGGGTAGGCTACTCGGCCAGAAAAGGCAGAACCGGGTCGCGTCGGCGTTCGGCGGCGCTGTTGTGCCGGTAGGTCTTCCAGGTCGGTTCGTACTCTTCGGCCGCTTGATCTCCCCATGCGGTCCAGCCTGGACGCGCACCGCGCGCGAACAGCTCGATGCGCGGTCCCGGACTGCATGCCTCTATAAGGCCATACAGCTCATCCGGCTTGCGCGAGTGCTCGCGTTTGCGGGTCCCGAGATAGTTCACCTGCGTTCGGCCCGGCTTCAAGGTTCGCGCGTTCTTGCCGCGGACGCCGAACAGCACCAGCTCGGTCACGTTGCGGAAATAGAAGCCGACGCCGCGCCCGTCGCTGCCCCCGTCCTTGCGGAGCTTGTGCCACACCAGATTCGACTTGTAGCTGAACCCCCACGCCTGCATGACCCGCAAGCCTTCGGGCAGCAGGGCATTGGGTACCCACAGATAAAGGTGGGAGGTTGGTGCGCTGATCCTCGCCACCGGCAGCGCGGCGATCGCGGCGACGTGCATGGTACCGTAGCGGCTCAGGCGCTTGTGCTCCGGCGCCATCTTCCCCGTGCGGTTGATGAACTGCCAGGGCGGATCGGCCAGGATGCATGCGTACGCGTCGCCCTTACCTGCGGCCAGAAGGTCTCTCGCGAGGTCGGGGGCGCCGTTCATGTTCATCAGCCGATTCGCTCTTCTCCGCAAGATCACCAATCTTCAAGAACCCGAGTCACATCGGCAAGCGCGCATAGGCCCTTATCACCCGGGCAGCCATGGCCGCGGCACGGCGCGCGTTTGATGAGTGAAGACGAGATTGGTTAATGCATCACGTCTCGCCGACCGCGCGCGCCACCGCGAGCAGGCGGGCGAGCGTGCCGGCGTCGGCCTGGCCGGTCACCGCCTCCGGCCGCCAGTGCCGCTGGAAGGCGCGCAGCACGCTCGAGAGCGCCGGGTCGAGCGCGCCCTGCCGCGCCACACGGTAGCCGATGCGGCCGAGCGCCGCGCGCACGTCGCTGAGCGAGGCGGCGTCGCGCACCGCGCCGGTGGTGCCGAGATCGGCCACGCCGGACGGCCACAGGCCGACGCCGTTGCGCGCAAACCCTTCCCAGTCGAACAGCTCGCCGGGGTCCTGCTTGCGATCGGGAGCCACGTCGCTGTGGCCGACGATGTTGCGCGCCGGCACGGCGTGGCGCGACAGGATGGCGAGGCAGAGATCGCAGGTCGCCGCAAGCTGCAGGACCGGAAAGTGCCGGTAGCCCCACTCGTGCCCGGGATTGACGATCTCGATGCCGATCGAGCGGCCGTTCAGTTCGGTCATGCCGCGCCAGAAGGAGACGCCGGCGTGGAACGCCCGCCGCTGCTCCTCGACCAGCCGCCAGACCGTGCCGTCCTCCTCAACGACGTAGTGCGAGGAGACCTTCGCCTCCGGATCGCGCAGCCGATCGATCGCCGCCCGGGCCGTCTGCATGCCAGTGTAGTGCAGCACGATCATGTCGATCGGCGTGCCGGGCGGCCGGTCGTCCTGGTTGGGGCTCGGCAGCTCCCGAACCCGGAGCGTCACAGACCTCTCTCGCGCTTGATGCGGTCCCAGGCGGCGTTGATGCGCGCCACCTTGTCGCCGGCGCGGGCGATGAACTCCGGGGGGACCCCCCGCGCCGCCAGGCTGTCGGGGTGGTTCTCGCGCATCAGCTTGCGCCAGGCGAGCCGGATTTCCTCGTTGCTCGCCGAGCGCGCCAGCCCGAGCACGGCGTAGGCGTCCGGCCCGTCGCTGGCCCGCTCGCGCGCCGCACCGCCGCGCGCGTGCTCCCAGGCGACGCGGTCGAGCCCGAAGGCCCGGTGCACCCGGCCCAAAAACTCCATCTCCCGCTGGTTGGCTGGCCCGTCCGCCCGGGCGATCGCGAACAGCGCGACCAGCACGTCCTCGAGCATGCCGAGATTGTCCGAGAACGCCTCCCCGAGCTGGCGGGCGTAGTCCTCGTAGCCCTCCGGGCTGTCCCGCGCCTGGTCGAACAGCCGGCCGACGTCGCGCACCGACTCCGGCGGAATGCGGAAGTGGCGCTTGAAAGCGTCGATCTCCGCCCGCTTCACCGGCCCGTCGCACTTGGCGAGCTTGGCCGACAGCACGACCACCCCCATCGCGAACAGCTGGTCGCGCCCGCCGAGCATGGCGGCGAGCCGGGCCGGGGCAAAGCCGCCGAACGACGTGCTGCCGAACGGAAAGCCTCCACTGCTGAAGGCTCCGCCTTGCATGACGCCGCTGTCGGCGGCGTGGCCGAGTGCCGCGCCGAGCACCGCCCCGAACGGCCCGCCCATCGCGAACCCGGCGAAGCCGCCGATGATCTTGCCCCAGTAGCCCATCGCGCCAAGCCTCTACATCACCCGCCCGGTGCCGGCAAAGCAATGCGCCGGCCTTGCCGCTCCGGTGCTACCCCACCATTCTTCGCGCGCCGGGCGGGGCCGCTCCGGCGAGGATCACCGTCGCCCATGGCAGGCTGGCAGTTCTGGATCGATCGCGGCGGCACGTTCACCGACATCGTCGCGCGTGATCCGGCCGGCCGGCTCTCCACCCGCAAGCTGCTGAGCGAGAACCCCGGCCGCTACCGCGACGCCGCCATCGCCGGCATGCAGACCATGCTCGGGCTGCCGCTGGATGCGCCGATCCCGCCCGGCACGATCGAGGCGGTGAAGATGGGCACGACGGTCGCGACGAACGCGCTGCTGCAGCGGCGCGGCGAGCGGACCCTGCTGGTAGTCAACCGCGGCTTCGCCGACGCGCTGCGCATCGGCACGCAGGCGCGGCCGCGCCTGTTCGACCTGAAGATCGAGCTTCCCGCCATGCTCTACGAGGAGGTGGTGGAGATCGCCGGCCGGGTCGGCGTGGACGGCGAGGAGATCGAGCCGCCGGACGAGGCGGCGGCGCGTGCCGCGCTGCGCGCCGCCCGGCAGCGCGGCCTGGCGGCCTGCGCGATCGTGCTGATGCACGCCTGGAAATACCCCGACCATGAGCGCCGGGTGGCGGCGCTGGCCCGCGCGGCCGGGTTCGCCCAGGTCTCGGCGAGCCACGAAGTCAGCCCGCTGCTGCGCCTCGTGCCGCGCGGCGACACCACGGTGGTCGATGCCTATCTTTCGCCGATCCTGCGCCGCTACGTCGAGCAGGTGGCGGCCGAGCTGGCCGGCACCCGCCTCTTCTTCATGCAGTCGAACGGCGGGCTGGCCGAGGCGCGGCACTTCCAGGGCAAGGACGCGATCCTGTCGGGGCCGGCCGGCGGCATCGTCGGCGCCGCGCGCACCGCGGCGCTGGCCGGGCTCGAGCGCATCATCAGCTTCGACATGGGCGGCACGTCGACCGATGTCGCGCTCTACGACGGCGCGTTCGAGCGCAGCTACGAGACCGAGGTGGCTGGGGTGCGGATGCGTGCGCCGATGATGGCGATCAACACCGTGGCGGCGGGCGGCGGCTCGATCCTCGGCTTCGACGGCGCGCGCATGCGCGTCGGCCCGGACTCGGCCGGCGCCGACCCCGGCCCTGCCTGCTATCGGCGCGGTGGCCCGCTCACCGTCACCGACGCCAATGTCTGCGTCGGAAAAATCCAGCCCGCCCACTTCCCGGCGATCTTCGGCCCCGAGGCCGACCAGCCGCTCGACGCGGCAACAGTGCAGGCCCGCTTCGCCGAACTCGCGGCCAAAATCGCCGCAGCGGCCGGCGAGCCGAACGGGCGCTCCGTCCCGCCGGCGCGCCGCGATCCGCGCGACGTCGCCGAGGGCTTCCTGCGCATCGCGGTCGCCAACATGGCGAACGCCATCAAGCAGGTCTCGGTTCAGAAGGGCTACGACCCCGCGCGCTTCGCGCTGCAGTGCTTCGGCGGCGCCGGCGGCCAGCACGCCTGCCTCGTCGCCGACGAGCTCGGCATGGAGACGGTGTTCATCCACCCGTATGCCGGCGTGCTCTCCGCCTACGGGATGGGGCTGGCCGACCAGGTCGTGATGCGCGAGCAGGCGGTGGAAGTGCAGCTCGACGCGGCGGCGCTCGCCGGCCTCGGCGCCGTGATCGACCGGCTCGGCGCCTCGGTGAAGCAGGGCTTGCGCGAGCAGGGCGTCGACCTGTCCCGGCTCGACCTGGCGGAGGGCGACGCGGCGCGCGTCCGCCTGCTCACCCGCCTGCATCTCCGCTACGCCGGGACCGAGGCGGCGCTGCCGGTGCCGCTCGGCCCGCTGGCGGCCGTGCGCGAGGCCTTCACCCGCGCGCACCGGGCGCGCTTCGGCTTTGCCAGCCCCGAGCGTCGACTGATGGTCGAGGCGGTCGTCGTGGAAGGCGTGGCATCCGGCGAGCCCGTGCACGCCGCGCTGCTGCCGCCGGCCGGCAGCCGGCCGGAGCCGGTCGACCGCGTCGAGATCTGGAGTGGCGGTGGCGCCCACGCGGCCCCGGTGTTCGAGCGCAGCCAGCTCGGCGCCGGCCACACCGTCGCCGGCCCGGCGCTAATCCGCGAGGCCAACGCCACCACGGTCGTCGAGCCGGCCTGGACCGCCGAGATCACCGCGCGCGACCACATGCTGCTGCGACGCGCCGAGCCGCGCGCCGGCCGGGTCGCCGCCGACGCGGCGCGCGCCGACCCCGTGCTGCTGGAACTGTTCAACAACCTGTTCATGAACGTCGCCGAGCAGACCGGGGCGGTGCTGCAAAACACGGCGATGAGCGTCAACATCAAGGAGCGGCTCGATTTTTCCTGCGCCATATTCGATGCCGAGGGCAACCTGGTCGCCAATGCGCCGCATGTTCCGGTGCATCTCGGCGCGATGGGCGAGAGCGTGCGAACCGTGCTGCGCCACCGGCGCGGGCAGTTGAAGCCGGGCGACGTCGTCGCCCTCAACAATCCCTTCAACGGCGGCACGCATCTGCCGGATATCACCGTCATCACGCCGGTGTTCGACGAAGCCGGCGGCGACATCCGTTTCTTCGTCGGCAGCCGCGGCCACCACGCCGATATCGGCGGCATCACCCCGGGCTCCACCCCGCCCGCTTCGCGCGCGCTCGAGGAGGAAGGCGTGGTGATCGACGACTTCCTGCTGGTCGATGGCGGCACGTTCCGCGAGAAGCCGTTCCGCGACCTGCTCGCCGCGGCGCGCTATCCGGCGCGCAGCCCGGACGTCAACGTCGCCGACATCAAGGCGCAGGTCGCGGCCAACGAGAAGGGCGTGCAGGAGCTCGGCCGCGTGGTCGCGCAATACGGCTGGGACGTCGTGCGCGCCTACATGCGCCACGTCATGGACAACGCCGAAGAGAGCGTGCGCCGGGTGATCGACCGCATCGGCGACGGCACCTTCGATTATGTCATGGACGACGGGGCACCACTTCGCGTCGCCGTGTCGGTGGATCGCCAATCCCGCGCGGTGACCATCGACTTCACCGGCACCGGAGAGCAGCGCCGCGAGAGCAACTTCAACGCGCCGCCGCCGGTGTCCCGGGCGGCCGTGCTCTACGCCTTCCGCTGTCTCGTCGCCGACGACATCCCGCTCAACGACGGCTGCCTCGTGCCGATCCGCATCCTCGTGCCGCCCGGCAGCTTCCTCGCCCCCGCCCCTGGCGCCGCGGTGGTCGCCGGCAACACGGAAGTCTCGCAGGCGGTGGTCAACGCGCTGTTCGGCGCGCTCGGCAGCATGGCCTGCAGCCAGGCGACGATGAACAATTTTCTGTTCGGCGATGCCCGGCGCCAATACTACGAGACGATCTGCGGCGGTACCGGCGCCGGCCCGGGCTTTCACGGCACCTCGGCGGTGCAGACGCACATGACGAACACGCGGATGACCGACCCGGAGGTGCTGGAGCTGCGCTATCCGGTGCGGCTCGAAGAATTCGCGATCCGCCGCGGCTCGGGCGGTCGCGGCCGGTTCCGCGGCGGCGACGGCGCGGTGCGGCGCATCCGCTTCCTGGCGCCGATGACCTCGGTAATCGTCGCCTCCCGCCGGATCGAGCCGCCGTTCGGCCTGGCTGGTGGCGAGCCCGGCGCCGCCGGCCGGCAGTGGGTCGAGCGCGCGGACGGCCGGCATGAGATCCTCGCCGGCACCAGCCGGGCCGAGCTGACCCCCGGCGATGTGTTCGTCATCGAAACTCCCGGCGGCGGCGGCTACGGCGCGGCTTGATGGCGCGCATCGCCCGCATCCTGCTGGGCGGCTTCCTGGCGCTGCTCGCGCTGGCGGTCGGCGCCGTCTGGCTGCTGCCGGGCGTGCTCGATTGGAACCGCTATCGCGACAGCATCGCCAGCCTGGCCTCCGCCGAGCTGGGCAGGCCGGTGAGCATCGAGGGACCGGTCACGCTGACGCTGCTGCCGCGGGTCGTGCTCACCGCCGCGCGGGTCGCGGTGGCGGATGCCGGGGACGGGGTGGCGATGACGGCGCAGTCGCTGCGCCTGCGCGTCGCACTGGGCCCGCTGCTCAGCGGCCGGATCGACGCCCGCGAGCTGGTGCTGCACCGGCCGGACGTGCGGCTGCCCTGGCCGATGGCGCCGGCCGCACTGGTCCGCCGGCCGGACTGGCTGGCGTCGCTGTCGGCGCACATCGAGGACGGCCGGCTTTCGGTCGGCGGCGTCAGCTTCAGCGGCATCGAGGCCGTCCTCTCCGCGGGCAGCGATTCCGGGGGCTATGCGGCCGCCGGCACCGCCATGTTTTCCGGCCGGCCCTGGCGTTTCACCGGCCGGCTGACCGGGGCGGGGTCGGACGGGGCGGCGGGACTCGACATGAGCCTGGACGGACAGGGGCCGACCCAGGGCATGGGGGCTACGTTCAGCGGTCGGCTCGCCGCGGACGGCGCGCTCGCCGGGCGCATCGCCGCGCGCGGCCCCGATCTGTCGCAGCTGCTGCCCGCGCCGCCCTTGCCGTTCCGCGCCGAGGGGCGCCTGACCCTGGCCGCCGGCTTGGCCGCGGCCGACGACCTGACGATCCAGATCGGCGGCTCGCCGGCGCGCGGCGCGGTGGCGCTGCGGGTCGCTCCGGCGCCGCGGCTCGACGTGGCGCTCGCCAGCAGCCGGCTCGATCTGGACGCGTGGCTGCCGGTGCTGCTGCGCGGCGCCGCCGCCTACCCGGTCGGGCTCGACCTCTCTGCCGAGGCGGCACAGCTCCACGGCGGCCTGCTGCGCCGGGTGCGCGCCGCCTTCGACTTCCGGCAGGGCGTCGCCGAAATTCGCGAGGCCGGCGCCGTCCTGCCCGGTGACGCCAGCCTGCACCTGACCGGCCGCATCACGCTCGCCACCCGCGACCGCAAGCCGCACTTCGAGGGATCGGCCAGGCTCGCCGCGCCGGACCTGCGCACCACGCTGCACTGGCTCGCCACGTCCGGCGTCCAGCCGCTGGAGGAACTGCCGGCGGGCGTGCTGCGCAGCGCCGCGCTGACCGCGACGGCGTTCGCCGATCCCGATCGGGTGGCGCTGGCCGGCCTCACCGGCGAGGCTGACGGAAACCCGCTGTCCGGCACGCTGTCGGTCGCATTCGGCGCCCGCATCGCGATCGCCGCCGGGTTGGCGATGGACCGGCTGGACCTGGATCCCTGGCTGCCCGCGACGCTGCCAGGACCGGCGGATGCCTCGCGCCTGCTCGCGCCGTTCGACGCCGATCTGCAGGTCCAGGTGCGCAGGGCCCAGGCGCGCGGCGTGACGATCGAGGATTTGTCGGTGGACGCCGTCGCCGCGCGTGGGGCGCTCACCCTGCGCCGGCTCGCCGGGTCCGTACTGGGCGGAGCCGGCCAACGTTCAGGCGCCGGCGCCGGTGGAAATGCCGGCGGAGGGGTGCATGCCGAGCTGTCCGGCAGCGTGGCCGAAGACGGGCGCATCAGCGACGGCCGGCTCGAGCTGACGGCCGGCGACGCCTCCCCTGTCGCCGCACTGCTGCCCGCCTCGCGTCTGCCGGCTGTGTTTTGGCACGCGCCGGCGCGCCTGCGCGTCGAGGCGGCCGGGCCGCCCGAAGCGCTCGGCCTGCGCATCGGGCTGGACTTCGGCGACGCCCGGCTGGAGGCCACGCCGACCGTGAACCTGCCGGCCGGCACCTGGTCGGGCCCGCTGACGCTGCGCCATCCCGGCGCGCCGCGCCTGCTGCAGGCGCTGGGCCTGGCCGATCCGCAGGCCTGGATCGGCGACGGCTCGCTCTCGCTGATCAGCCAGCTGGCCGGCGGCGGGCGACGCGTGAACGCAGACAGTTTCGACCTGACTGCGGGCGCGCTGCACGCGACCGGCAAGCTCGCACTGGACGCCGGCGGGCCCGAGCCCCAGCTCACCGGCGCTCTGACCGCAGACACGCTGCCACTGCCCGGGCTGGCGCTGCGCTCGCCCGATCCGCTGCCGCTTGGCGCGCTGCGAGGCTGGCGCGGCGCCCTGCGCGTGCAGGCGGCGCACGTTCTTTCGGAGCTTGCGCCGGCGTTCGACCAGGCAACGGCGACGGTGACGCTGGACGGCGGCGTGCTCGCGCTCGACGGGCTCGCGGCCCGCCTCGGCGGCGGGGCGCTCACCGGCTCGGCGCGGCTGGATGGCCCGGCCGAGCCGCCCACGCTCTCGGTGCAGGCGGAGCTGCGCGCCGCGAGCCTGGGCGGCCCGATCTTCGACCTGCCGCTCGACGTCAGCGCCGGTGTGCTGGACGGCAGCGCCGCGCTCCAGGCGAGCGGCCACAGTCCTGCGGCGATGCTGGCGACGCTCGGCGGCGCGCTGCATATCAGCGGCCGGAGCGGCGCCATCGATGGCTTCAATATGAGCGGGTTGCGCGAGGATTTGCGGCAATCCGCGGCAGACGACGCACTGGCCGCGGCGCTGGCCGGCGGGACCAGCGGCTTCGATCGGCTGGAGGTCGGGATGAGCGTCGCCCGCGGCATCCTGGGCTTCGACGAAGCGCGCCTGTCGGGTCCGGACGGCACGACGACGCTGAGCGGCAGCATCGACCTGCCGGGTGCCGCCTTCGATCTGCACGCGCTGCTGCGCGCCGCCGTTCCGGACGCTCCGGAGGTCGGGCTGCGGCTGACCGGCCCGTTCGCCGCGCCGCGCCGCACGCCGGAACTGGCCGACGTGGCCCGCTGGCGCACCCGCGAGCGGGCTTCCCAGACAGGCGGCCCGTAACTAGATTGCGAGGCAGCAATCGGGCGGTCTCGCTGAACATCGGGGTCGGAGTCATGGCTTTGGACGCGCGGTCCAAGACAAGACGAGGTGCCAACTCTGCCTTGACCGCAGACCGTATCCGCACGCCTTCGGTCAAGCCGACCGGCGGGATCACGCGGGCGCAGATTAGGAAAGTTGTCCGTGCGCTCGCCGCCAAGCGCGAAGTCCAGCACCAGGGCTGAGCGCGCCGGCCTCGAGCAGTCGGCCTACGACGTCGGCGTGTTCATCAACTGCCGTTTCGATGAGAGCTATCAGCCGCTCTTCGACGCTATCGTCTTCTCGGCGCTCGATTGCGGCTTCGACCCGCGCTGCGCCAAGCAGATCTACGATTCCGGCCAGGTGCGCATCGACAAGATCATGAAGCTGATCGAAGGCTGCCGCTACGGGATCCACGATATTTCTCGGACTGAACTGGATCGCCAGAATGGCCTACCTCGTTTCAATATGCCTTTCGAGCTGGGCATTTTTCTCGGCGCGCAGCGCTTCGGAGCCGGCAGGCACAGGAACAAGAGCTGTCTCGTGCTCGACCGGGAGCCGTACCGCTACCAAAAATTCATATCGGACATAGCCGGCCAGGATGTGTCCTCCCACGACGGCAAGACTGGAAAGCTGATCGGCATCGTGCGCGATTGGCTGAGCACGGTCACGGGCGGGAAGCTGCTGCCCGGCGGGGCGAGGATAGCGGCGCGCTTTTCTCAGTTCACTGCGGAGTTGCCGGCGATCGCCGAAGCGTTTCACCTGAAGCAGGATGAGCTGACCTTCAGCAACTACGCCAATTTTGCGTCCGAATGGCTGCGCGTCACAGCCGGAGATTCGCTGACCTAGTCTAGTGGTCCGATCGCTGCAGTCGGTTCCCGACTGCAGCGTGAATCGGCCCACCTGCCGAGTCTCTGGTGGTGCGATTCACGACGCAGATGGCCGCACCGGCCTTGCTGCGAGTGCCGCGATATGAGGGAGCCATCTGCATCGATCGCACCACTAGAACGCGTCGGTCTCGGCACCGGTCGGCAGGCTGCCCTGGGTCCCCGGGCGGGTGCAGCAGAGTGCTGCGGCGCGGTTGGCGCGGCGGATGCCCGCCTCCACTGTCAGCCCGCGATCCAGCGAGGCGGCAAGCACGCCGGTGAAGCAGTCCCCCGCCGCGGTCGTGTCGAGCACGTCCACGCGCTCGGCCTCGATGCGCACCCGGCCGCCGTCGGTCGCCGCCTCCGCCCCTTCGCTGCCGAGCGTCAGCACCACCCCGACGCCGAGCGCCTGCTGCAGCGAGGCGGCGTTGACGCCGGTGCCGAGCCGCGTGCCGAGCCAGGCGCCCTCCTCCTGGTTCGCCACCAGCAGGTCGATCACGCGCAGCGCCTCCGGTGCGAGCGCCGCGGCCGGCGCGAGGTTCAGCACGATGCGCGCGCCCCGTGCCCGGGCGCGCAGGATCAGCGCCGCGGTCTGCTGCGGCTCGGTCTCCATCTGCAGCACGAGGGTGGTGCCGGGGCCGAGCAGCGCGTCCTCCAGCTGATCGGCCCGCGCCAGCAGGTTGGCGCCCGCGGCGACCATCACGTGGTTGCGGCCCGCACGGTCCACGGCGATCGCCGCGCAGCCGGTGTACGCCTCAGTCCGCTCGACACGTGAGAGGTCGATCCCTGCCGCCTCCAGCCCGGCGAGCGCGAGCCCGGCCAGCGGGTCGGCGCCGACCGCGCCGGCGAAGACCACACTCGAGCCGTCGCGGGCCGCCGCGACCGCCTGGTTGGCGCCCTTGCCGCCCGGCTCGATGCGGGCGGTCGGGGTCAGCACCGTCTGCCCGGCGGTCGGCAGGCTCGCCAGCGGAAAGATCAGGTCCAGGTTGATCGAGCCGAACACGACGATCATGCCGCGGGCCTCCCCAGCGCGGCCGCCAGCTCGGCCCATTCGCGCCGGCCGAGGCCGCTGTCCGCCTGCCCGACCACCTCGCCGGCGAGCATGCGCCGCACCACGGCCAGCATCTGTGCCGACAGCACGGCGGCATCGAGCCGGTAGTCGCGGAACGCCTGCCAGGCCTGCGGCACCCAGGCCTGCACGCTCCGCGACAGCACTTCGGCATAGGCGCGGATCTCGTACTGGGCATGCGGGTCGCCTCGTAACGCAAGGAAATGAAACAAGTTATGCAAGTCGATCTTCCAATACCACTGGGTGTAGGTGTTGAGCGTCAGGTTCATCCGCGCCAGCTCCCGCGCCAGACCCTGCCGCGCCGGGTCGCGCGGCGCCTCGTTCAGCATCCGCGCGTAGTGGTCGTGGCAGCGCGAGGCGTCCTCGCGCAGCAGGTCCAGTACCTCCGCCGCCTCGGCGCCGGCCAGCGCCTCCCCCCGGCCTTGCCGGTTAGCGCTCGACTGCGCGGCCAGGTGCTCGGGGGCGGGCAGGTAGAACTCCCGATCGAGGATCGAGTAGCGGGCGGAGTATTCGTTGACGCTGGCGGTGCGGTGGCGGATCCATTGCCGCGCCACGAAGATCGGCAGCTTTACGTGGTACTTGATCGCGCACATCTCGAACGGCGTGGTGTGGCGGTGGCGCATCAGGTAGCGGATCAGTCCGGCATCCTCGCTGACCCGACGGGTTCCCCGGCCGTACGAGACCCGCGCCGCCTGCACGATCGCCGCGTCGTCGCCCATGTAGTCGATCACCCGCACGAAGCCGTGGTCGAGTGCCGGGAGCGGGCGGAACAGCATCGCCTCCAGCGCCGCGACGGTCGGGCGCAAGGTCGGGGCAGGCGTAGCACGCTGCGCCTCGATCTCGGCCTGCTGGTCGGCGCTGAGACTCATGCGCGGGGGCTCCTTCAAAACGGCGGGCCGATGCGCTATATTCCCTGCGCCGGCTTGCCGGCTATGGCGATAAACGGTGCGTGGAATAAGCGTTGTGGACCCGGGGGCAGTACCCGGCGCCTCCACCAGTCCGTCTGGGACTTTTCCCAGGTTTGGGGGCGAAACAGGCTCGACACGCGCGGTAAAGACCCATCTTTCGCTCGGCATGGTTCCGCCGTTATCGGGCCATATGACAAGTGCCAATGACAATCATGAGGCGCTCGCTGTCGCTGCATAAGCGATAAGCGCGGTTCGGGGGGCACCGGGCAACAGAAGCCCCCCACTTCTCTCGCGGCCTCCGCACACGGGAAGATGCCCGGCCGCGGTCTTTTTCCGTGGCGCCGGCGTCGCTATCTGAGGCCTCGTTCTTAGCTCGTGGGAGCGGAATGGACGACAAGGAGGAGCGGCAGCCGGAGAGCCTGCTGCCGTACGATGAATGGGCGGAAGAGGCGCAGCGCCTGGTGGTGGTGCGCGCATTGCAGCGGGTGGCGGAGGCCGGCCTTCCCGGCGACCACCATTTCTTCCTGACCTTCCGCACCGGCCATCCCGGCGTCGTCGTTCCCTCCCGCCTGCGGGCCCAGTACCCGCAGGAGATGACGATCGTGCTGCAGCATCAGTTCTGGGATCTCAGGGTGGACGAGGCGCACGGCGCGTTCAGCGTCGGGCTCTCCTTTGGCGGCGTGCCGAGCACGCTGACGGTCCCGTTCGCGGCACTGGCGGGCTTCGCCGATCCGCAAGTCCGCTTCGGCCTGCGGTTCCGGCCCGCCGAACCGGCCGCGCAGCCGGAGCCGCCGGCGCCGGAACCGCCGCCAACGGCCGTGGTGCCCGGTTCCGAGGCCTCGGCAGCGCCCCAGGTGGTCAGCCTGGAGGCGTTCCGCCGCCGCCCTACCCCGAAGGAATGAGCGGCACGCGGCGCCGGTGGCGGGGGGCACTGGCGCGATGAACGCCGGCCTGCCATTGCTCCGGGTGCGATGAAGCGAGCGTCCCTCCCGACCCATCCCGTCCAGCCGAGCCGGAAGGCGGAGATCGTCGTCCGCGATTTCGGCGCCCCCGCTCGCCCGCGCCGGCGCATCCTCGTGGTCAAGCTCGACCATTTTGGCGACTTCATCATCGCGCTGCCCGCCTTCGAGCGGCTGCGCCGCGCCTTTCCGCGCGATCACATCGCCCTGGTCTGCGGCCCGTGGAACGCCGCGGGAGCGCGCGACAGCGGACTGTTCGACGAGGTCCGCACCTACACCTTCTTCCCCGAGAACGTGCTCGCCTGGGACTGCAGGCCGATCGAGGAGCTCGACCGCTTCCGTGCTGCCGCGGCCGGCCGCTACGACCTGGCGATCGACCTGCGGGTGGACGAGGACACGCGCCACCTGCTCGAGCACGTGGACGCCGAGGTGAAGTGCGGCATCGGCGGGCGCGGCCGCTTCCCGTTCCTCGACGTTATCCTGCCGCCCGAGCCGGAGACGCGCAGCAACCCGTTCGGCACCGTCGAGCGCGGCCTGCTGATCCCGCCGGACCGGTTCCGCTCGCGCATGCCGATCGTCGCTCCGTTCTACGAGGAGACGGACTTCTCCTTCACCGACACTTATCTGACGGACGGGCCGGACATCGAGCTGCCGCGCGGCCGCTATCGCGCCATCTTCGGCCTCCGGGTGGTGCGCGGCCCCTGCCTGCTCGGCGCCTCGGTGACGATCGAGGTGGTGCGCAACGCCGAGGAGCTCGTCGTGCGCCGGCAGCTCAAGCGCCGGCGGCATATCGGCATGGCGCGGTCGGTGATCGAGTTCAGCGCCGAGCGCAACGGCTCGCGCTACGAGTTCCGCATCCACACCGGCGGCCGGGCGCCGGCGGCGCGGCTGCGCTTCATCGGCGTCTGGCTCGAACAGCTGAACGACGGCGACGTCCGGCGCGTGCACTCGCGCTTCCGCCCGGCGGAGCTGCATGTCGGCGAGAAGCTCTCGATGCTCGTCGAACTCGTCGAGGAACGGACCCGCGCGCTCTACGCCGACGACATGCTGCCCGCCCGCGTGCCGCCGGGCGCTGCGGTGGAGGCGGAGCTGCGGCGCATCCCGCCAGGCGCGCAGCGCATCGTCCTGGCACCGATCAGCAATTCGAGCGTGCGGGACTGGCCGATCGACAACTACGCCGCGCTGGCCGGGCGGCTGCTCGCGACCGGCGAGCGCCGGATCCTGCTGCTCGGTGCGCCGGCGCAGGCCGACCGGCTCGCGCGCATCACGCAGGGCAATGCCGGCGATCCCCGCATCATCGACCTCTCGGGCAAGACGAAGTGGCCGGAGCTGCCGGACATCCTGCGCCGGGCCGACCTGGTGATCTGCAACAACTCCGGCATCGCGCACCTCGCCGCCGCCTGCGGCGTGCGCACGCTGGCGATCTATTCCGGCAGCCACCTGCCGCAGGAATGGGGGCCGCGCGGGGTGGCGTCGCGCACCATCGTCGCCGCCGTGCCGTGCTCGCCCTGCGGCTTCGACCGGCTGCAGGAATGTCGGTTCGACCACCGGTGCATGCACGAGATCACGCCCGACATCGTGCTCGCGCAGGCCGAGCAGATGCTCGGAGCGGCGCTGCAGACGCAAGCCGCGGCGGCCGTCGATTCCGGCAGCGCTGCCTGATCTGTCGGAGACCACCAGGCCATGCGCTTCACCATCGACCGGATCGACCACGTCGTCCTGAACTGCCGCGACGTGGAAATCGCCGCCTCCTGGTATCAGCGCGTGCTCGGCATGGAGCGCGAGGAGTTCGGGACCGATCGCCGCACCGCGCTGAAATTCGGCGGCCAGAAACTCAATCTCCGCCCGGCCGGATCGGACCCGCGCGCCTGGGTGACCGCCGCCAACCCGGCGCCCGGCAGCGCCGATCTCTGCTTCATCGCCGCGATGGGCTCGGAGGACGTGGTCGAGCACCTGCGCGATTGCGGCGTTGCCGTCGAACTGGGGCCGGTCAGCCGGGCCGGCGCGCTCGGGCCGATGCGCTCGGTCTACTGTCGCGATCCCGACGGCAACCTGGTCGAGATCGCCTCGTACCTGGCGGGCTGAGCGATGCCGCGGCCGACGGCCGGGCCGGTCGGCTGGCTCGCCTTCGCCGGCTTTCTCGCCTGCATTCCGCTGGCCAACTGGATGATCCGCCATGTCGGCACCGTGCGCACGCCGGACGGCACCTGGCTGAT
>JAFAYA010000090.1 GCA_019240635.1 Acidisphaera sp. | reverse complement strand
TCGCGCCGCGGATCGGCGGTGTACAGCCCGTCGATGTCGGAGAGCAGCACGAGCTGGTCGGCCTGCATCATCTCGGCGACCCGCGCGGCCAGGCGGTCGTTGTCGCCGAAGCGGATTTCCGCCGTCGCGATGCTGTCATTCTCGTTGATCACGGGGACGCAGCCGAGCTGCAACAATGTGCTCAACGTGGCACGCGCATTGAGATAGCGGCGACGGTCCTCGGTGTCGTCGAGCGTCAGCAGCAGCTGCGCGGCGGTCAGGCCGTGCGCGGAGAGGGCCTCGCTCCAGGCCTGGGCCAGGCGGATCTGGCCGACCGCGGCCGCCGCCTGCTTCTCCTCGAGCCGCAGCCGGCCGGCGGCGAGGCCGAGCCGGTGCCGGGCCAACGCAATCGCGCCGGAGGAGACCATGATGGCCTCCATGCCCTGCGCGCGCAGGCCGGCGATATCGGCGGCGACGGTATCGAGCCAGGCGGTGCGCGGGGCCGCCCCGTCCACCACCATCGCGCTGCCGATTTTGACAACGACACGGCGGGCCTGGCCGAGCGACGGACTCACGCCGCGCGCTCCCGCCGCGCCTCGCCGACGCGGTCCATCAGCGTGCGCAGCAGCGGCGCGACGCCTTCCCCGGTGGCACCGGAGATCAGCGCGACCGGTCGCGCCGCCGCCCTTGCGAGTGCCGCGCGCCGCGCCGACGCCTCGCGCGGCGTCATCGAATCCGCCTTGTTCAGGGCCAGCAGTTCCGGCTTTTCGGCAAGGCCGCCGGCATAAGCGGCAAGCTCCTGGCGCACCGTCCGCCAGGCGCGCACGACGTCGCCGGCGGCACCATCAACGAGGTGCAGCAGCACGGCGCAGCGCTCGACATGACCGAGGAACCGGTCGCCGAGCCCGGCCCCCTCATGCGCGCCCTCGATCAGGCCGGGGATGTCGGCCAGCACGAATTCTTCCGCCGCAGAAAGCCGGACCACGCCGAGCTGCGGGTGCAGGGTGGTGAAAGGATAGTCGGCGATCTTCGGCTTTGCCGCGGAGACCGCGGCGAGAAACGTGGACTTGCCGGCGTTCGGCAGTCCGATCAGCCCGGCATCGGCGATCAGTTTCAGCCGCAGCCAGACCCAGCGCTCCTCGCCCGGGAATCCCTTGTCGGCGCGGCGGGGGGCGCGGTTGGTGCTGGATTTGTAGTGGCTGTTGCCGAAGCCGCCGTCCCCGCCGCGGCACAGCACGACCTGCGTGGCCGGGGTATCGAGATCCGCCAGCAGCAATTTTCGGTCAGCGTCGAGCACCTGTGTGCCCGCCGGCACTTTGATGACCACCGGCGGAGCGGAGGCGCCGGTGCGGTCGGCGCCGGCCCCGTTGCCGCCCTTCCTGGCCCGGAAATGCTGGGTGTAGCGGAAGTCGATCAGCGTGTTCAGGTTGGCGACCGCCCGCAGCACGACATCGCCGCCGCGGCCGCCGTTGCCGCCATCCGGGCCGCCGAATTCCAGGAATTTTTCGCGCCGGAAGGCGACGACCCCGTCCCCGCCGTCGCCGGAACGCAGAAAAATTTTCGCCTCATCGAGGAATTTCATGGGCCCGTGGCGAACCGAAGGAACCAACGAAAAGGGGCCGGCTCGCGCCGACCCCTGCCAAAACGCCGATGATCCGGGGGCGGCGCGACTATTCGGCCGCCGGCGGGCGCTTTTGCACGGAGACGTGCACGCGGCCTGCGGCCTTGCGCTCGAACCGCACGTTTCCATCGACCAGGGCGAACAGCGTGTGATCGCGGCCCAGCCCGACATTGCTGCCCGGCCGCATCTTCGTGCCGCGCTGGCGGACGATGATATTGCCGGCCAGCACCGCCTCCCCACCGAATTTCTTCACGCCGAGGCGGCGGCCCTCGGTGTCGCGCCCGTTGCGCGACGAGCCGCCGGCCTTCTTGTGTGCCATGCCGTATGCTCCTCAGGCCTCGCCGGGCGGGGCGGCGTTGATCGCGCCGATGCGCAGCACGGTCACGTGCTGCCGATGGCCGTTCTTGCGCCGGCTGTTCTGCCGGCGGCGCTTCTTGAAGATGATCACCTTCTCCAGGCGATCCTGGGCGATCACCGAAGCGGTCACGGTTGCCCCGGCGACCGGGCTGCCCAGGGTCAGCGCGCCCGGCTCGCCGACCGCCAGCACGTCGGTGAAGGTGACCGTGGTACCCGGCTCGGCCTCCAGCTTCTCCACCTTCAGCACGGCGTTGGGGGTGACGCGGTACTGCTTTCCGCCGGTCCGGATCACTGCGAACATCGCCAGGAAATCCCGTGGTTTGGCCGATCTCGGCCGGCCGGAGGCGGGGGAGATAGGCCCCGGGTGGCGGCAAGTCAATGCGCCGGGGACCGGACCCCACCGGGCCCAACCCGCTTGGCGCCCGCGCGCGCCCTGGACTATGACACGGCCGGGAGAGGTGACCGAGCGGTCGAAGGTGACGGTCTCGAAAACCGTTGTGCCCTAACCGGGTACCGTGGGTTCGAATCCCACCCTCTCCGCCAGCTTGCACATTCGCCGAATCATGCCACTTGCGCATTCGCCGAATCATCTGTCCGGATGTTCCACCCGGACGCGCATTCCGCGGATCCGCGAACCGAGGCCGTGCCGACGCGTTCGTTCTGTGGCGAAAACAACGTCGCATGCTCGGCGAAGCGGGGAGGCGGCCATGAATCGGTCGGGACGGATGATCGGCGCCGCATTGCTGGCCGCACTCTGTGCGACCGGGGCGCGCGCACTGGCCGACGATCCGGCACCCAACGCCGCGTCGACGGAGGCTTGGCGCCTCGCGCAGCAGCCGCCCTCGTCCATGCCGCCGGGCCGTGCCGTTGCGGAGGACCGCTCGGGACGAAGCATCGCCGGAAGGGCGTCGTTCTATGGCCGGCAGTTCAACGGCCGGCGCATGGCGGATCGCCGGCGATTCCGACCGGAATCAAATGCTGCCGCGAGCAAGGTCCTGCCGCTCGGCACCACGGCGCGCGTGACCAACCTGGCAACCGGACGCACGGCGACGGTTCGCGTCGAGGACCGCGGTCCGTACGTGCAAGGCCGGGTCGTCGATCTCAGCCCGGCAACCGCCGCGCAGATCGGGCTCGGCAAACGCGAAGGGCTCGCCCCGGTCGTCGTCGCGCCGGTGAGCGTGCCGCAGCCCGACGGCAGCGTGAAGCTCGGCGCCGGCGCTGCGGAGCTCTACCCTTCGCCGTCGGGCAGCGCGTCCAGCAGCCGGTAGCCGATCCCGGGCTCGGTGCGAATCAGAGCGCCGATCGCAGTGCCGAGTTTTTGGCGGATCTGCCCGACATAGACGCGCAGATATTGCACATCCTCGGCGTGCGCCGTCCCCCACACGCCGGTGAGCAACTGCCGATGCGTGAGCACGCGGCCGCGGTTTCGCACCAGCAGCGCCAGCAGCGCGTATTCGCGCGGGCTCAGCGCGAGCGGTCGGCCGTCGAGCTCGACCTGGCGGCGGAGCAGATCGACCGTGAGACCCTCGAGCCGGAACGTCTCCGCCGCGCCGTCCTGCGCCAGGCCGTGCCGCAGCGCCGCGCGGATGCGCGCGAGCAGCTCGCCGAGATCGAAGGGCTTTTCGACGTAGTCGTCCGCCCCCGCATCCAGCGCGCTGATCTTCTCGCCCGCGCGGTCGCGCGCGGAGAGCACGATCACCGGGACCTTGCTGAACTGGCGCAGCCGCCGGAGCACCGCCTGCCCGTCGAGATCGGGCAGCCCGAGGTCGAGCAGCACGGCCTCCGGGCTGCGTGAGGCGGCGAGCCGCAAGCCCTCCTGACCGCTCGCGGCGACCTCGACGTCATAACCGGCACTCGCCAGCGCCGGCCGCAGGAAGCGGTGGATCTGCGGCTCGTCGTCGATGACGAGGATGCGGGCGCCGCTCATGACGGCTCCGCTTGCGTCAGGGCTGGCAAGCAGACGCGCAGCACGGTGCCGGGCGCCGCATCGCGCGCGCGGTCCGGGCGCGGGCTCTGCGCGGCGATGGTTCCGCCCATCGCCTCGCAGAGCCCGCGTGCGATCGCGAGTCCCAGGCCGGTCCCCGGCCGCGTGCGATCCTCGTGGCGGGCGCGATAAAAACTGTCGAAGACGTGCGGCAGGTCGGCCGGCGGAATGCCGACGCCGTCGTCGGCGATCGTGAGGCAGACCGAGCCGTCGGCGCGTTCGGCGCCGACCCGCACCGGCGCGCCGTCCGGGCTGTATTTCACCGCATTCTCCAGCAGGTTCACCAGCACCTGCTCGAGCAGCTGCGGATCGGCGAGCGCGTCCGGCACGCTGTCGGGCAGGTGCACGGCGACCGGGGCGGTGCCGCCCAGCCGGGCGATCGCCGCCTCGGCAATCTCGGCGAGGCGCACCCGCTCGCGCCGCGGCACGATCTCGCCGCTCTCGAGGCGGGTCATTTCCATGATGTCGGCGAGGAATCCTGTCATGCGCACGGTGTCCTGCTCGATGCTGGCCAGCAGGTCGACCCGGGCCTCGGCGCTCAGCGTTCCCCAGGCGGTGCGCAGCAGCCCGGCCGAGCCGCGGATGCTGGTCAGCGGCGTGCGCAGATCGTGCGACAGCGAGTTCAGCAGCGCGGTGCGCAGCTTCTGGGTCTCCGCCTGCGCTTCGCTGCGCGCCGCTTCGCTCGCCAGGCGGACGCGCTCGATCGCCGCCGCCGCCTGGTCGGCGAGCGCGCCGAGCGCCTGCAGCTGCGGCGCCTCGAGCGGCGCCTGCGTGCGCACGCCGAGGATGCCGAGCAGGCCGCGCGCGGTACGCATCGGCAGGAAGCGCCAGGCCGATGAGGGCAGCGTCGCGGTGCCGCGCCCGGCCGGCTCGCCGCGGGTCCATGCCCAGCGGGCGGCCGCCCAGCTTCCCGCGTCCATCGTGTCGACCGAGGCCGGCGCGGCGGCGCGAATGTCCAGGTCTTCGCCGCGCGCCATCAGCACCGCGGCCAGGCCGGCGATGGCCGCACCCTGCCGGGCGATCTCGTCCAGCAGATCCGGCTCGGCCGGCGGCTCGCCGAGCTTGCGGGTGAAGGCCGAGATGCGCCGGAGGTTCTCGATCCGGCCCTGCGCCGCGCGCGCTTCGGCGCGCACCCGGCTGCCCAGCCAGCCGCTCGCCGTTGCCACGCCGGCGAACACGAACACGGCGATCACGTCGCGCGGCTCGTAGATCGTCAGCGCGTAGAGCGGCGGGATGAACAGGAAATTCCAGGACACGAAGCCCAAGGCCGCGGCGTACAGCGCGACGACGAGGCCGTACAGCGTTGCGGTGCCGACGACCGCGGCGAGGAACAGCATGCCGAGCGCCTCGTGCTCCAGCCAGGGATGAAACAGCTCGCCGGCGCCGATCACCGCGGCCACCAGCAACGTGGCGGCCATCCAGGGCAGCCAGTCGCGCGGAATGCGGCGCCGCGCGGCGCGGCGTGCTCCCGCCGGTCCGGCCAGCGGAATGACGTGCAGCGCGAAGTCGCTGCCCTGGCGCAGCAGCGTGGCGGCAAACGTCCGGCCGAGCAGGCGGCGCCACAGCGAAGAGCGGGCGCGGCCGATGACGATGTGCGTCGCATTGCTGGCGGCGGCGAGTTCGAGCGTCGTGCGCACGAGATCGGCGCCCGCCCGCATCTGCACGTCGGCGCCGAGCTGGGCGGCGATCTCCAGCGCGGGGCGGCTCGTGTCGGTGCCGCCGGGGCGCTCCACGTGCAGTGCGATCCAGGGTGCGTGCAGCGCGTCGGCCAGGCGCTTGGCGTGGCGGACCACCGCATCGGAGGAGGCGTCCGACCCGACCAGCGCCAGCACCCGGTCGGCCGCCGGCCAGGGACCGGGAATCGCCTTCTGGCGCATGTAGTCGCGCACGTCCCGATCGACCCGCTGCGCGGCCAGCCGCAGCGCGATCTCGCGCAGCGCCGCGAGATTGCCCTCGCGGAAGAACCCCTCCAGCGCGCGGCGCGCCATGTCCGGCCGGTAGACACGGCCCTCCCTGAGGCGCGCGCGCAGCTCGGCCGGCGACAGATCGATGAACTCGATCTCGTCGGCCATCTCCAGCACCCGGTCGGGCAGCGTCTCGGAGACCCGGACGCCGGTGATTCGCGCCACCGTCTCGTTCAGGCTCTCGAAATGCTGGGCGTTCAGCGTGGCCCAGACATCGAGGCCGGCTTCCAGCAGTTCGGCGACGTCTTCCCAGCGCTTGTGGTGACGGCTGCCCGGTGCGTTGGTGTGGGCCAGTTCGTCGACCAGCAGCAGGCCGGGGCGGCGGCGCAGCGCGGCGTCGAGGTCGAACTCCTCCAGCGTCTGGCCACGGTAGGCGACCGACAGGCGCGGCAGCACCGGCAGGTCGCCGACCTGCGCCTCGGTTTCGGCGCGTCCGTGCGTCTCGACGACCCCGACCACCACGTCGACGCCCTCGGCGCGCCGGCGCCGGGCCGCGTTGAGCATCTCCCAGGTCTTGCCGACGCCGGGGGCAGCGCCGAGAAACACCTTCAGCCGGCCCTTGCCCTCCCGCGCGGCGGCGATCAGCAGGGCTTCGGGATCGGGGCGGGTCTCGTCCGGCAGCATGCCTGCTTATAGCGCGGCCTCAGCGGGCGGCACGCGCCGATCCCGGCGCTGCCGGCGCCAGCGCGTCCAGCGCCAGGTTCAGCGCCAGCACATTCACCCTCGGCTCGCCGAACACGCCGAACGTGCGCCCGGTGGTCGCGCCGGCGACGAGGGCGCGCACCTGATCGGCCGCGAGCCCGCGCGCGGCGGCGATGCGCGCGATCTGGCGGGCGGCATTGCCGGGCGAGATGTCGGGATCGAGGCCCGAGGCCGAGGTCGTGACCGCGTCGGCCGGCACCGGCGTGGGGCCGAGCCGGGCGACATCCGTCCTCACCCGGTCGATCAGCGCCTTGCTGGTCGGTGCCAGGTTCGAGCCGGCCGAGCTGTCCGCCGCATAGGGCGCCGGCACGGTCTTGGATGAGTCGTTCGGGTCGGTCGCCGTCGTCGCCGAGGGGCGCGGGTGGAAATACCGCCCGCCGGCAAAGTTCTGTCCGAGCACGGCCGAGCCTACCACCCTGCCGTCATGCCGGATCAGGCTGCCGCCGGCCTGGAAGGG
The DNA here is from genome assembly GCA_019240635.1 of Acidisphaera sp. Lineage (GTDB taxonomy): Bacteria > Pseudomonadota > Alphaproteobacteria > Acetobacterales > Acetobacteraceae > JAFAYA01. Next base: position 3,631 of record JAFAYA010000090.1, on the reverse strand, counting down.
AAACGCGGCCGCGCCGATGCCGACGAAGGCCAGCGGCAAGGCGAGCCCGAGCATGGCGGTTGACAGCGCGACCAGGATCAGCGCGGGGCGGAGATGTGTCATCGTGCGACGCCTTTCAGGCGAACAGGCCGAACGCGGTCAGCAGCATGTCGATCAGCTTGATGCCGATGAACGGCGCGGCGATGCCGCCGAGGCCGTAGACCAGCAGGTTGCGCCGCAGCAACGCCGCCGCGCCGATCGGCCGAAAACGCACGCCGCTCAGCGCGAGCGGCACCAGCAGCACGATGATGATCGCGTTGAAGATCACCGCGGACATGATCGCGCTCTGTGGCGTATGCAGCCGCATGATGTTCAGCGTCGCCAGCTCCGGATAGCTGGCGACGAAGATCGCCGGCAGGATCGCGAAGTATTTCGAGACGTCGTTGGCGATGCTGAACGTGGTCAGCGAGCCGCGGGTGATCAGCAGCTGCTTGCCAATTTCGACGACCTCGATCAGCTTGGTCGGATCGCTGTCGAGATCGACCATGTTGCCGGCCTCGCGCGCCGCCTGCGTGCCGGTCTGCATCGCGACACCGACATCGGCCTGCGCCAGCGCCGGCGCGTCGTTGGTGCCGTCGCCGCACATCGCGACCAGCCGGCCCTCCGCCTGCGCCGCGCGGATGTAGGCGAGCTTGTCCTGCGGCGTCGCCTCGGCGATGAAGTCGTCCACGCCGGCCTCGGTCGCGATCGCCGCGGCGGTGACGCGGTTGTCGCCGGTGACCATGACGGTGCGGATGCCCATGCGGCGCAACGCGGCGAACCGCTCGCGGATGCCGGGCTTGACGATGTCCTTCAGCTCGATCGCGCCGGCCAGCCGGCCGTCCACCGAAACGGCGAGCGGCGTCGCACCGGCCCGGGCAATTCGCTCGACCGCGACGGCGAACGCGGCCGGCGGGTCGGCGACGCCGAGCGACCTCAGCACGGAATCGACCGCGCCCTTGCGCCAGGACCGTCCGGCATGGTCGAGACCGGAGACGCGGGTGTTGGCGCTGAACGGGATGACCGCCGCGCCCGCCGGGCGTTCCGGCGCGATCCCGTAGCGGTCACGCACGAACCCGAGGATGGAGCGCCCCTCCGGCGTGTCGTCGCCGAGGCTGGACAGCACGGCGGCCTCGGCCAGAGCGCGCTCGTCCACGCCCGGCGCGGGATAGAGGCCCGCGGCCATGCGGTTGCCGAAGGTGATCGTGCCGGTCTTGTCAAGCAGCAGTGCGTCGACGTCGCCCGCCGCCTCCACCGCGCGGCCGGACGTGGCGACGACGTTGAAGCGGATCAGCCGGTCCATTCCGGCGATACCGATCGCCGACAGCAGGCCGCCGATCGTCGTCGGGATCAGCGTAACCAGCAGCGCGGCCAGCACCGGCACGCCGAGCACCGTGCCTGAATATTTCGCGAAGCCCACCAGCGTGACGACGGCGATCAGGAAGATGATGGTCAGCCCCGCGAGCAGGATGTCGAGCGCGATCTCGTTGGGCGTCTTGCGCCGCTCGGCACCCTCGACCAGCTTGATCATGCGGTCGATGAAGGTGCCGCCGGCTTCCGCGGTGATCCGCACCACCAGCCAGTCGGAGACGACCTGGGTGCCGCCGGTCACCGCACTCCGGTCGCCGCCGGCTTCGCGGATCACCGGCGCCGATTCGCCGGTGATGGCGCTCTCGTTGACGCTCGCCACCCCTTCGATCACCTCGCCGTCGGAGGGGACGACGTCGCCGGCTTCGACGAGCACGATGTCACCGGTGTGCAGCTCCGGCGCCGGCGTCGGCTTGAACAGCGCGCGGTCATCGGGACGCAGCAGCAGCTTCGCCATCGTCTCGGAGCGGGCACGGCGCAGGCTCTCGGCCCGGGCGCGTCCGCGACCTTCCGCGACGGCCTCGGCAAAGGTGGCGAACAGCACGGTCAGCCAGAGCCACCCGGCGATCGCCAGCGCGAACGAAGCCGGCCGGCCGGTCAGCAGGTTGTGCAGGCCGAGGAACGTGGTCAGCGCGGCGACCACTTCGGTGACGAAGATCACCGGGTTGCGCATCAGCGTCGCCGGATTGAGTTTTGCGAGACTGTCCTTCGCCGCCCGCCCGAGAATGGTGGCATCGAACAGGGCGATCGCTTCGGCCTGGGCCATTGGCTGCGTGCCTTAGAAGGTGTTGCCGGCCAGCATCGAAAAATGCTCGGCGAGCGGGCCGAGCGACTGGGCGGGCATGAACTGCAGGCCGCCCATGATCACGATCACGCCGATCAGCAGGCCGATGAACAGCGGGCCATCGGTCGGGAACGTGCCGGCGCTGGGCGGCAGCTTCGGCTTGGCGGCGAGCGATCCGGCGATCGCCAGCAGCGGAACCAGGAAGGCGTAGCGCCCGAGCAGCATGGCGAGCGCCAGGCCGCAGTCGAGCAGCGTCGTATCGGCCGTCAGGCCGGCGAAGGCGCTGCCGTTGTTCGCCGCCGCCGAACTCCAGGCGTACAGCATCTCCGACAGGCCATGCGGGCCGGCGTTCGCCAGCGACGACACGCCGGCGGGCAGCACCAGCGACAGCGCCGCGCCGCCGAGCATCGCGAGCGGCAGGATCAGGAAGGCGAGCATCGCCAGCTTGACCTCCTTCGCCTGCACCTTCTTGCCGAGGTATTCCGGCGTGCGTCCGACCATCAGGCCGGCCACGAACACCGCGAGCAGCGCGTAGGCGATCATGCCGTAGAGGCCGGAGCCGACGCCGCCCGGCGTCACGCAATCGATCTGCATCAGGAACATCGGCAGCATCCCGCCGAGCGGCGTGAAGCTGTCGTGCATCGCGTTCACCGCGCCGTCGGAGGTGCCGGTCGTGGTGATGGCGAACAGCGAGGAGGCCGGCACGCCGAAGCGCACCTCCTTGCCTTCCATGTTGCCCATCGATGGGTCGACGCCGAGCTGGGCGAGCAGCGGATTGCCGGCGGCCTCGGCGGCGTAGCAGGCGGCGATCGAGAGGACGAGGATGATCCCCATCGCGTAGAACAGCGCGCGTCCTTGCCGGGGGTCGCCGACGATGTGGCCGAAGGCGATCGCCAGCGCGAAGGGGATGACGATCTCGCACCAGGTCTCGAAGGCGTTCGACAGCGGGGTGGGGTTTTCGAACGGATGGGCGCTGTTGGCGTTGAAGAAGCCGCCGCCGTTGGTGCCGAGGATCTTGATCACCTCCTGGAAGGCAACCGGGCCGAGAGCGATCGTCTGGCGACCGCCTTCGAGCGTGTGCGCTTCGACGTAGCCGGACAGCGTGGCGGGAACGCCGCACCAGATCAGGAACACGGTGCCCACGAGGACGACGGGCAGCAGCACGTACAGCGTGATGCGCGTGAGATCGGCCCAGAAATTGCCGAGCTGGCGCAGCCCGCCGCCGGCGAAGCCGCGGGAGATGGCGACCGCGGCGGCGATGCCGGTCCCGGCCGACAGGAAGTTGTGCACGGTCAGCCCGAACATCTGCGCGCCGTAGGAGATCTGGCTCTCCGGCGCGTAGGCCTGCCAGTTCGTGTTGGTGACAAAGCTCATGGCCGTGTTCAGCGCCAGCCGCGGCGACATGGCCGCGATGTGCTGCGGATTGAACGGCAGATAGAATTGCAGGCGCAGAATCCCGTA
>JAFAYA010000013.1 GCA_019240635.1 Acidisphaera sp. | reverse complement strand
CGACTTCACGCCCCGCTTCCACGCGAGAAAATGGATCTGGTGCAGGTCGCGCTTGTGCACGTTGGCCGTCAGGAACAGGTTCACCGACTGGCTCTGGCAGATGAACGGCGCGCGGTCCGCGGCGTGCTCGACCACCCAGCGCTGGTCCAGCTCGAAAGCCGTCTTGTAGACCGCCTTCTCCTGCTCGGTCAGAAAATCCAGGTGCTGCACGCTGCCCTTGGTGAGCGTGATCGAGGACCAGACGTCCTCGTTGTCCATGCCGCGCGCCGCCAGCAGCTTCTGCAGGTGCCGGTTGCGCACCGTGAAGCTGCCGGACAGCGTCTTCTGCAGGAAGACGTTGGCGGCGATCGGCTCGATACCCGGGCTGGAATTGCCTGCGATGACGGAGATCGACGAGGTCGGCGCGATCGCCAGCTTGTTGGAAAACCGCTCCTTGATCCCGTACTCCGCGGCGTCCGGGCAGGGCCCGCGCTCCTCGCCAAGCTTGCGGCTGGCGGCATCCGCCTGTTCGCGGATGTGGCGGAACATGCGCTTGTTCCAGACTTTCGCGATCACGCTCTCGAACGGCACGTCCTGCGATTGCAGGAAGCTGTGGAAGCCCATGACGCCGAGGCCGACCGAGCGCTCGCGCATCGCCGAATAGCGCGCCCGCTCCATGCCCTCCGGCGCCGTATCGATGAAATCCTGCAGCACGTTGTCGAGGAAGCGCATGACGTCCTCGATGAACGTGGGAGAATCCTTCCACTCGAGCCAGGATTCCAGGTTCAGCGACGAGAGGCAGCAGACGGCGGTGCGCTGCTTGCCATGCTGGTCGATGCCGGTCGGCAGCGTGATCTCGCTGCAGAGATTGGAGGTTTTTACCTCGAGCCCGGCGAATTTCTGGTGCTCCGGCCGGGCGCGGTTCACGTGGTCGGAGAAGATCAGGTAGGGCTCGCCGGTCTCGATGCGCGCGGTGAGGATGCGGATCCACAGCGCGCGCGCGCCGATGCGGCGGACGATGCTGCCGTCCTTCGGCGAAACCAGCGGCCACTGCTCATCCGCTTCGACCGCGCGCATGAAAGCGTCGGGGACCAGCACGCCGTGGTGCAGGTTCAGCGCCTTGCGGTTCGGGTCGCCGCCGGTCGGGCGGCGCATCTCCACGAACTCCTCGATCTCGGGATGGCCGACCGGCAGGTAGACGGCGGCCGAGCCGCGGCGCAGCGAGCCCTGGGAGATCGCCAGGGTCAGGCTGTCCATCACCCGGATGAACGGGATGATGCCGGAGGTCTTGCCGTTCTGCCCAACTTTTTCGCCGATCGAGCGCAGATTGCCCCAGTAGCTGCCGATGCCGCCGCCCTTGGAGGCCAGCCAGACGTTCTCGTTCCACAGTCCGACGATGCCGTCGAGGCTGTCGGAGGCCTCGTTGAGGAAGCAGGAGATCGGCAGGCCGCGCTTGGTGCCGCCGTTGGACAGCACGGGGGTGGCCGGCATGAACCACAGCTTCGACATGTAGTCGTAGAGGCGCTGGGCGTGCGGGCCGTCGTCGCCGTAGCAACTGGCCACCCGGGCGAACAGGTCCTGATAGGACTCGCCGGGCATCAGGTAGCGGTCGTCCAGCGTCGCCCGGCCGAAATCGGTCAGCAGCGCGTCGCAAGAGCGGTCAACCCGCACCTGGTGCCGTCCTTGCAGCTGGACGGCGTCGAACATGGCGGTTTCCTCGGCAACGAACGGTCGCAGCAACGCCATGCTTGGATACCCCCTACGACCCTTCGCCCGACGCCCGCTTCGCCCCGATCGGTCGCTCCGGGCGCGCGGTGCCGGCTCGGATGGTGGCGACGCGGCGACCCTGCGGTCAAGCGGTGTTTCGCCAGATATAGGCGCCAGACCGGCATCGAGGTACCGCATATGGTGTTGGCAGGGTTGAGGAAAAGCCCTGCGGCCTAACTGTTGTTCTTGCCCTGTTCATGGCGCAAAACTGTGTCTTCGGCGCGCGGTCTGTTGCCCGCGCGCAACGCTCCGGGGCGGGACTCCTGGTCAGGAATCGCTGTGGCCGAAATCCCGGTCGGTCGGCCGCAGCCGGCCGGGCAGCAGGTCGCCGGAGTTTTCCAGCACGGCGTAGGCGGCCGAGACCAGGTGCGTGTTCACCCGCTTCATGTCGCGCAGTACGTCGAGATGCAGCGCGCTCGTCTCGCGGCTGTCCACCCGCCCCTCCCGCAGCCGGGCGAAATGCGCCGCCGTCGCGGCCGCTTCGAGGTCGCGGAAGGCGGCCTTCTCGCCGACCAGGGCCCGGGCGGCGCGGGTGTCGTCGGTCATGACGACCGCCGCGGCGGCGCGCAGGTTGGCCCCGAGGCGGCGCAGCATCGACTCGATCTCCGCCGCACCCTCGGCGGAGAAGGCCAGGCCACGCTTGAGGCGCCGGTTCGCCTGGCCCATCAGGTTCTTGTCCACGATGTCCCCGGCGTGCTCGAGGTTGGTGGCGAAGGCGAGGGTCTGCGTCAGGCGCCGATGGTCCGCCTCGCTCATCGCATCGGTATCGAGCGAGGAGAGATAAGCGCGGATGGCGGCGTTCAGCCGGTCGAGCACGTCGTCCATGCGACGGGTCTCGGCGATGCGCCTGCGGTCGCCCTTGACCAGCGCGTCGGCGGCGCCGGCGAGCATGGCCTCCAGCACGTCGGCCATGCGCAGCGCCTCGCGTGCCGCGGCGGCGAGCGCGATAGGCGGCGATTCGTGGGCGCCGCTCCCGAGATAGATGGGCAGGCCGGGATCCGCCGCGGTCACCCGGCCGGGCAGCAGGCGCCGCAGCAGGCTGGCGAAAGCCGGCAGGAACGGCAGGAACAGCGCCGCGATCACCAGGTTGAACGCGGTGTGGAAGTCGGCGACCACCCGCGCCGGGTCGGGCTCGAGCCGCACCAGCAGGCGCCCCAGCCATGGCAGCGAGGCGAGCGCCAGCGCGGCGCCGAAGGCGCGGTTCAGCAGATTGCCGAGCGGCAGGCGGCGCGACACGGGGTCCTCGCCGGAGGCCGCCTCCAGCACCGGGTTCACGGCGGTGCCGAGATTGGCGCCGAGCACCATCGCGAAGGCGGCGTCGGGCGGTATCACGCCTTTCGCGCAGAAGGACATCACCAGCAGGACGACGGCGACGCTGGAATGCGCCGCCCAGGTCAACACGGCGGCAAGCAGCACGTCCATCACCGGCTGGGTGGCCAGCGCGCCGAGCAGCAGCCGAAGGCTCGGCACGTCGGCGTACGGCGTGATCAGGCCGAGCAGCAGGTGCAGCGCGAGCAGCATCAGGCCGAGCCCGATGCCGACCCGGCCGAGATCGCGGGTGCGGGTTGCCCCGCCGCGGCGGAACATCACGACGCCGGTCAGCACCAGCAGCATCGCCAGGCTGGAGACGTCGAAGGAGAGCGCCTGCACGATGAGCGTGCTGCCGACGTTCGCGCCGAGCATGGCGGCCAGCGCCGGCGTCAGATCGACCAGGCCGCCGGCGCAGAAGGAGGCGACCATCAGCCCCGTCGCGGTGCTGCTCTGCAAGACCGCGGTGACGCCGAGGCCGGCCAGGAAGGCGCGCGCCCGGCCGCCCAGCGCGGTGCCGAGCAGGCGGCGCAGGTTGGGGCCGAAAGCCCGCTGCACCCCGCTCTGCACCATGTGCACGCCCCAGAGCAGCAGCGCCACCGCCCCGGCGAGGTCCACGAGCGTCAGAGTCGCATCCACCGCCGCCCCTTCTCCGACCGCCGATCGCGCGCGATGTGCGCACCCGACCGATCGCGCGCGATGTGCGCGCGACGCCCGGCCACTGCAAGCCTCGGTTTACCGCCCTGCCCGCGCGGCGCTAAAGGAAGCCAGCCGGCCCGGCCTCCTGACGCCGGCGAGCGAGAGGCTCGACGATGCGAAAACCCCATCTTCTCCTGGTCGCCGCGATGCTCGGCCTGGCGGGCTGCGTCGCCGTCGCCCCGGCACCCGTCTATCCGCAGGTGCCGCCGCCGATCTCGGAGACGATCCCGAACCCGCCGGTGTCGGAGCGGCCGCTGACCTGGCAGCCCGGGCACTGGGACTGGTCGGGCAGCGGCTACGCCTGGCGGCCCGGCGAGTATGTCAGCCGGGAGGGCCGGGGCTCGCTGTGGCAGGACGGCTACTGGGCCTTCAACGGCGGCGTCTGGCAGTGGGTGCCCGGGCACTGGCTCTGAGGCGCGTCGGCAGCCGGCGGGCGGTCGGGGCGCGGGAAGCGAGCCTGGCTCAGGCGCGCTCGAGCGCCTCGGTGACCGCCGGCTCGCGCTCGGCAAAAGCTTCGTCCAGCCGCGGATCCCACAGCTTGACGCCGCCGGTGATGCCGGCCGTGTTGGCCACGATCTGCACGTTCGGCGGCACCTCGAAGCCGATGTACTTGGCGTTGCCGCCGCCAATGTAGAGCGTGTCGTAGGTCACCAGCGTCTCGATGAAGCCGATGGCGCGGCTCACCCGCCGATTCCAGCGCTTGCGCCCGACGGCGCGCAGCGCGGCAACGCCGATATACTGGTCGTAGGTTTTGTCCTTGCGGACGGGGTGCTGGCTGAGTTCCAGGTGCGGTGTCAGCCTGCCGTCCATGAACAGCGCAAAGCCCATGCCGGTGCCGAGCGTGATCACGCATTC
>JAFAYA010000129.1 GCA_019240635.1 Acidisphaera sp. | reverse complement strand
CCCACCTTCACCGCCTTCGCCGCGGTGATGAAGCGATCGACGAAACCGTCATAGATCTTCTCCTGGATCAGGAAGCGCGTCGGCGAGATGCAGACCTGGCCGGCGTTGCGGAACTTGCTCGCCGTCACGATCTTGCTGGCGTGCTCGAGATCGGCATCGTCGAACACGATCGCCGGCGCGTGCCCGCCGAGCTCCATCGTGATGCGCTTCATATGCTTGCCGGCGAGCGAGGCCAGGTGCTTGCCGATCGCCGTCGATCCGGTGAACGAAACCTTGCGGATGATCGGATGCGGAATCAGGTATTCGGAGATTTCCGCCGGCACGCCGAACACCAGGTTCACCACGCCCTCCGGCACGCCGGCATCGGCATAGGCGCGCACCAGTTCGGCGCAGGATGCCGGGGTCTCTTCCGGTCCCTTCACGATGATCGAGCACCCGGCTGCGAGGGCCAGCGAAATCTTGCGCACCGCCTGGTTGATCGGGAAATTCCACGGCGTGAACGCCGCGACCGGCCCGACCGGCTCCTTGATCGCGAGCTGATAGATGCCGGGCGCGCGCGCCGGGATCACCTGGCCGTAGGTGCGGCGCGCCTCTTCGGCGAACCACTCGATGACATCGGCGGCGGCGGCGGTCTCCAGCTTCGCCTCGGGCAGCGGCTTGCCCTGCTCCATCGTCATCAGCCGGGCGATGCCATCGGCACGCTCGCGCATCAGGCCGGCCGCCTTGCGCATGATCTTTGCCCGTTCGTAGGCGGAGACCTTGCTCCAGGTCTTGAATCCCTTCTCCGCCGCCGTGAGCGCGCGATCGAGATCGTCGGTTCCGGCGTGGGCGACCGTGCCGAGCGGTTCGGCGGTCGCCGGGTTCAGCACCTCCAGCGTGCGGCCGGCGAGGCTTGGGGTCCAGGCGCCGTTGATATAGAGGGAGACCTGCGGATACATGGTGTCCTCGACTGCAATGTGTTGCGCGTAGAATAGGCACGCCGGCCGATCCTGTCGATCCGACGGCCGCAGCGTTGCCGGGAACGCACGACGTCGGCGCCCGCCGTCTCACGACTGCTTGCGCAACTTTCCATGGAGCGCAAGCACACGTCGCTCCTGAAGCCGATCATCTGCGCGCTGATTTAGCCCTGGGCTGTCCCGGTTCGAAGCGGATGCGCAGGCGCGTCCCGGTTGCCTCGGCGAACCGCTGAAGAGTGCGGGTGGATGGCATCGACTTGCCGCTTTCAAGCCGTGCGATTGCGGTCTGCGTCGTTCCCATCGCCCGGGCGACCTGCTCCTGCGTCATCTCGGCGCGTCCACGGGCCTCGATCAGTGCGGAAGCAAGCGCGAATTCCTCTTCAAGCGCGTCGTATCCGGCTCTGAATTCAGGGTCCGTCTCCCAGGCCCGGAACGATTCCTCGACCGGGATAAACCTGCGGGTCATTGCACCTCCTTGGCCCTTCGCAGGGCGATCTCGACCTCCCGGCGCGGCGTCCGACGGGTCTTCTTCGGGAACAGATGGACGACCACGACGCGGCGGCCGCGAGTGGTGACATAGGCAGCACGGGCGATGCCGTCCTTGCCCTTCATACGCATCTCCCAGACGGGGCCTTCGAGATGCTTCACATACGGCTCTCGCATCCGCACCCGGTCATCGAGAAATTCGACTGCCCACGTCATCGACACGATATAGCATTTTTGCTATATATGCACGCTCGACCGGCGAGCTGGTGCTATCGGAGACTTGCGGCTTTACGCCAGCACCTGCTCCAGCCGGATCGGCAGATCGCGCACCCGCACGCCGGTCGCGTGATACACCGCATTGGCGATCGCCGCCGCCACGCCGACCATCGGCAACTCGCCGATGCCGCGCGCGCCCAGCGGATCGACCTGCGTGTCCTCGCCGGCAACGAAGATCGTCTGGATGGTCGGCACGTCCGGATGCACCGGCACCAAGTACTCGGCGAGGTTGGCGTTCACGTACCGCCCGGTCTCGGCGTCGGTCTCCGTCGCTTCCAGCAGCGCCATGCCGATGCCGTACGTGATGCCGCCGATCAGCTGGCTTCGCCCCGTCTTGGCGTTCAGGATGCGCCCGGCATCGAACGCGCCGACATAGCGGCTCACGCGTATCTCGCCGAGCTCGGGATCGACCCGCACCTCCGCGAACTGCGCGCCAAAGGAATGCAGGGAGTAGCCCGCCTTGCCTTCTGCCTCCCCGCTGCTGGCACCCGCCTCCACCGACTCCACGCCCGCCCGCGCCAACACCTGCGCGAGCGGCAGCCGACGCCCGGGCACATACACCGCACCGTTCTGCAGACTCAGATCGGCCGCCGTGAACCCGCCCCCCGTCTCCGGATCAGCCAGGACCAGTCCGAACAGCTTCTGCCGCACCGCCGCGCACGCGGCCTGCACCGCCGGGCTGACGCTGGCGACCGTGGTCGAGCCGCCGGAGGTCGGCGCCGGCGGGTAGGCGCTGTCGCCGAGCAGGAATCGTACCCGGTTCAGCGGCACGCCCAACGTGTCCGCCACGACCTGGCTCATCACCGTGTAGGTCCCGGTGCCGATGTCCTGCGTGCCCGAGAACACGTGCACGCTGCCGTCGGCGTTCAGCCGGACCGCGGCACTCGCCGGCCGGCGGTTCGCCGGATAGGTTGCGGTCGCCACGCCCCAGCCGATCAGCGCGTTGCCGTCGCGCATCGAGCGCGGCGCGGGATTGCGCCGGCTCCAGCCGAATGCCTCCGCTCCCTCCCGGTAGCACTCCGCCAGCTTGCGGCTGGAGAACGGTTTTTCGGCATGCCCGTCGCGGTCGGTGTCGTTGCGCAGCCGCAGCTCGACCGGATCCATCTTCAGCGCCACTGCAAGCTCGTCCATCGCGGATTCCAGCGCGAACACGCCACTCGCCTCGCCGGGCGCGCGCATGTAGGTCGGCAGTCCCTGGTTCACCGCCACCAGCCGGTGCGTCACCGCGACATTGGGGCAGGCGTACAGCATCTCCGTCGCCAGCCCGACCGGCTCGGCGAACTCGCCGAGCGAGGGCATCGACATCTGCGTCAGCCCGTCATGGCGCATCGCCACCAGTTTCCCCTGGGCGTCGGCGGCGAGCCGCAGCTTCTGCACTGTGCGCGGGCGGTAGCCATTGGAACTGTACATCTGCCGCCGCGTCAGGCTCAGCTTGACCGGTCGGCCGACTTTTTGCGCCGCCATCGCCGTCAGTGTCGCGGGCGGCCAGGTATTGCCCTTGCACCCAAAACCGCCGCCGACGAACGGACAGATCACCCGAACGCTGCTGACCGGCACGCCGAACAGCGTTGCGAGCGTCCGCTGCGTCCCGGCGATCCCCTGGGTCGCCGTCCACACCGTCAGCCGCTCGCCGTCCCAGCGCGCGACCGTGGCGTGCGGCTCCATCGGATTGTGGTGCTCGACCGGCGTCGTGTAGGTCGCCTGCACCTTCGCCGCCGCAGCGTCGAATGCCGCGTCGGCATCGCCGCGATTGGAATCCGGGGAGCGCTCGCCGTTGCGGAAATGTTTTGGGCGGTACGCCTGGTCGAGCACGGAATCCATGATCGTGACCGCCTCGCCCTGGCGATAGGTCACTTTCACCGCCGCCGCCGCCGCGAGCGCGCGGTCGAGCGTGTCGGCCACCACCACGGCGATCGGCTGGCCGTTGTAAAAAATCTGCGCGTCCTGCAGCAGCGGCCGCGTCACCATCTCCTGCCCGGCTTTTTCCAGCTTCAGCTTCTCGGCATTGTCGGGTGTGATCACCGCGAGCACCCCCGGCATGCCCTCGGCATCCCGACTGTCGATCGCGATGATGGTGCCGGCCGCGATCGTGCTCTGCACGAGGGTCGCGTGCACCAGGCCGGGCATGTCGAATTCGGCCGCGTATTTCGCCCCGCCCGTCACCTTCAGCCGACCGTCGACGCGGTTGATGGGCTGGCCGATGAGTGCGTTCATGGCTCGTTCCCTTACGCCGCGACGGTGCGCAGCGCGCGCACCAGGGTTTTCTGCATCAGCTTGACCTTGAAGGCGTTCTGCACGGCCGGCATCGCCCCTTCGGGCGCCTGCGCCGCCGCTGCGGCGAACGCCACATCACCCGCCTGGTGTCCGCGCAGCGCGCCCTCCACCGCGGGCAGCCGCCACGGCTTGGTGCCCACGCCGCCCATCGCAATGCGCGCGTCACGGATCACGCCGCCGTCCAGGTCGAGCGCCACCGCCGCCGAGACCAGCGCGAACTCGAAGCTCGCGCGGTCCCGCACTTTCAAGTAGCCGGAGCGCCGCGCCGCCGCGGAGGCCGGTACCACCAGGGCGGTTATCAGCTCGCCCGGCTGCAGCACCGTTTCGATATGCGGGGTGTCACCGGGCAGCTTGTGAAAATCGCCGAGCGCCACCTGCCGCGTCGCCCCGTTCGCTCCCCGCAGTTCCAGCACCGTGTCGAGCGCCACCAGCGCCACCGCCAGGTCCGACGGGTGCGTCGCGATGCAGTGCCCGCTGCCGCCGAGGATCGCCAGCAGCCGGTTCTGCCCATGGATCGCCGGGCAGCCCGAGCCGGGCTCGCGCTTGTTGCAGGCAAAGCCGGTGTCGCGGAAGTAGCCGCAGCGCGTGCGCTGCAGCATGTTGCCGCCCATCGTCGCCATGTTGCGCAGCTGCGGCGAGGCCGAAGCCAGCAGCGCCTGCGCGATCACCGGATATTTCCGGGCGACCTCGGGATGCGCCGCCACGTCGCTCATCGTCGCCAGCGCGCCGAGCCGCAGCGCGTCCGGCCCGGCCTCGATCTTCGTGTAGGGCAGGGCATCGAGGTCGACGATCTGCGCCGGCCGCTCGACGTCGTCCTTCATCAGCTGCATCAGGTCGGTGCCGCCGGCGATGTATTTCTTCCCGGGCTGCGCGGCGGCCGCGATCGCGGCGTCGGCGTCGGCCGGGCGGAGATAGCTGAAGGACTGCATGGCTCAGCCCCTCCCCGTGTCGGTCTGGCCCGCCACGTCGCGCACGGCATCGACGATGTGGTTGTAGGCGCCGCAGCGACAGATGTTGCCCGCCATCCATTCGCGGATGTCGCCGTCCGAGTGTGCGTGCCCCTCCTCGATCAGCGCCACCGCCGACATGATCTGGCCGGGCGTGCAATAGCCGCACTGGAACGCGTCGTGCGCGACGAACGCCGCCTGCATCGGATGCAGCGTGTCGCCGGCCGCCAGCCCCTCGATCGTCGTTACCGCCTTGTTCTGGCAGCGAATCGCCAGCGTCAGGCAGGCATTCACCCGCCGCCCGTCGACGTGCACCGTGCAGGCGCCGCAAGAGCCGCGGTCGCAGCCTTTCTTGGTGCCGGTCAGCCCAGCCTGCTCGCGCAGCGCATCGAGCAGCGATACCCGCGGCTCGATCGCAAGCGGCAGCCGCTTGCCGTTCACCTGCAGCACCACGTCGACCATCTCCGGCGTGCGCACCGGGTTGGGCGGCGCGGTCGTCGCCGGAATTTCGGGCGCGGCGCGGGCGACCAAGGGCACCACGGCGAGCCCACCGGCCGTCGCCGCGCTCCGCCCGAGCAGGCCGCGCCGGGTAAGACTTGGAGTGCGCATGCGAATTGCTCCTGGCTCGATCGGCGCAGCAAAGTGGACGGATGCGCAAACGTCAGTACACAAGCCCGTGCGAAGGGAAGGGTCGTTACAAACCCGGCGCCAGGGCCGATGCTTGCGGCTACTCTCCGGGGGCAGTATATGCCGCGGCTCGGCCGGAGTGTAGCTCAGCCTGGTAGAGCACTGTGTTCGGGACGCAGGGGCCGGAGGTTCGAATCCTCTCACTCCGACCAAGATTTTTCGGGCCAAGCCTGCGCACCAATCCCCGTCCCGGCCGCTCGACGAAGCGGTAGGCGAGGGCGGCCAAGGCCAGCAGCGCCGCGAGCGCCAGCAGCCCGGCCAGCAGCTGCGCCGGCGCCTGTGGCATGCGCGCCAGCAGCCAGGCCCGCACCGCGTCGCGCGGCCCGATCAGGAACACGTGCAGCAGGTAGATCGCGTACGAGAGCACGCCGAGGGCGAACACCGGCCGGCAGCCGAAGGCGCGCCCGACCAGGCCGCGATTGCCGGCGAGGCACAGCACCAGCGGCGGGAAGAATGCGTAGATCGCCAGATCCGGCGCGCCGGCGAACAGGCAGGCCGCCAGCCCGACCAGCACCGCCGCCCCGAAGGCGTCCGAGCCGGCGATCCGCGTTGCCGGCCGCCACTGCGCAACCCGATAGGTCAGCAGCCCCAGCACGAAGCCGGCGATGCAGCGCAGCAGCGGCGCCAGATGCGTGCCGTCATACGCGTCGAGCGGCCCGCTGTGGAACGCGCCGTCGTGCAGGTCGAGCCGCAGCACCGTCGCGAGCAGCGCGGCGCAGCCGATCGCCGCCAGCACGGCGCGGTACCGCGCGCCGGCGAGCACCAGGGCCACCAGCAGCGGGAACGCGAAGTAGGCGCCCCACTCCGTGCTCACCGACCAGGCCGGCCCGTTGATGCTCTGGCTCAAGCCCCAGGACTGCACCAGTGCCAGATTGGCCAGCACGTCGCGCGCGGGGTGGTGCAGATGCACCGCCGCCCAGGCGGTCTCGTCGTGGAAATTGCCGATGACGAGCCACGTGTAGAGCAGCCGGGCCAGCAGCAGCGCCCCGTACAGCGGGTAGATGCGCGCGAAGCGCCGCCGCATGAACTCGGCGAAGGCCGCGCGGCTCGGCCCTTGCGCGAACAGATGCGCGTAGTTCAGCGCCATCACGTAGCCGCTGAGCACGAAGAACAGATCGACCCACAGATAGCCCTTGCTGTCGGCGCGCGACAGCGCCGGCCATGGGATGAAGGCGTAGGGATAGGCGTGATAGACGGCGACCAGCAGCGCGGCGACGCCGCGCAGGCCGGTCAGCGCCTTGATCTCCTCGTGGTGCCGCATCGCCATGCCGCAACACGCCGTGCGAACGTGGCGACAGCAGGGCGGGACTGCGGCATCTTAACTGACGGGGCCTGGGGCATTGCCCCAGCGGGGTCCAGGGGCAGCGCCCCTGGCCTTTCCTTCACTTCTCGCCCTCGGTCAGCCCCTTGACGAACCAGCGTTGCATCAGCAGCACCACCGCGACCGGCGGCAGCAGCGCGAGCATGGCGGTCGCCATCACCCGGTCCCACTCGGTGTCGGCGTTCACGCCGATTCTCTTCACGATGCCGATGACCACGGTATCGAGCCGCGGATCGGTGGCCACAAGCAGCGGCCAGAGATACTGGTTCCAGCCGTACACGAACAGGATCACGAACAGCGCCGCGATGTTCGGCGCCGAGACCGGCAGCAGGATGTGGCGCAGGAACCGCCACGGCCCGGCGCCGTCGATCCGCGCCGCGTCCATCAGCGCGTCCGGCACGGCAAGAAACACCTGGCGAAACAGCAGGGTCGCGGTCGCCGAGGCGGTCAGCGGCACCGTCAGGCCGGTAAACGTGTTGATCAGCGACAGGTCGGACATGACCTGGTAGGTCGGGACGATGCGCACCTCCACCGGCAGCATCAACGTGATGAAGATCGTCCAGAACGCCAGCATCCGGCAGGGAAAGCGGAAGAACGCCACGGCGTAGGCCGACAGCACGGAGACCGCGATCTTGCCGAGCGCGATGCCGAGGGCCATCCCGGCCGAGACCAGCAGCATGTGCCCGACCGGTCCCGACCCGCCGCTGCCCTCGCCCAGCACGCGCGCATAGACGTCGAGATGCGACAGGCGCGGCAGCAGCGACAGCTCGCCGCGGCTGATCGCCGCCGCGTCCTGCGTCGATCCCGCGAAGACCAGCCAGATCGGCAGCGCGAAGGCCAGTACGCCGAGCATCAGCACGACATGCGCCGTCCAGTCCGTCCGCCCGCGCATCAGTCCGCCCTCATTCAGTCGGCCCTCATTCAGTCCGCTTGGCGGCCGACGAAGCGGAACTGCACGGCGGTCAGCAGGATCACGCCGAGCATCAGCACGACCGACTGCGCGGAGGAGGAGCCGAGGTCGAGGTTCACCACGCCGTCGCGATAGACTTTTACGACCAGCGTCTCCGTCGCCTTTCCGGGGCCGCCCTGCGTCAGCGCCTGGATCGTGCCGAACGTGTCGAACGCGGCATAGACGACGTCGACGACCAGCAGGAACACCGTGGTCGGCAGCAGCAGCGGCAGCATGATCGCGCGCAGCAGGCGCCAGCTTCCGGCCCCATCCAGCCGCGCCGCCTCCACCACGGCGCGCGGCACCGACTGCAGCCCGGCCAGGAAGAAGATGAAGTTGTAGCTGACCTGCTTCCAGGCGCTGGCGAGGATCACCACCAGCATCGCCTCCGCCCCGTTGAGTTGATAATTCCAGCCGAGCCCCAGCCGCCCCAGCATCCTGTCGAGCGCAGGGCCGAACAGGCCGATCTGCGGCTGCACCAGGAACACCCAAAGCACCGCGGCGACCGCCGGCGCCACGGCGTACGGCCAGATCAACATCGTGCGATAGAAGCCGCGGCCGCGGATTTCCCGATCGGCGAACACCGCGAACAGCAGCGCGAACCCCATCGAAAGTGCGGTGACCGCGGCGGCGAAACCCAGCGTGCGCAGGATGGTGTCGCGATACAGCGGATCGCTGAACAGCGCCGCGTAGTTGTCCAGCCCGACGAACACCGCGTTGAGCCCGAACGGGTCGGCGCGCGTCAGGCTGGACCACACCGCCTGGCCGGCCGGCCAGAGAAAGAACACCGCGGTTAGCGCGAGCTGCGGCAGCACCAGCGCGGCCGGCAGCAGCCGGCCAGGAAAAACCGCGCGCCGCTCCTGCACCGTTCAGCGATCCGGGTGCGGCTCCGCCGCGATCAGGTGTGCACCGAGCGCTGGAATTCCCGCAGCACGCGGTTGCCGCGCTCGACGGAGTTGTCCATCGCCGCCTGCGCGGTCTGCCCGCCCTGCAGCGCGCGCTCCATCTCCTCCTCGATGATGTTGCGTATCTCCGGCATGCGCCCGAGCCGGAAACCCCGTGAATTGTCGGTGACGTGGCCGCGCGTGAGCTGGCGGATCGGCAGGTCGGCGCCGGGGTTCTTGTCGTAAAAACCCTGCTTGCGCGAGAGTTCGTAGGCGGCGGTGGTCACCGGCAGATAGCCGGTCACCTGGTGCCACTCGGCGGCTTCGTCGGGCGTGCCGATGAAGCGCAGGAACTCGGCGGTGGCCTTGTATTCGGCCGGCGTGCGGCTCGGCGTGGTCATCGCCCACAGGCTGGCGCCGCCGATGATGGAGTTGATGGGATTGGGGTTCACCTCGGGGTCGTACGGCAGGAACGCCTCGCCCCAGCGGAATTTCGCGTCATGCG
>JAFAYA010000105.1 GCA_019240635.1 Acidisphaera sp. | reverse complement strand
CAGTCGGTTGCGGCGGAGCTGGTGCGCGATGGCGTGCCGCGCAACGCGATCACCATCCAGGGTTTTGGCGAGACGCATCCGCTGGTGCCGACCGCCAAGGGCGTGCGCGAGCCGCAGAACCGCCGGGTGGAGATCATCCTGCGCTGACGCGTCGGGCGAACCGCCTGAACGATCATCGGGGGCGCCCGCAGGGGCGCCCCCTTCCTTTTGCACGAGCCAGTTGCCGAAGGCGAAGGGCGCCTCGCGGCGCGGCCGAAACAGAGCGAAGGGCGCCTCGCGGCGCGGCCGAAAAAACGAAGGGCGCCTCGCGGCGCCCCTGGACAGCCGATCCGAAAGACGCGCTCAGCGGTGGCGGTGGGAAACCGCCGGCGCGGCGGAGGCCGTGCGCGTCACATGCACCGGCTCCGTGCAGGTGATGACCGTGATCGGTTGGACGATGTCGCCCCGGTTCGCG
Source organism: Acidisphaera sp. (assembly GCA_019240635.1). GTDB lineage: Bacteria > Pseudomonadota > Alphaproteobacteria > Acetobacterales > Acetobacteraceae > JAFAYA01. Next base: position 29,941 of record JAFAYA010000105.1, on the reverse strand, counting down.
GCGAAGCCCGGCAGGTCCGTCCCGGGCGGCAGCGCCATCACCTGGTCGAACAGGCCGATATTCTTCTGGCAGAATGCCGAACCCTGCCGGGTATCCGCCTCCGACTGCACGTTGGCGAGCGAGGTCACGTAGTCGTCATGTTCCTGCTGGCCGCGGCGACCGAAGGACCGCCCGAAATACCCGGTGAGCGCCCGTTCCTGGGAGATCAGCTCCGACCGGTAGCGGCTGACGAAGGCGTTGTACTTCTCCCGCGCATCGCAGGAGAGAGCGGTGACCATGAGCTGGCTCTTCAGGCCGGCGATGTCGAACGCGGTCTTCTCGACCGGCCGCGCGCATTGCTGCGCCACCGCGAGCTGGGTCGTCAGCATGCCGGCGACGAGAAGTCCGGGGAGCAGGGTCCGCATACGTTTCTCCGAGCCGCAAATGAAGCATCGTTCGGCGCCGGGCGGCTGCCGAACAACTCATGCGATGCGCGAGGTAACCCGGCTATCCCCCCCTCTTGCAACACCAATCCGCCGGTTTCCCCGTCTTTCGGGGAAACTGTGGCGGCGATGCCGCTGCCCATGACGGCGGTGCCGGAACGGGCCTGCAAGCCGGGTCGCGGGACCTCCCTCCCAGCGTCGTCGGCAGCTTCTACCCGGCGCCGCCCCCGCCGGCAATCACCCGCACGGCGCTTTCCGCCGCAGCCGGGCGGAATGGCATTGCGCTTGCGTTTCCCCGCTCCGCCGGGCTGGCATGCTCGACAGACGGGCGAGGGAGGAGACAGGACCATGAGGCGTCGAACACTGCTGAAGACCGCGGCGACGGGCCTGTTGGGCAGCGCCAGCGCGCTGGCCGCCCCATCCATCGCCCGGGCGCAGGATGCGCGGGTGCTGCGCTTCGTGCCGCAGGCCAATCTCGCCAATCTCGACCCGATCTGGACCACGCTCTACGTCGTGCGCAACGCCAGCGTACTGTTCTGGGACACGCTCTACGGCGTGGACGGCACGCTCGTGCCGCAGCCGCAGATGTGCCAGGGCCACGACGCCTCCTCCGACGGGCTGACCTGGACGTTCCGGCTGCGCCCCGGCCTGAAATTCCACGACAACACGCCGGTACTCGCCCGCGACTGCGTCGCCAGCCTCGAGCGCTGGATGGTGCGCGACAACATGGGCCAGATGATCAAGGCCCGGCTGGACGAACTCGCCGCGGCGGATGACGCCACCTTCCGCTTGCGCCTGAAGCAGCCCTTTCCGAAGCTGCTCTACGCGCTCGGCAAGGTCGGCACGCCCTGCGCCTTCATCATGCCCGAGCGCATCGCGCGCACCGATCCGTTCAAGCAGATCGGCGAGTATGTCGGCTCCGGCCCGTTCCGCTTCCGCCGCGACGAGTGGGTGCCCGGCTCGCAGGCCGTGTTCGAGCGGTTCGACGGCTACGTGCCGCGCGACGAGAAGGCGGACTGGCTGGCCGGCGGCAAGCGCGTGAACTTCGACCGCGTGGAATGGAAGGTGATCCCGGACGCCGCGACCGCGGCCGCCGCGCTGCAGACCGGCGAGGTGGACTGGTGGGAGACGCCGATCCCCGACCTCGTGCCGATGCTGCGCCGGAGCGGCGATCTGCGCCTCGACATCGCCGACCCGCTCGGCAATATCGGCGACTGCCGGTTCAATCACCTCTATCCGCCGTTCAACGACGTGCGCGCCCGCCGCGCCGTGCTCACCGCGGCGAACCAGGCCGACTACATGCAGGCGCTGGTCGGCAGCGATCGGGCGCTCTGGCAGGAATCCGCGAGCTTCTTCACCCCCGGCACGCCGCTCTACACGGAGTCCGGCGGGGAGATCCTGAAGACCCGGAGCATCGATCAGGCCAAGAAGCTGCTGGCGGAGAGCGGCCAGCAGGGGGCCAAGGTCGTGATGATCGTCGGCACCGACGTGCCGATCGCCAAGGCGCAGGGCGACGTCACGGGCGACCTGCTGAGCAAGATCGGCTTCAACGTGGACTACGTCGCGACCGACTGGGGCACGGTCGGCGCCCGTCGCGCAAGCAAGGAGCCGATCGACAAGGGTGGCTGGAACATCTTCTTCACCTGGCACGCCGGGGTCGACTGCGTGAATCCCGGCGCCCAGCCCGCCTACTACACGACCGGGGACAAGGCCTGGTTCGGCTGGCCGAACTCGAAGGAGGTGCAGGGCAGGATCGACGCCTGGTTCGCCGCCCCCGACCAGGCCGCCGAGCAGGCCGCGGTGCGCGAAATCAACCAGGCCGAGATGGATTTTTCGACGTTCCTGCCGACCGGCTTCTTCAAGGGCTACCAGGCCTGGCGCAGCAACCTGTCCGGCGTGGTGAAGGCGCCCTTCCCGGTCGTCTGGGACGTGAAAAAAACCTGACCGCGAGCCAGCGCAACACCCGGATGGCCGCCGCCGGCGCCGCGCGCGACAACGCGCCAGGCAACGCCGCCAGGAGAGAAAAAATGCCGCTCGACCTGCACACCGCAACGGCCGACGACGCGCACCACGACCGGCGCTGGCGCCAGGTGGTCGATCGCCGCCCCGGCGATTTCCTCTACGGCGTCGCGACGATGGGCGTCTATTGCCGCCCGGGCTGCCCGTCACCGCGGCCGCTGCGGAAAAATGTCCGCTTCTTCGACTCCTGCGAGCAGGCCGAGGCCGCCGGCTTCCGCGCCTGCCGCCGCTGCGACCCGCGCGGCGCCCGCGCCGACCTCGCCCGCGCCGTGGTCGAGGACGCCTGCGCCTTCATCGAGGCCGAAGAAACCATCCCGTCGCTCGACCGCCTCGCCGAGCGCTCCGGCTACTCGAAATACCATTTCCTGCGCCTGTTCCGCGAAAAAGCCGGCCTGACGCCGCGCAGCTACGCCGAAGGCGTGCGCGCCCGCCGCTTGCACGCGGCGCTGGCCGCCGGCAGCCGAGTTGCCGACGCGGTCGCCGAGGCCGGCTACGGCTCGGAAAGCCGGGTCTATGCGGCGACCGGCCGGCTGCTCGGCATGACCCCGGGAGCGCTGCGCCGGGGCGGCGCCGGCGAGACGATCCGCACGGCGCTTGCCGACAGTCCGTTCGGCCGCCTGCTCGTCGGCGCCACCGACCAGGGCGTCTGCTTCATCGGTTTTTCGGAGCCCGACGAGGCGTTGCTCGGCGATCTGCGCCGCCGCTTCCCGAACGCCCGCATCGAATCAGCCGATGCGGCGCTGGAAAGCACGGTGCAACGAATCGTGGCCTTCATTGAGGAGCCGAAAGCCGCGCTGGCTTTGCCGCTAGACCTGCGCGGCACCGCCTTCCAGAAGCGCGTCTGGGACGCGCTATGCCGCATCCCCGTCGGCGAGACCCGCCGCTACTCTGACATCGCCGCCGCGATCGGCGCGCCGACAGCGGTCCGCGCCGTCGCCCGCTCCTGCGCGCAGAACCCCGTCTCCCTCGCCGTCCCCTGCCACCGCGTCATCGGCAGCGACGGCGCGCTGACCGGCTACCGCTGGGGCATCCCGCGCAAGCGCGCGCTGCTGCAGCGCGAGAGCGCGATCGCCGGGAAAGGCCGCACCACAGGCGCGACTCACACCGCCCCGGTGCAGCGTTCCTGACGGACTTGACGAACCTGACCAACCTGACAATGTTGCCGCCAGGGAGTTGGTCATGGCGATCGCGAAGTCGGTTAGGGCACCAGGAGACAGCAGCAGGGGACGTATTCGCGTGAGGAGCGGACCGCCCGCCCATCGGAAGGCGAGCGCCGAAACGGCCGAGGTCATGGTCGGACGGAGTTCGTTGAAAGCCCTGCGCCGACATAAGGCGGCGCTCGGCAGGGTGCTGACGACCTACGCGCATGCGCTGGTGAGGGCCGAGCGGATGGGCGAGCCGCTCGAGATCGTCATCACGGTCCCTGCCAACCGGGGCGAGCCGGCGGTGAAACAGCGACCGGCGCAAGGCGATGCTCTCGATCGTGCGCTCCGCGCGGCGCAGCAGCGCGGGGCGGTCCGGGTCGCCGAGATCATGAAGTCACCCGTCATGCTGACCGCGCGCGCCTTCGGGCAGCTGATCGGCGCGTCGCACGAAACCGTCAACCAGAAGCGCAACGCCGGCGAGATCCTGGCGCTCGAAGGCACGACGCGGGGATTCCGCTATCCCAAGTGGCAGGTCACGGACGACGGCCGACTGCTTCCGGGGCTGGCCGATCTGATCAGAGAACTCCCAGGCGGGCCATGGGGAGTCTATCGCTTTCTCGTTCAGCCGCACGACGAACTGAATGGCAGGACCGGTCTCGACGCGCTCAAGGCCAACCACGTGCATCAGGTGCTCGACCTTGCCCTGGGCATTTCACGCGGTACGTTCACCTGACGCATGGCCGCCAAGCTGGGGCCTCCCGCTGGGTTCGCCAGTCGGCGGCTCCTCATTCACCGCGAAAAGGTCGGCCGCCTATGGCGCCGGCTCTACCAGACCAGGCACCCGGACCCGCTCGGCTCCCGGCCGGCGCACAGCCGCTTCAGCCACCCCAGCGGAACCGCGTTCGGCGTGGTCTATCTGGGTTCTTCGGTAAAGGTCGCCTTCCATGAAGTCATCCTTCGCGACCGGGCAGACGCGCGGAGCGGCGCGGTGCTGATCCCCTATGCCGAACTCGAAGCGTATACATGCGCCGAGATCATCGCCGTCTCGGAACTCCGCCTGGTGGACCTGACGGGCGACGCACCGCTGAAGATGGGTGTTCCGAGCGACGTCGCGGGGGCCCGCGATCAGACGCTTGCCCGGCAGTGGTCGGCCGCCTTCCACACCCATCCCGATCGTGTAGATGGCGTCTATTATCCCTCACGGCTGAACGAGGAGCGCAACATCGCCCTCTATGACCGCGCACTCGCGAAGCTCACGGTGAGAGCGACCTCGCGACTGCTCGATCTGCGCGACCCGCTCACCCAGATCATCGAGGATTTTCAGCTGGAAGTTCGATGAACGCGCGGGACAGGTCCGGAGCCCTCATGCGCTGTCGAGCGCCAGCGCCCAGTTCTGCCCGATGAGATCGTGCCCGAAACTGTGGTGGCGCTCTTCTTCGACCAACTGGAATCCCGCCTGCTGATAAATCCGCCGCGCCGCCGTCAGCACGTCGTTGGTCCACAGCGTGACGCTGCGATAGCCGGCGTCGCGGGCGAACCGGATGCACTCCTCCACCAGCCGCCGGCCGATGCCGAGGCCGCGCGCCTCCGGCTCGACGTAGAGCAGGCGCAGCTTGCCGACCTCGTCGGACTGCCGCACCAGGAACACCGAGCCGAGGATCGCCCCGTCGCGCTCAGCGATCCAGCAACGCTCGCGCCCGGGCGCGAAGGAGCGGATGAACTGCGCGACGATCTCGGCGACCAGCGCCTCAAACGTCTGGTCCCAGCCGTATTCGCAGGCGTAGAGCACGCCGTGCCGGTGCACCACCCAGCCCATGTCGCCCGGCTGGTGGGTGCGCAGCCGCCAAGGCCGCGTCGCCGCGTCGTCACCGCTGTGAAAACAGTCCTCGGCGGTGCGCAGCGCCCGTATCAGGCGGTCCTGCGCGGCCTCGCCGAGCGCACCGAGGATCGTTCCGATCTCCTGGCGCGACCGCGCATCGATCGCCGCGAACGCCTCCCGTCCGGACGGCGTCAGCGACAGCACGCTCTGGCGCCCATCGCTGTCCGACTGCTCGCGCGCGAGCAGCCCGCGCTCCTGGAAGCCGCGCAACAGGCGGCTGAGATAGCCGGCGTCCAGCCCCAGCTCGCGCCCCAGCTCCGCCGCGGTGGTCCGGTCGCGTGTGCCGAGCTCGTACACGACCCGGCCTTCGGTCAGCGAGAAGGGGCTGCCCAGCAGGCCCTCGTGCAGCACGCCGATCCGCCGTGTGTAGAAGCGGCTGAACCGGCGGACCGCTTCGATTCGCTCGGCCGTGATGTCGGTCATGGCGTCGGTCCGGGGCTGGCGCGGCATTGCCTGACAAAGTCAAGCGAATGCTTGCCGAAGTCAACTATCTGACCCGTGCCACCCGAAGCGAATTGGTCGAGCCCGAATGACCGAACGGAACCCCAGCGGTCACGACGATCTCGTCCCCGTGCCCCGCGAAACCCTCGTGCCGCGCCATGCGCGCGGCCTTGGTCACCGCCTCGGACATGCTGTGCGCATCGCCAGCGACCAGCGCGTGCACGCCCCAGACTACGGCCAGCCGCCGCGCCGTCACCTCCTGCGGCGTCAGGCTGACCACCGGACAATCCGGCCGCTCGCGCGCGACCCGCAGCGCCGTGCTGCCGGACGTGGTGAAGGCGACGATCGCCTTGGCGTCGATCGTATGCGCCACCTGCCGCGCCGCCGCGGCGATCGCATCGGCGGAGGAGTGCTCCGGCGCCTGCCGGCTGGCTTCGATGATGTCGCGCCAGCCCGGGTCCTGCTCCACCCGCGCGACGATGCGGTCCATCATGTTGACCGCCTCGAACGGAAACTGCCCCGCCGCCGTCTCCGCCGACAGCATCACCGCGTCCGCCCCGTCGAACACCGCGGTGGCGACATCCGACGCCTCCGCGCGGGTCGGCGCGGGCGCACTGATCATGCTCTCCAGCATCTGCGTCGCGACCACCACCGGCAGGCCGCGCCCGCGCGCTGCGCGCACGATGCGCTTCTGCGCCAGCGGCACCTCCTCGGGCGGCAGTTCCACGCCGAGGTCGCCGCGCGCCACCATCACCGCGTCGGAAAGGCCCAGCACCGCATCGAGATTCTCGAGCGCCTGCGGCTTCTCGAGCTTGGTCATGATCCACGCGCGGCCGGCCGCCAGCGCCTTCGCCTCGGCGACGTCCTCCGGCCGCTGCACGAAGGAGAGGCCGATGAAGTCCACGCCGTGGTCAAGCGCGAAGGCCAGGTCCTGGCGGTCCTTCGCGGTCAGCGCGGGGATCGGCAGCACCATGTCCGGCACGTTCACGCCCTTGCGATCGCTGAGCGGCCCGCCGACGACCACCTCGGTCTCCAGGTGGTCGTCGCGCCTGCGCGCCACGCGCAGGCGCAGCTTGCCGTCGTCGAGCAGCAGCGTGGTGCCGATCGAGGCGGCCTGCAGGATCTCCGGGTGCGGCAGTTGCACGCGGCGCGCATTCCCCGGGGTGGGGTTGAGGTCGAGCCGGAACTCCTGGCCGGTCTGCAGGTGCACCCGCCCGCCGGCGAACTGGCCGACCCGCAGCTTCGGGCCTTGCACGTCGGCGAGGATGCCGATCGGCCGGCCGACCTGCGCCTCCAGCGCGCGGATCATGCCGATGCGCGTGGCGTGGTCCTCGTGCACGCCGTGCGAGAAATTCAGCCGGAATACGTCCGCACCGGCGTGGAACAGCCGCGCCAGCACCTCTGGCGTGGAACTGGCCGGACCCAGGGTCGCCACGATTTTTGTGCGGCGGCGACGGTGCAGGCCGGATGGCGCGGGCATGGCTCCTCAGGCGACCAGGATGGCGCGGACGTCGTTGACATTGGTCAGGGTCGGCCCGATGCGGATCAGGTCACCCAGCGCTTCGAACAGCCCGTAGCTGTCGTGCGCATCGAGCATGGCGCGGGCGTCGAGCCCCGCCGCGCGGGCTCGCGCCAGGCTGTCCGGGCCGATGACGGCGCCGGCGGCGTCCTCGGTGCCGTCGATGCCGTCGGTGTCGCCGGCGATCGCCCAGACGCCCGCCTCGCCGCCGAGCGCGACGGCCAGGCCGAGTAGGAACTCGGTATTGCGTCCGCCGCGGCCGGCCGGGCCGGCGCCGATGGTGACGGTGGTCTCCCCGCCGGAGAGCAGCGCGGCCGGCGCCGCCAGCGGCTGGTGGTGCCGCCGCACGCTGCGGGCGATCCCGGCCATCACGACGCCCATTTCCCGGCTCTCGCCTTCCAGCGCGTCGCCGAGGATCAGCGGGGCGAGCCTCCGCCTGCGTGCCTCGGCCGCCGCCGCCGCCAGCGCCATCGCCGGGGTGGAGATCAGCCGGAAGGTTCCGTGCAGCGATCCGGGCTTTGGCGTCTCGTCGCGCGCCGCCGCCAGATGCGCGGCGACCGCCGCCGGCGGGGTGATGCCGTGGCGCGCCAGCACCGCGCGCGCCTCGGCGAAGCTGGTCGGGTCGGGCACCGTCGGGCCGCTGGCGATCACCGCCGGGTCGTCCCCCGGCACGTCGCTGATGGCGAGCGTCACCACGCGCGCCGGCGCCGCGGCGGCCGCGAGCCGCCCGCCCTTGATCGCCGAAAGATGCTTGCGCACCGCGTTCATCTCGGAAATGTTCGCGCCGCACGCCAGCAGTGCGCGGTTGACCGCCTGCTTGTCGGCGAGCGTCAGCCCCGCCGCCGGCAACGCGAGCAGCGCCGAGCCGCCGCCGGAGATCAGCGCCAGCACGAGATCATCCGGCCCGAGCCCCGCCACGCGCTCCAGCATCGCGCGCGCCGCCGCCTCGCTGTTCGCATCAGGCACCGGATGCGACGCTTCGATCACCTCGATGCGTCGCGTCGGCACGGCGTGCCCGTAGCGGGTCACGACGAGGCCCGAAAAAGCGACGTCCGCCCACGCGTGTTCGAGCGCCGACGCCATCACCGCCGCTGCCTTTCCGGCCCCGACCACGACGCAGCGGCCCGCCGGCTTTTCCGGAAGGTGTTCCCCGAGCACGCGGCGTGGATCGGCGGCGGCGACCGCCGCGTCAAAAATGGCCCGCAGCGCCACCCGGGCGCGCGCGTCGTTCCAGCCCATGCTTGCCCCGCGTCCGTTGCCGGCGAGTATGGCGAAGCGAGCAGGGCGGCGCCATCTTGCCGGCAGACCAGGAGGACCCGCCATGCCCGCGCCCGATCTCGACCCGCCGACCCGCACCGAACTGGAGGCCGCCGCCTTCCGCCGTCTGCTCGAGCATCTGCGCGAGCGCACGGACGTGCAGAACATCGACCTGATGAACCTGGCCGGCTTCTGCCGCAACTGCCTCTCCCGCTGGTACCGCGAGGCCGCCGAGCAGCAGGGGATCTCGCTCGCCGATCCCGAGGCGCGGGAGATCGTCTACGGCATGCCGTACAAGGAATGGCAGGCGAAGTACCAGCGCGAGGCGAGCCCCGAGCAGAGGGCCGCCTTCGCCGCCAATTTCGGCCCCTGATCGCGGCTCAATTCCGTAGCAGCCGATCGATCGCCTCGGCGAGTGCCACATCGGCCGGCGTGAGGCCGCCTGCGTCGTGCGTCGAAAGCGTGATCTCCACCTGGTTGTAGGTGTTCGACCACTCCGGGTGATGGTTGCGCCGCTCGGCCAGCAGCGCCACGCGCGCCATGAACCCGAACGCCTCGACGAAGTCGCGGAAGCGGAAGCCGCGGCGGATCGCGTCGCGTCCCTCCACCATCCTCCAGTCTGGCAGCGTTCCGGCGAGCGCCGCGCGCTCGGCCTCGCTCAGCAGCGGCATGGCTCCCTCCCTCGGCCGCGGACTTGACCGGCGAGCGCCAGACTGCGCCGATAGCCGGCATGCCCGCCAGCGCCGGTCCCGCGACGTACACCGTGCCGCCCGACGCCGAGGACATCGCGGCCCTCGCGGAGCGCGCGCTCGCGACGATCCCGGCGCGGCTCGCGCGGCACATCGACAACGTCGGCATCACCGTCGAGGACATGCCGGACGGCGAGACGCTCGACGAACTGGAGATCGACACCGCCTGGGAGCTGACCGGCCTCTATCGCGGCACGCCGCTCGGCCAGCGCAGTGTCGACGACATCGTCCGCCATCCCGACATGATCGTGCTGTACCGCGAGCCGATCCTGCTCGAATGGATCGAGACGGGGGAGGATCTTTATCGGTTGGTGCGCAACGTGCTGATCCACGAGATCGCCCACCACTTCGGCTTCAGCGACGCCGAGATCGCGCTGCTGGAAGGCTGAACCCGGACGCGCCCAGGCTCTCGCGCACCAGGTGCCGCAGCGCCGGCAGCACCTTTGCGCCGAACCACGGGTTGCGCCGCTCCCAGCCGGTGGTGCGCCAGGATGGATGCGGCAGCGGGAAATAGCGCGGCAGGAACGCGGCATAGTCCTGCACCCGGTCGGTCATCCGCCCAGGACCGAGCGCATAAACTTGCGCGTAGCCGCCGACCAGCAGGGTGAGGCGCAGCTCCGGCATCAGCGGCAGCAGGCGGGGATGCCAGAGCGCGGCGCAGCCCGGCCGCGGCGGCGCGTCGCCCCCGTTCGCCAGCCGCCCGGGATAGCACAGCCCGACCGGCAGGATCGCGATGCGGCTGGCGTCGTAGAACTCCTCCGCGCTCAGCCCGAGCCAGCTTCGCAGCCGGTCACCGGAGGCGTCGTTGAACGGTGTCTCCGTCGCGTGCACGCGGGTGCTCGGCGCCTGGCTGGAGATCAGCAGCCGCGCGGTCGGCGCGACGCGCAGCACCGGCCGCGGGCCGAGCGGCAGCTCGGCCGCACAGCGCGTGCAGGCCCGCGCCTCCGCGACGACGGCCGCGAGGTCGTCCGCCAGGCTCATCGGCCCGGCGGAGCGGTCGCACCCGGCCCACCCACGGCCAGCGTCACGTCGACCCGACCCGCCTTCTCGAAGGTCAGCGTGCAGCCGATGCTGCTGCCTTGCGTGAGCTTCTGCTTCGTGCCCATCAGCATCAGGTGCAGCCCGTCCGGTGCCAGGCGCACGGTCTGCCCGGGCGGCAGGGCGATCTCCTGCACCGGGCGCATGCGCATGACCCCGGCCTCCGCCATCTCGCTGTGCAGTTCGGTCCCCTGGGCGACTGGGCAGGCGGCCGCGATCAGCCGGTCAGGCGCGCGGCCGGTGTTGGTGATCGCCATGTAGCCGGCCGCGGTGCCGCCGGCCGAGGCGGTCGCCCGGCTCCAGGGTTCGCTCACCCTGAGCCCGTCCACCGAGAAATCCCGCCCCAGTGCCGGAGCGGCCAGCAGGACGAGGAGGCAGACGAGGCCGACATACGATGGACGATGCATGGTCCTGGTCCGGATATGGTGCGGCGTCTTCGGGGACATCAAACAAAGGCATACGACAGATCTGAGCGCGAGCGGATCCTGCTCCGGGCTCATCCGCGGTGCCGCGCATCCGGCGTCCGTTCGGCGCGCTCGGGTATGAAGCGCGACAACCCAAGCTCGGTCGCCAGCCACTTTGTGTACTCGCTGGCGAGCAGGCGCAGCACCGCCCGGGAGTCGCCGGCGCGCAGCGCCGGCGGCACCACTGGCGCGGGATAGAGGGCGGTGTCCGGCAGCACCCGACCCAGTTCGGCCATGGCGCGCGGCATGTGGTAGCTGGCGGTCACCACGATCAGCGAGTGCAGGTCGTGGCTATGCGCCCACTCCGCGGTCTCCTGCGCATTGCCGCGGGTGGAGGCGGCGGCGTGGCCGACCGTGACGCGCGACTCCAGCGGGCGCGGATCCAACCCGGCCAGCCCGGCCATCTCGGCGAGGTCGGAACCGCGCGCCGCGCCGGAGATCAGCAACCGCCCCGCCCGTCCCTCGCGCAGCAGTTCGAGCCCGGTGCGCACCCGATCGGCGCCGCCGGTGAGCACGACGATGCCGTCGGCCTGCGGCGGCGGCGGTGCGGCGATCTCCGCGACCTGCACGAACCACAGGAAGCCCGCGGCCCAGGCCGCCGCCGCGCCGCCCAGCACGCCGAGCCCGAGCAGCAGCAGCCGCCGGGCCCGGTGCGGCGCCGCGGCCGGCGCGTTCATGGCAACCGGCGCAGCCACCGCCGCACCGTGGCCTGCGCGGTCAGCCAGCCGATCGCCGCGGCTGCCAGCGGCAGGGCGGGCAGCGCGAGCCAGAGCGGGTCGGGCAGCGCGCGCAGCGTCGCCGGCCCCTGGAGCTGGAGCCCGGCCCCCGACTCGGCGCCGTACGGGCTGGCGAAGGGCGCCGCCAGCTCCGCCAGGCCGAGCAGGACCGGCAGCGCGACCAGCGCGCCGACCGCCCCGCCTGCCGCCGCGAGCAGCATGGTCCGGCCGGCAAAGCGGCCGGCGATGTAGCCGTCGGTGGCGCCGAGCCCGTGCACGATCTCGATCGCCTGGCGCCGCGCCGCGAGCCCCGCCCGCGTGGCGATGGCGACCACCGCCGCGGCCACCCCCGCCACCAGCAGCAGCGCGGCGCCGGCGCAGGCCTGCAGGCTGCGCGCCAGCGCCGCCAGCCGGCCGACCCAGACCGCGTGATCCTCGACCAGCGTGCCGGGTGCCGCCGCGCGCAGCCGATCGGCCAATGCCGCGGCGTCCGGCGCGCCGGCGCCGAGCCGGACCGCGATCACCGCCGGCAGCGGCAGCGCCAGCGTTTCGGCGCCGGCGCCGAGCCAGGGGCGCAGCAGGTCGTTCAGTTCGCCCTCGCTCAGCGGCCGCACCGAGCCCAGGCCTTTCGTCGCCTGCAGCACGGCGAGCACCCGGTCGCGCCGCGTGCCGCCGCCCGCCGCCGCGGCGCCGGGCTGCGGCACCTGCACGGTGAGTGCGGCGGCCGCCCCCTCCCGCCAGTGACGCGCCAGCGAGGCGGCGCCGACGAAGCCCGCCAGCGCCAGCGCCGCCAGGAACGCCATCGCCGCGACCAGCAGCGGCAGCAGCCGGTCGGCGAGCGCGCGCTTCAGCCCGAGATCGTCAAACCGTCCGCGCCGCAGCCGGGCCCGCGGCTCACGCACGACCGGCCTCCGCGTCGGCCACCAGCCGGCCATGCGCCAGGCGCAGCGTTCGGCCGGGATGGCGCGCGACCAGCGCATCGTTGTGCGTCGCCACCACCACCGTGGTGCCCAGCCGGTTCAGCTCGCGCAGCAGCTGCATCAGCCGCTCGGCCTGCACCCCGTCGAGGTTGCCGGTCGGCTCGTCGGCCAGCAGCAGGCTCGGGCGCGGCACGACGGCGCGGGCGATCGCCACGCGCTGCTGCTCGCCGCCGGACAGCTCCGCCGGGCGCGCCGCCGCCTTGTGGCTCAGCCCGACCCAGCGGAGCATCTCGCCGACATCGGCGCGCACCTGACCCTCCGGCCGGCCGCCGATGCGCAGCGGCAGCGCGACGTTGTCGAACACCGAGAGGTGCGCCAGCAGCCGGAAATCCTGATAGACGACGCCGATGCGCCGGCGCAGCCGCGGCAGGTGCCGCCGCCGCGCCGTGCCCACCTCGGTGCCGAGCACGTTCAGCCGCCCGTGGGTCGGCCGCACCGCGAGGTAGATCAGGCGCAGCAGGCTCGACTTGCCGGCGCCGGAGGGGCCGAGCAGCCAGCGGAACCCGCCCGCCGGCACGGCGAAGGTCAGGTCGCGGAGGATCTCCGGGCCGTCGCCCCGGCTGTACTGCAGGCCGACGCCCTCGCAGCTTATCATGCGGCACCGTCCAGGCTGGCGGTGTTGTGCCATTGCCCCGCCCCGGCTGAAAACACCTTCGCGCCGCGGCGCGCGACCCGGCCAAGGGCTGGCGTTGTTGCAGGAGGCCGCGGGCTTGCGCAGGATTCCATCCCCCGTAGGGTCGAACCATGCGAGTCCAATGCCCCGTCTGCTCGGCCGCCTACGAGGTTCCGGATGCGCTGCTGCGCCCGGGCCGCAAGCTTCGCTGCGCCCGCTGCGGCGCCGGCTTCCTGCCGGCCGGCCCGGCCCCAAGGTCAGCCGAGCCGCCGCCGCACGCGCCGCCGTCCCCCGCCGCGCCGCCCCCGGCGCCGTCGCTCGCCATCCCGCCGGTGCGGCGCGCCGCCTTGCCGCTGCGCCCCAACCGGGTGGACCCGCCGGCCCTGCGCGACCCCGACCCGCTGGTCGCCCCCGCCGCCCAGCGGCCGGACTGGCTCGGCCCGCAGCGTCCGCCGCCGGTGCAGGAGCAGCGGCGGGCGGGGATCGACGTCTGGCTGGGCTGGCTGGTGAGCCTCGCGCTGCTGGGGGCACTCGGCTGGGCCGCCTATGCCTATCGCGATACGGTCATGCACGCCTGGCCGCCGAGCCAGCGCGTCTACAGCGCGCTGGGGCTGGCCGGCTGAGCGGTTTACGCCTGCAGTCTCGCCAGCCCCTCGGCGTGAGTGCGCAGCACCTGGGCTCGGCGGATTTTTTGCGTCGGCGTCAGCAGTCCGTTCTCGACGGTGAACGCCGGCACCACCGCGTGGCGGCGGATGCGCTCGGTGACCGACAGGCGCTGGTTGACGCGGCTCACCGCCAGCGCCGCCGCCCTATCATCCACCCCGTCCGCCGGTACCAGCAGCGCCGACAGGCTGGGCCGCCCATCGCCCGCCACCACCGCCTGAAAAATCTCCGGCTCGGCCATCAGCATACCTTCGACGCGCGCGGGCGAGACGTTCTCGCCGCCTGAGAGGACGATCATGTCCTTCTTGCGGTCGGTGATACGCAGGTAGCCGTCGGCGTCGAGCGCGCCGATATCGCCGGTGTGCAGCCAGCCGTCACGCAGCGCCTCCGCGGTCGCCGCGGCCTGGTTCCAGTATCCGAGCATCACGAGGTCGCCGCGCACCAGGACCTCGCCGTCGTCCGCGATGCGCAGCGCGACCCCCTCCAGCGGCCGGCCGACCGTCTCGATGCGGATGCCGTCGGGCGGGTTGGCGGTGATCACCGGCCCCGCCTCGGTCTGGCCGTAGCCCTGCATCACCGCGAGGCCGAGCCCGGTGAAGAAGCGCCCGGTCTGTGGCTCCAGCCGGGCGCCGCCGGACATGGCGGCGCGCAGCCGGCCGCCGAAGCGCGCCAGCACCGTCCGGCGCACCAGCCGCTCGAACAGCGGGTGGAGCGCGCGGTCGAGCACCGTCGGCGATCCCTCGGCGCGCTGCTCGCCCGCGGCGATCGCGCGTTCGAACAGCGCCCGCCGCCAGGCCGGCTGGCGCGCCGCCTGCGCCAGGATGCGCGCGCGGATCACGTCCAGCACGCGCGGCACCACGGTCATGATCGTCGGCCGAACCGCCAGCATGTCGGCGGCCAGGTGCTCGAGGCCGCGCCCATAGACGATCTCGGTGCCGATGCTCGGCAGGAAATACTGCCCGACCGTGTGTTCGTAGCTGTGCGACAGCGGCAGGAAGGACAGGTAGGTCTCGTCACGCAGATCGAGCGGCCGCACCAGTTCGAAAGCGCCCCGGCAGTTCGACAGGATGGCGCGGTGCGGCAGCATCACCCCCTTCGGCGCGCCGCCGGTGCCGGACGTGTAGATCAGGCAGGCGATCGCTTCGCGGGAAATCCCTTCGGCGGCCTGCGCGACGTCATCCGGCGGGCGGGGGTCCCCGGCCAGCGCCCGCCATTTGATCACCCGCAGCCCCGGCTCGGCGTGCGGCGCCATGCTGACCAGCAGGTCGAGCCCGCCGGCGAGCCGGGCCGCCTGTGCCATCCGGGCGGCCAGTGCGGCGGTCGAGACGATCGCCGTACGCGCGCCCGAATCGCGCAGCAGATGCGCGTGGTCCTCGGCGGTGTTGGTCACGTAGGCCGGGACCGGGATCGCGCGGATCGCCATCAGGGCGGTTTCGGCGATGACGTATTCGGGCCGGTTCTCGCTGGCGATCAGCACGCGCTCGCCGGGTCCGACGCCCGCGGCGGCGAGGCCGCGCGCGACCGAGGCGGCCATGCGGCCGAACGTGCCCCAGTCGATGCCCTGCCAGGCGCCGTCGCGCCAGGCGCGCAGCATCGGCCGTTCCGGCCAGCGGCGGCTCAGCGTCAACATCATGGCCGGCAGATTCGGCCACTCCGGATAGCGCTCCACCCCGCTCTTCCCTCCCGCCGGAAGCCGCGCCGGCCGGCGGAGCGCCCCCTTTGACCTTCTCTGGCACGGGCTTACATGGACCGCAAAGACAGGAGCGGCCGTTGACCGACCACGCTTTGCCCCTATCCGCCCCGCCTGACGGCGCGGCGGCCGCGACCGCCCAGGCCGAGCGGCTGCCGAGCTGGGACCTCGCCGATCTCTATCCCGGGCCGGACAGCCCGCGCATCGAGGAGGATTTTTCCCGCGCCGAGACCGAGGCTGCCGCCTTTGCCGATTCGTATGCCGGGCGGCTCGCCGAACTTCCGGGCGCCGCGCTGGGCGAAGCGATCGCCGCCTACGAGCGCATCGAGGAGGCGCTCGGCCGCCTGATGTCGTACGCCCAGCTGCTGTTCAGCGGCGATTCCACTGATGCGCGGGTCGGCCGCTTCTATCAGATGACCTGCGAGCGGGTCACGACGATCAGCAGCAAGCTGGTGTTCTTCACGCTCGAGCTGAACCGGCTCCAGGAGGCAGCGCTCGAGACGAAGCTCGCCGACCCCGGCTGCGCGCGCTGGCGCCCCTGGCTGCGCGATCTTCGCGTGTTCCGTCCGCACCAGCTCTCCGACGAGCTGGAGCGGCTGCTGCACGAGAAAGAGGTGACCGGCCGCGCCGCCTGGAGCCGCCTGTTCGATGAAACCGTCGCCGCCATGCGCATCCCGCTTGGCGAGGAGGAACTCACGGTCAGCGCCGTGCTGAACAGACTGTCGGATCGCGACCGTGCCGCGCGCGAAGCCGCCGGCCATGCGGTCGCAAAAGCGTTCGGGCGCGACATCCGGCTGTTCTCGCTGATCACCAACACGCTCGCCAAGGACAAGGAGATCATCGACACCTGGCGGCGCTATCCGCGTCCCGGCAGCTTTCGCAACCGCGCCAACATGGTCGAGGACGAGGTGGTCGATGCGCTGGTCACCGCGGTGACCGCGGAATTTCCGCGCCTGTCGCACCGTTATTACGCGATGAAGGCGAGGTGGCTCGGCCTGCCGAAACTGCAGCACTGGGACCGCAACGCGCCGCTGCCGGAGGATGACGACCGGAAAATTTCCTGGTCGGAAGCGAAGGGCCGCGTGCTCACCGCGTACGGCACCTTTTCGCCGGAGATGGCGGACGTGGGAAAACGCTTTTTCGAGCGGCCCTGGATCGACGCCGAGCTCCGGCGCGGCAAGGCCGGCGGCGCCTTCGCCCATCCCACCGTGCCGTCGGTGCATCCCTACCTGCTGGTCAACTATCACGGTCGCACCCGCGACGTGATGACGCTCGCCCACGAGCTCGGCCACGGCGTGCACCAGGTGCTGGCGGGCGCGCAGGGCTACCTGCTGTCCGGCACGCCGCTGACCCTGGCCGAGACCGCCAGCGTGTTCGGCGAGATGCTGACCTTCCGCGCATTGCTCGACGCCGAGACCGACCCGCGCCGCCGGCGCATCATGCTGGCCGCCAAGGTGGAGGACATGCTGAACACGGTGGTGCGGCAGACCGCCTTCTATCGGTTCGAGACGAAGCTGCACGACGAGCGGCGCGGCGGCGAGCTGCTGCCCGAGCGCATCGGTGAGCTGTGGCTCGACGTGCAGCGCGAGAGCCTGGGCTCGGCGTTCGAGTTCGCCGGGGAATACGCGGTCTTCTGGGCCTACATCCCGCACTTCATCCACACGCCGTTCTATGTCTATGCCTACGCGTTCGGGGATTGCCTGGTGAACGCGCTCTACGCGGTGTTCCAGGACGGGCATCCCGGCTTCCAGCAGAAATACCTGGACATGCTGCGCGCCGGCGGGGCGCTGCGCCACCGCGAGCTGCTGGCGCCGTTCGGCCTCGACGCATCCGACCCCGCCTTCTGGAAGAAGGGGCTCGACGTCATCGCCGGCTTCATCGACCAGCTCGAGGCCGCCTGATGGCCGGACCCGGGGAAGGCGCCTCGCTGTTCGGCGAGATCCGGCGCCTCGCCCGCACGTCCGGCGCGGTCGGCGGCATCGCCGCACGCATGGCCGGCGAGCGCGTGTTCGGCGTGCGCGCCAACCGCGCCGGCCATGCCGAGGATTTGCGCACCGTGCTCGGCGGGCTGAAGGGTCCGCTGATGAAGGTCGCGCAGTTCCTGTCGACGGTGCCCGACGCGCTGCCGGCGGAATACGCGGCCGAGCTGGCGCACCTGCAGGCCAACGCCCCGCCGATGGGCTGGAGTTTCGTGCGCCGCCGCATGTCGGCGGAGCTGGGGCCGGAGTGGCAGGGACGCTTTGCCGCCTTCGGTCACGAGGCGGCGGCGGCGGCGAGCCTCGGCCAGGTGCACCGGGCCCGCTTGCACGACGGCACCGACGTCGCCTGCAAGCTGCAATATCCTGATATGCCGAGCACGGTGGAGGCCGACCTGCGCCAGCTTCGCCTGGCGATGGCGGTCTATCGCCGCATGGACAACGCCATCCAGCACGACGACATCTATGTCGAGCTGGCCGAGCGGCTGCGCGAGGAACTGGATTACGTGCGCGAGGCCGCGCAGATGCGCCTTTATGGCCTGATGCTGGCTCCCGTGCCGAGCGTGCACGTGCCGCTGCCGATCGACAGTTTTTGCACGCGCCGGCTGCTGACGATGACCTGGCTCGACGGCCGGCCGCTGATCGCGCGGCTGGAGCAGGAGGAGCCGCCGCAGGACGAGCGCAACCGCATCGCCGAGGCGCTGTTCCGCGCCTGGTACGTGCCGTTCTACCGCTACGGCGTGATCCACGGCGACCCGCATCTCGGCAACTACCAGGCGCGGCCGGACGGCACGGTGAACCTGCTGGATTTCGGCGCGATTCGCGTCTTTCAGGCGCATTTCGTGCGCGGCGTGATCGACCTCTACGAAGCCGTGCGCGACGGCGACGAGGCAAAGGCGCACCACGCGTACGAGGCCTGGGGTTTTGCCGACATTTCCCGCGAAAAGCTCGCGGTGCTGAACCAGTGGGCGCAGTTCCTCTACGAGCCGCTGCTCGACGACCGCGTGCGCCGCATCCAGGAGAACGACGACCCGCAATTCGGCCGCTCGGTTGCCGAGCGCGTGCACGCGGGCCTCAAGCGCACCGGCGGCGTGCGCCCGCCGCGCGAGTTCGTGCTGATGGACCGCAGCGCGATCGGCCTCGGCAGCGTCTTTTTCCGACTTCGCGCGGAGCTGAACTGGTACCGGCTGTTCCAGGAACTCATCGCCCATTTCGACACCGAGGCGCTCGCCGCGCGCCAGTCAGCGGCGCTCGCGGAAGCAGGCGTTCCGCCGACCGCGAAGGAGCCTCCTGCCCGATAGGGGCATTCGCGGTCCAACGTCCCGCTGGTCAGGCGTGTTCCGCCGCCCGCGCGACCGACGCCAGATGCAGGACCGCGCGCATCGCAAATCCCAGCTTCCGATAGACCCCCAATGCCGTCGCATTGTCCGGGAAGGCATGCAGAAACGGCGTCTCGCCGCGCTCGAACGCAGCGCACGCCAATGTCGCGATCAACGCCGCCGCCAGGCCCTGCCCCCTATGATCGGGGTGGGTGCAGACCGCGCTGATCTCGACGAAGCCGTCCAGCTTCATCCGCTCGCCCGCCATCGCGATAAGAGTGCCGCCCGCAAAGACGCCGAGAAAGCGGCCCAACGCTGCGGTGCGCCGGGCGAACGGCCCGGGATGGGTGAGCGCCACCAGGTCCAGCATCGCCGGCACGTCGTCGGGTTCCAAGGCTCGTGCCCCTGGCGGAAGCGTCAGGTCATGCGCGGCGAGCCCATCCGGCGCCAACGTCATCTGCATCACCTCGGCGCGGCGGATCACCGCGAGTCTCTCGGGAAAGCTCAGCCTTTCACGCGTGAACAGCGCGACCCTGCCATTCGGCGGCACGATGTCATGCAGGGCCGACAGGCTGGACCCGCTGTCGTCGCGCGTCGCGGCAAAGGGCGCGTACTCGGCATCGTAGCGCAGCGCCCAGGCGTTGCCATGCGCGAACGTCGCCTGAGGCCCTGAGAGTGCATGCCAGATGCAGCGGTCCAGAGGATGGCTCAATGTTTTCCGCTCCGTGTTGCCGGCACGAATGACCCAACCTTTTGCTCGCAGTGCGGAGCTAGGCGATTCGGTCCACTAGGCTGCCGAGCGTGGTCTGCTTCAGCGTCGTCTCAACGGCGATATCGGCCGCGCCGAAGATCGGCCCCAGCAGTTCCCGCATCCGCGAATCGACCGGACAGTTCCGGTTTCTGCCCGGCCTCAGAGCGAAGACGCCGCTCTCGGTTTCAACCGCGCTGTGTATGTCGGCCAGCGTGATCTGGTCGGGTGCGCGGGCAAGCTGGACCCCGCCATCCTTGCCGGGCCGGATTTCGACCAGGCCCCGCCGTTCCAGCGACTTCAGCATGCGCCGCACCACCACCGGATTGGTGCGCAGGCTCCGGGAAACCATCTCCGCGGTGGTCCCGCCTGGACCCTTGTAGGCGACCACGCAGAGGATCTGGACGGCGGTCGCCATCCGGGTGTTCGCAGCCATAATAAAACAATACCAGTTCTGTTCTATTCGTCAAGCGCCCGCCCGGATCGTGCCGACTGAAACGGGCCGATCGGGCCGGGGTCTTGCGCGCTCTCGGCCACCCCGCCCAAATGGCGCGACGGCTGAGGAAGGGGACCACACCATGCGCCTCGCGGTGCTGAAGGAACGCCGCGCGTCCGAGACGCGGGTCGCCGCCACGCCGGAAACGGTCCGCAAGCTCGTCGGCCTCGGCCTGACCGTCGCCGTCGAAGCCGGTGCAGGCGCCCAGGCCTCCATCCCCGACGGCGATTTTGCCGCCGCCGGCGCCGAGATTGCCGCGGACGACTCGGCCGCCCTGGCCGGCGCCGGCGTCGTGCTCGCCGTGCAGATGCCCGAACCCGAGCAGCGCGGAAAAATCCTGCGCGGTGCCCTACTGCTCTGCATTGCCGGCGCCTACGGCGAGCCCGGCCTGGTTCCGTCCGTCGCCGACTCCGGCATCGACGTCGCGGCGATGGAATTGCTGCCGCGCATCACCCGTGCCCAGTCGATGGACGTGCTGTCCAGCCAGGCCAACCTCGCCGGCTACCGCGCCGTCGTCGAAGCCGCCGCCGCCTTCCAGCGCGGTTTTCCGATGATGATGACCGCCGCCGGCACCGTGCCGCCGGCCCGCGTCTTCGTCATCGGCGCCGGCGTCGCCGGCCTGCAGGCCATCGCCACGGCCCGCCGCCTCGGCGCCATCGTCTCCGCCACCGACGTCCGCCCGGCCGCCAAGGAGGAAATTAAATCACTCGGCGCCAGTTTCGTCGGCGTGGAGGACGCGGAAACCGCCGCCGCCCAGACCGCCGGCGGCTATGCCCGGGAAATGAGCGAGGCCTTCCGCCAGAAGCAGGCCGAGCTGATGGCCACCACCGTGGGCAAGAACGACATCGTCGTCTGCACGGCACTGGTCATGGGACGCCGGGCGCCGGTGATCGTCACCGAGCCGATGGTCGCGGCCATGAAGCCCGGCAGCGTCATCGTCGATCTCGCGGCCGAGGCCGGCGGCAACTGCGCCGCGACCGTCGCCGGCGAATCGATCACTACCCCGAATGGCGTGAAAATCCTCGGCTATCGCAACTGGCCCGGCCGCATCGCCGTCGCCGCGAGCAGCCTCTACGCCCGCAACCTGCTGACCTTCCTGACCACGTTCTGGGACAAGGAAGCGAAGGCGCCGAAACTCCCGGACACCGATGAGATCGTCAAAGGCGTCATGCTCACCCGCGGCGGCCGGGTGGTGCATGCGCAGTTCCTTTCCTCCCAAGCAGCCTGAAGAACGCGGAGAGCACTGATGTATCCGAACCAGCTGGCCGATGAGGCCGACCGGCTCGCCCAGCGTGCCCAGGAGCTTGCCGCGCACGCGCACAGCCTGACCGTGCAGGCCGCCCCGATCGCCGCGGCCGCCGAGCCCTTCGTGTTCCTGTTGACGATCTTCCTTCTGGCCTGCTTCGTCGGCTACTACGTGGTCTGGAACGTCACCCCGGCGCTGCACAGCCCGCTGATGGCCGTCACCAACGCCATCAGCTCGGTCATCGTGGTCGGCGCGATGCTGGCGACCGGCCTCGCCCACAGCGTCTGGTCCGAACTTTTCGGCTTCATCGCCGTCACGCTCGCCGGCGTAAACATCTTTGGCGGCTTCCTGGTGACCCAGCGCATGCTGGGCATGTTCCGCCGCCGCGTCCGGTGAGCAGAAAAAAATGTCCGCCAGCCTGACCTCACTCGCCTACCTCGTCGCCGCCGTCCTGTTCATCCTGGCGCTGCGCGGCCTCTCCAATCCGGAGACCGCGCGACAGGGCAACCGCATGGGCATGGCCGGCATGGCGATCGCCGTGCTGGCGACGCTGCTGCGCCCGGGCATGTCCGGGCACGGCATCGTGCTCGCGATCGTCGGGCTGGCGATCGGCGGCGCGGCCGGCGCCTATATCGCGCGCCGCATCGTCATGACGGCGCTGCCGCAGCTGGTCGCCGCCTTCCACTCGCTGGTCGGCCTCGCCGCGGTGTTCGTCGCCGCCGCGGCGCTGAACGCGCCCGAAGCCTTCGGCATCGGCGTCCCCGGCCACATCCACACGCAGAGCCTGATCGAGATGTCGGTTGGGCTCGCGATCGGCGCGATCACCTTCTCGGGCTCCGTGATCGCGTTCGCAAAACTGCAGGCGCTGATGAGCGGCGCGCCGGTCACCTTCCCCCAGCAGCACCGGATCAATCTCGGCCTGGCGATCCTGCTGCTGGTGCTGATCATCCTGTTCGTCTCGTCGAGCAGCCAGGTTCTGTTCTGGCTGATCGCGCTGCTGTCGATCGGCCTCGGCTTCCTGATCATCATTCCGATCGGCGGCGCCGACATGCCGGTCGTCGTGTCGATGCTGAACAGCTACTCCGGCTGGGCGGCATGCGGCATCGGCTTCACGATCCAGAACCTCGCGCTGATCATCACCGGCGCGCTGGTCGGCGCGTCCGGCGCGATCCTGTCCTACATCATGTGCAAGGGGATGAACCGCAGCATCATCAACGTGCTGCTGGGCGGGTTTGGCACCGGTGCGACCACCGGCGGGCCGGCGGTGGGGCACGCCGACCGGGCGGTGAAGGCGGGCGCGGCCGACGACGCTGCCTTCATCATGAAGAACGCATCGAAGGTGATCGTCGTCCCCGGCTACGGCATGGCCGTCGCCCAGGCGCAGCACGCGGTGCGCGAGATGGCCGACACGCTGAAGAAGGAGGGGGTGGAGGTGAAGTACGCCATCCACCCCGTCGCCGGCCGCATGCCCGGCCACATGAACGTGCTGCTCGCCGAGGCGAACGTGCCCTACGACGAGGTGTTCGAGCTCGAGACGATCAACAACGAGTTCAGCACCGCCGACGTCGCCTACGTGATCGGCGCCAACGACGTCACCAACCCCGCCGCCAAGACGGATCCGCAGTCGCCGATCTACGGCATGCCGATCCTGGAGGTGGACAAGGCGGGCACCGTGCTGTTCGTCAAGCGCTCGATGGCCTCGGGCTATGCCGGCGTCGAGAACGAATTATTCTTCCGCGACAACACGATGATGCTGTTCGGCGACGCCAAGAAGATGACCGAGGAGATCGTCCAGGCGCTGCAGCGCTGAACCGCTACGACTTCGCTCCTTGGTCCGGCCGGCGCAGCGCCGCCGGCTGCTCGGCGAAGCCGAACGGGTGGGGCACGGTCTCCGGCAGCGCGTCCGGCCACTGCCAGAGCGGCGCCGGAAACAGCCGGCGCATGGCGTCGAGATCGCAGTGGAAGGGCGGTCCGTCGTCCCGGCCGGTCTGCATGAACAGCACGAACAGCGTGCCGCCCGGGCGCAGCCAGCGGTGCAGCCGCTCAGCATAGGCGGGAAGCACGGCCGGCGGCAGCGCGCAGAGGCAGGTCTGGTCGTAGATCGCGTCGAACGGCCGCTCGGGCTCCCACGCGAGCAGGTCGGCCCGGACGATCTCCGCCGCGTGGGCCGCGAGCCTCGTGCGCTGCGCCGCGACGGCGCTCTCGGCCGCATCGACCACGACCACCGAAAAACCCGCCTCGGCCAGCGCTTCCGGCTCGGCGCTTCGGCCGGCACCCGGCACCAGGATGCGACAGGGTGACAGGGCACCGCTCGTCCGCCAGGCGAGGAACGCCGGATTGGCCGCCGGCCGTTCCCAGCCGGTCCGGCCCTCCTGGTAGCGGCTCTCCCAATCGAGCGCCGAGCTGGATGGGTCCGACATCTGGTCAGGCGGCCGCCTGCGGCAGGCGCATCCAGGCGGGAAGGCGCGGCGTCAACCGGGCTTCGGCGCAGAAAAGCGCCTGATCGAGGGCCTCTAGCCGCAGCAGCGCCATTCCCAGCCTGCCGCGGCCGGAGCGCATGGAGCCGACGTCCCGCCCGTCCGCCCGCACCGGCGTGCCGGGCGAGGGCAGGGGACCATCGACCGAAACCGGCACGAGCCGCCGCTTGATCAGGCCGCGATATTTCGTCCGAGCCGTCAGTTCCTGGCCGAGGTAGCAGCCCTTGCTCCAGGACACCCCGTTCAGCTCGTCGAAGCCGGCTTCCAGCAGCACCGTCTTCTCTGCCTCAAGATCACGGCTGCCGTCCGGCAGGCCGAGCCCGAGCCTGTGCATGTCCCACGCATCCTCCCCGGAGTTCGCAGCGAGCGGCGCGGCGGCCAGCAGCCGCAGCCCGGCCTCGGGCAGGCGCGGATCGGGAGCGGCGATGGCCGCGCCCGCAAATGGGCCGCCCCAGGCCGCGTGCACGAAAAAATCTGCCGAGGCGTCGCGCAGCGCCACTTTTGCGCGCAGCCGGAACCGGCCGAGCCGCCGCGCGAGGTCGTCCGCCTGCGCCCGCTCGCAGTCCAGCAACAGGCGCCCGCCCTCGGCCAGGATGAAGAAATCAGCCAGATACTTGCCCTGCGGCGTCAGCAGCGCCGCCCACACCGCCCGGCCGGGGGCCGCCAGCGCCACGTCGTTGGAAACCAGGCCTTGCAGGAAGCCGACCCGGTCTTCGCCGCTGATCTCGACTACACCGCGCTGCGGCAGATGCGCCACCTCGGTCATGGCTGTTCAGGTGGTCGCGCCGGCCATGGATTGAAAGAAGCCGCGGATGCTAGACACGGCGCGTCCCATGCGAATCCTGTTCATCACCGCGACCCGCATCGGCGATGCGGTGCTCTCGACCGGGCTGCTCGATCACCTGCCGCGGACCGATCCGGAGGCGGATATCACGATTGTCTGCGGTCCGGCCGCCGAGGGGGTGTTCGCGCGCATGCCGCGCCGGCGCGAGACGATCATCGTGGACAAGCGGCGCTTCGACGTCCACTGGCTCGAACTGTGGTGGCGCACCGTCCCCACGCTGTGGGACCTGGTGGTCGACCTGCGGGGCTCGGCGCTGTCCTTTCTGGTGCCGGCGCGGCGGCGCGCGGTGATGCGCGGCGGGCGGCGTCCCGGCCACCGGCTGGGGCACCTGGGTTCGGTGCTGCAGCTCAATCCGCCGCCGCTGCCGGTGGTCTGGACCGCGGCGGCCGACCAGTCCCGCGCCGAGGCGCTGATCCCGGGCCCCGGCCCGGTGATCGCGCCAGTGATTGCGCTGGGCCCGACCGCCAAGTGGGAGGAGAAGGTCTGGCCGGCGGAGCGCTTCGTGGCGCTGTTCCGGGGGCTGGCCGGCGCGCTGCCGGGGGCGCGCCCGGCGGTGTTCGCGGGGCCCGGGCCCGGCGAGCGGCGCGCGGCCGAGCGCGTGCTTGCCGGGCTGCCCGGCGCGATCGACCTCGCCGGGCGCCTCTCGCTGGCCGAGGTGGCCGCCTGCTTCGCCCGCTGCGCTCTCTACGTGGGCAACGATTCCGGGCTGATGCGCCTGGCAGCCGCCGCCGGCGTGCCGACGCTCGGCCTGTTCGGCCCCTCCTCGGCCTCGGAATACGCGCCGGCCGGCCGCTGCACCGGCTTCGTCGCCGCCCCGGGCCCGGAGGGCGCGGCGCCGATCGCCGCGCTCGGCGTCGCCGAGGCGCTGGCTGCGGCGCGGGAGCTGCTCGCGCGTGCTGCCCTGGCGCGCGCGGCGTGATGAGGCTGGCGCAGGTCATGGCGGGCGCCCCGGTCGGCGGCGCCGAGCTGTTCTACGAACGGCTCTGCCTCGCGCTGCACGGGGCCGGCGACAGCGTGCTGCCGGCGATCCGCCGCGATCCCGAGCGTGCGGCCCGGCTGGCGCGCGGGGGGCTGCACCCAGTGCCCTTCGCCTTTGGCGGCGCGCTCGACCTGCTCACCCGCCCGCGCCTCGGCGCCGTTCTGCGCCGCTTCGCGCCCTCGGTCGTGGTGGCCTGGATGAGCCGGGCGGCGCGCCATACGCCGCGCGGCGCCTGGGTGCTGGTGGGGCGGCTGGGCGGCTACTACGACCTCCGCGCCTTCCGCCGCTGCGACCACCTGGTCGGCAACACGCGCCGCCTGGTGGCCTGGATCGCCGGCCAGGGTTTTCCTGCCGAACGGGTGCACCACCTGCCGAATTTTTCTCCCGACCTTTCCGGCGCGGCACCGGCAAGCCGCGTGTCGCTCGGCATTCCGGACGGCGCAAAACTCGTCCTGGCACTCGGCCGCCTGCACGCCAACAAGGCGTTCGACGTGCTGCTGCGCGCCCTGCCGCGGCTGCCCGGCGTGCACGCGCTGATCGCCGGGGAGGGGCCCGAGCGCGCCGCCCTCGCCGCACTTGCGCGGGCGCAGGGCGTCGCCGATCGCGTGCACATGCCGGGCTGGCGCGAGGACACCGGCGCGCTGCTCGCCGCCTGCGACGTGCTGGCCTGCCCCTCCCGGCACGAGCCGCTGGGCAACGTGGTGCTCGAGGCCTGGTCCGCCCGTCGGCCGGTGGTGGCCGCCGCCTCACAGGGTCCGGCTGAACTGATCACCCCCGGGCGGGACGGCCTGCTGGTGCCGCCGGACGACGCGGCGGCGCTCGCCGCGGCCTTGCGCGACGCGCTGCACGATGCGGCCGCCGCCGCCGCCCTGGCGGAGGCCGGCCGGGCCCGCTTCCTCGCCGAGCACGCCGAGGCGCCGGTGCTGGCGCGCTGGCGCGCCTTCCTGGCGGGCGTGCAAGGCGCGCGGTCGGGTGCGGCGGGCCGGCGCTGATGTGCGGCATCGCCGGGCTCGTGCTGGCGCCGGGCGGCGTGTCGCCGCAACCCGCGACATTGGCGACACTCGCCCGGGCGCTCGCCCATCGTGGTCCGGACGGCTCGGGCCACGCGTCGGTCGGCCGCACCGCGATGCTGCAGACCCGGCTCGCCATCATCGACCTGACGACCGGCGATCAACCGCTGTTCGCCGGCTCGGCGGCGCTGGTCGCCAACGGCGAGATCTACAACTACCGCGAACTGCGCGCCGCGATGCCCGAGCAGCGCTTCGCCAGCAACAGCGACTGCGAGCCGCCGCTGCAGCTCTGGCTGCGCCACGGTGCCGGCTACGCCGGACATCTGCGCGGCATGTATGCCATCGCGATTCATGACCGCGCCGCCCGCAGCGTCACGCTGTCGCGTGATCCGTTCGGCATCAAGCCGCTCTATGTGGCGCCGGTCGAGGGCGGGCTGGCGTTCGCCTCCGAGCCGTCAGCGCTGCTCGCCGCCGGCCTGCTGAAGCCGCGCCTGCGCACCGCGGCGCGCGACGAACTGCTGCAGATGCAGTTCACGACTGGCGCCGAGACGATCTTCCAGGGCATCGAGCGCGTGCTGCCGGGCGAGACGCTGGTCTGCGCCGAGGGCCGCATCATCGAGCGGCGGCGCATCGCGGCACTGCCCGACGGCGGTCCGGAGGAGATCGGCGAGGACGCGGCACTCGCGCGGCTCGACGCGGCGCTGACCGAAAGCGTCGATCTGCACCAGCGCAGCGACGTGCCGTACGGCATGTTCCTCTCCGGCGGCATCGACAGCGCCTGCATCCTGACGCTGATGGCGCGGCTGAACAGCCAGCCCGTGCTCGCCTACACCGCCGGCTTCGCCGCCCCGGGTGCGGCCGACGAGCGGACCGCGGCGGCGGAGGTGGCGCGCGCGGCCGGCGCGCGGCACGAGATCGTCGAGATCACCGAGGCGATGGTGTGGCAGCATCTGCCGGAGATCGTCGCCTGCATGGACGACCCGGCGGCCGACTACGCGATCATCCCAAGCTGGTTCCTGGCGCGCCGCGCCCGGCAGGACGTGAAGGTCGTGCTGTCCGGCGAGGGCGGGGACGAGATGTTCGCCGGCTACGGCCGCTACCGCAGCGCCATGCGGCCGTGGTGGCAGGGCGGGCGGGTGATGCGCGGCCGCGGCAGCTTCGACCGGGTGGACGTGCTGCGTACGCGCCCCGCCGGATGGCGCGACGGCATCGCCGCCGCGGAGGCGCGCGCCGCCACCCAGGGCCGCACGCGTCTGGCGGTCGCCCAAGCGACCGACATCGCCGACTGGCTGGCGCACGACCTGCTGCTGAAGCTCGACCGCTGCCTGATGGCCCACTCCGTCGAGGGCCGCACGCCGTTCCTCGACCCCGGCGTCGCCGCCGCCGCGTTTCGCCTGCCCGACGCGCTGAAGGTGCGGGAGGGGCGCGGCAAGTGGCTGCTGCGCAAGTGGCTGGAGCGGCATTGTCCGGCGGCCCGGCCGTTTGCACCCAAGCAGGGGTTCACCGTGCCGATCGGCACCTGGATCGCCGCCGCCGGCGCGCGCCTCGGGCCGCTCGTCGCGGCACAGCCGGGCATCGCCGAAATCGCCGAGCCCGGGCGGGTGACGGCGCTGTTCCGCGCCTGCACCGGCCGGCACGAGGGCTTTGCCGCCTGGACGCTGCTGTTCTACGCCCTCTGGCACCGCGCCCACATGCAGGGGCTGGCGCCCGCGGGCGACGTGTTCGAGACACTCTCCGCCGGCTAAAGCGTGATCGCCGGAGGTGGACTCACCGAAGGCGTGAATCACGCGATGAAACAAAGGTATAGAGCAGGATGGGTGAGCGCGAGCGAACGCATCATGCGCTAAGGGAGCGAGCGATGGCCGCGCACTACGACCTGCTGATCCGCAACGGCATTTGCGTGCTGCCCTGGGGCATGGAGCAGACCGATGTCGGCGTGCGCGACGGGCGTATCGCCGGCCTCGGCGTCGCCGCGGACGCGACCGCCGGGCAGACGATCGACGCCATCGGCCTGCACGTGCTGCCCGGGCTGATCGACCCGCACGTGCACTTCCGTGATCCCGGCGACGCGGCGGTCGAGACGCTGCCGAGCGGCACCAGGGCAGCGGTGCTCGGCGGGCTCGCCGTCATCTTCGACATGCCCAACACGGCGCCGCCGATCACCGACGCCGAGCGCCTCGGCTGGAAGCAGGAGTACGTCGAGCGGGTCGCCTGGTGCGACGTCGGCCTCTATGTCAGCGGCACAAAGACGAATATCGCCGATCTCGCCACGCTCGAGGCCGGCCGCGGTGTCTGCGCGATAAAAGTGTTCGCCGCCACCGCCGGCCCCGACATTCTGGTCGAGGACGACGCGACGCTCGAGCGCATCATGCGCGCCGGCCGCCGGCGCATCGCCTTCCACAGCGAGGACGAGTACCGGCTGCGCGAGCGGCGGAAGATGTTCTCGTCGGGCGAGCCGCATCTCCGGCACATGGAATGGCACGACGAGGAATGCGCCTTTCTCGGCACCCGCCGGCTGATGGCGCTGGCGCGCAGCACCGGCCGCCCCGCGCACATCCTGCACGTCTCCACCGCCGAGGAGCTGGACTACCTGCGCGACTTCCGCGACCTGGCGACCGTGGAGGTGCTGGTGAACCACCTGACGCAGGTGGCGCCCGACTGCTACGAGCGGCTGCACGGCTTCGGCGTGATGAACCCACCGATCCGCGGCCCGCGCCATCTGGCGGCCGCCTGGGCGGCGGTGCGCGACGGCACGGTCGATACGATCGGTTCGGACCACGCGCCGCACAGCCGCGCCGCGAAGGAAAAACCCTGGCCGGACTGCCCGGCCGGCCTGACCGGCGTGCAGACGCTCGTGCCGGTGCTGCTCGACCACGTGAACGCCGGCCGGCTCAGCCTGATGCGCCTCGCCGACCTGCTGTGCGCCGGCCCGGCGCGGGTCTATGGGCTGGTCGGCAAGGGACGGCTGGCGGCCGGCTACGATGCCGACTTCACGCTGGTCGACATGCGCCGGCAGCGCCGCATCGAGGAATCGTGGATCGTCTCTCCCTGCGGCTGGACGCCGTTCGCCGGCATGGACGTCACCGGCTGGCCGGTCGCCACCATCGTGCGCGGCGAGGCGGTGATGCGCGACGACGAGGTGCTGCGCGAGCCGCACGGCCGGCTCGCCAAATTCATCTAGTGGTGCGATCGATGCAGATGGCTCCGTATCGCGGGCCCGAACATCGGCCGGTGCGCCATCTGCATCGTGA
>JAFAYA010000061.1 GCA_019240635.1 Acidisphaera sp. | reverse complement strand
GCCCAAAACGAGGACATCGAGTCGCGGCTCAATGGTAAGCCAGCGGTCGCGATCGGCATCTATCTGTCGCCGGGCGCCAATGCGGTTCAAGCCGCAAAGCTAGTCCGCGCCAATATGGCGCGGTTGAGCCAGCGTTTCCCGCCGGGCCTCAAGTACCTGGTCAATTATGACACGACTACGTTTGTTTTCGATACGATCCACGATGTGCTGATTACACTATTGATCGCGTTTATCCTGGTCGTCATCGTCGTATTCCTGTTTCTCGGCTCGTTGCGGGCAACCTTGATCCCCGCAATAGCGGTTCCGGTCAGCGTCATCGGCGCCTTTGCGGTGTTGCTGGCAATGGGTTATTCGGCCAATACGATTTCGCTTTTAGCGATGGTGTTAGCGATCGGTATTCTCGTCGATGACGCGATCGTCGTCGTCGAGAATGTCGAGCGGGTGCTCGAGGAAAATCCCGCCATGTCGCCGGCGGACGCCACCAAGCTGGCGATGCGCCAGATCACCGCGCCGATCATCGCGATCTCGCTCGTCCTGCTGTCGGTGTTCGTTCCGGTCGGCTTCATTCCCGGCATTTCCGGCCAGCTGTTCCGGCAATTCGCCGTGACCATCAGCGTCGCCATGCTGATCTCGGCGCTGAACGCGCTGACCCTGTCCCCCGCGCTCTGTGCGGTCTTCCTGCGCCACGAGGGGCCGAAGCGCGGCATCATGGGCCGGGTGATGCGCGGGATCGACTATGTGCGCGACGGCTACGCCGCGGTGGTGCGCCGCAGCCTGCGTCTCGCCGCCCTGGCGCTGGTGCTGGTGGTGGCCTTCGCGGCGGGCACGTTCCTGCTGTCGCTGCGTACGCCGACCGGCTTCTTGCCCGAGGAGGACCAGGGCGCCTTCTTCATCGCCGTGCAGCTGCCGGACGGCGCCTCGGTCGCGCGCACCACCGATGTGGTGAGCCGTGTCGAGGGAATGGTGCGGGGGATTCCCGGGGTCGACCACACGCTCTCCATCGTCGGCTTCTCGCTGCTCGACGCCGCGCAGGAGCCGAACTCGGCCTTCATGGTGGCCAGGCTGAAGCCATTCGCCGACCGCACCGCGGCGGCGCAATCCGCGCAGGCGCTGATCGGGCGGGTTTTCGGCGCCGCGCAGCAGATCCGCTCGGCGGTGGTGTTCCCCTTCAACCTGCCGCCGATCATCGGCCTCTCAACCTCGGGCGGCTTCGAATACGAACTCGAGAACCTCGAAGGCGCCGATCCCGCGACCATGGGCAGCGTCATGCAGGGGCTGGTCGGCGCCGCCAACCAGGACCCGCGGCTGACCCGCGTGTTCTCGACATTCACCGCGTCCAACCCGTCGATCTATCTCGACATCGACCGCGACAAGGCGCAGGCGCTCGGGCTCAACATGAGCGACGTGTTCACCGCCCTCGGCGCGACGCTCGGCGGCGTCTACATCAACAACTTCAATCTTTACGGCCGGACCTGGCAGGTCAATCTGGAGGGCGATGCCGCCGATCGGGCGGACACCTCCGACATCTGGAAGATCTATGTTCGCAACCGCGCCGGGACGATGGTGCCGGTGCGCTCGATCGCCAGCCTGCGCATCGTGCTCGGGCCGCAGGTGATCACGCGCTTCAACAACTACCGCGCGATTTCGATCAACGGCGGCCCGGCGCCGGGCGTGTCATCCGGCACGGCGCTGACGGCGATGCAGGAGGTGTCCGCGAAGACCCTGCCGCCCGGCTATCAATTCGAGTGGACCGGCACCGCCTATCAGGAGCAGGCGGCGTCCGGGCAGACCGGCACCATCCTCGCGCTCGCGGTGCTGTTCGCCTACCTGTTCCTGGTGGCGCTCTATGAGAGCTGGGTGATCCCGATACCGGTGCTGCTCTCGGTCACGGTGGGTGTGCTGGGCGCGTTTTGCGGCATGCTGGTGGCGCATCTGTCGCTCGATCTGTACGCCCAGATCGGCCTCGTCGTGCTGATCGCGCTGGCGGCGAAGAACGGCATCCTGATCGTCGAGTTCGCCAAGGAGCAGCGCGAGGCCGGCAAGCCGATCCGCGAGGCGGCGGTGCTCGGCGCGCGCACCCGGTTCCGCGCGGTGATGATGACCTCGACTGCCTTCATCCTGGGGCTGTTGCCGCTGGTGATCGCCACCGGTGCCGCGCAGATCAGCCGCCGCGATGTCGGCACGTCGGTGTTCGCCGGCATGGTGTTCGCCAGCTCCATCGGCATCTTCCTGATCCCGATGCTCTACGTCACGTTCCAGAGCCTGCGCGAGCGCACCAAGGCGCGGTTCCGCCGCTCGCGCGTGCCGGCGGTGCATTGAGCCCTTTTGCCGCCGTGGCCGGGACCGTACATCCTACCCCTGATACAATGAGCCTTGGCACCGACCAGCCCGGAGACAGACCGCCATGACGAAGTTCGGCCTCGCCCAGCCCGTCCGCCGTGTCGAGGACCCCCGTCTGCTGAAGGGCGGCGGCCGCTATACCGACGATTTTCACCCCGCCGGCACCCTGCACGCGGCGGTCCTGCGCAGTCCACATGCCGCGGCGAAGATCCTGTCCATCGACATCGAGGCCGCCAAGGCGGTGCCCGGCGTGGTGGCGATCTACACCCATGCCGACCTGGGGGCCGACGGCATCGGCGGCCTGCCCTGCGCCATTCCGCTGAAGAGCCGCGACGGCACGCCGCGGGCCGATCCGCCGCATCCGGTGCTGGCGAGCGGGGCGGTGCACCATGTCGGCGATCCGGTGGCGCTCATCGTCGCCGAGACCACGCAGGCGGCGCGCGACGGCGCCGAGGCGGTGCTGGTCGACTACGACATCCTGCCCTCGGTGACCGAGCCCGCCCTTGCCATGGAACCGGGTCAGCCGCTGGTCTGGCCGGACGCCGCGAAAAACGTCTGCTTTGACTGGGAGGTCGGCGACCGCGCCAAGGTCGATGGGCTGTTCGCCGGCGCGGCGCATGTCACCAGCCTGACCGTGGTGAACAACCGCGTCGTGGTCAACAGCATGGAGACGCGCGCCGCGCTGGCCGAATACGATCCGGCGAACCAGCGCTGGACACTCACCACCAACACGCAGGGCGGCTGGGTGCTGAAGCAGCTGCTCGGCGACGCCGTGTTCAAGGTGGCGCAGGATCAGTTCCGCATCATCACGCCCGATGTCGGCGGCGGCTTCGGCATGAAGCTCTTTCTCTACGCCGAGCACGCGCTCACCTGCTACGCCGCGCGCAAGCTGGGCCGGCCGGTGAAGTGGGTGTCGGAGCGCTCGGAGGCCTTCCTCTGCGACACGCAGGGCCGTGCCAACGTGACCGATGGCGAGCTGGCGCTCGATGCGGACGGCAAGTTTCTGGCGCTGCGCACGCGCAACATCGCCGACATGGGCGCTTATCTCTCGACATTCGCGCCGTTCATCCCGACCGGCGCGGGCACCAAGGTGCTCGCCAGCATCTACGGCTTCCAGGCGATCTACGCCAACGTGCTCGGCGTGTTCACCAACACCGTGCCGGTCGACGCCTATCGCGGCGCCGGGCGGCCGGAGAGCAACTACCTCGTCGAGCGATTGATCGACGCAGCCGCGCGCGAGCTCAGGATCGACCGCATCGAGCTGCGCCGGCGCAACATGGTGCAGCCCTCGGCGATGCCGTTCACCTCGGCGATGGGCCAGCGCTACGACAGCGGCGATTTCGGCCGCGTGCTCGATGCGGCGCTCGCCAGGATGGACTTTTCGGGATTTGCCAGCCGCCAGTCTGACGCGTCTCGCCGAGGGAAGCGGCGGGGAATCGGTCTTGCCTACTATCTCGAGGCGACCGGCGGCGGGCCGACCGAGCGTGCGGAAATCCGCTTCGCAGAGGACGGCTACGTCGATGTCTTCGTCGGCACCCAATCCACCGGGCAGGGCCACGAGACCGCCTATGTCATGCTCACCGCCGATCGGCTGGGCATCGATGGCGACAAGATCCGCGTGCGCCAGGGCGACACCGACACGATCCCGGTGGGCGGCGGCACCGGCGGCGCGCGCAGCCTCTATTCCGAGGGCCAGGCGATCCTGCTGACCGCCGCCACCGTGATCGAGAAGGGCAAGCAGGCCGCCTCCGAGCATCTGGAAGCGTCGGTCGCCGATATCGAGTTCACGACCACGGGCGGCC
>JAFAYA010000007.1 GCA_019240635.1 Acidisphaera sp. | reverse complement strand
TTCTCGGCGATGTTGGCGAGGCGCTTCAGCCGGGCGTGCCGCTTCGGCTTTTCGTCGATCGTGATGTAGAGCGTGCCCGCCGCGATCGCGTAGCAGACCGGGACGACGTGCGGCACGCCCAGGCGGTCGGCGGTCGCGAGATGGCCGACGCGCTGCGCCTCCAGGAACCGCCGCTCGTCCGGCCCTGGGCCGCTCTCCGCCGCCTGCATCGCGCGCTCCCGGTTCGCGTCGCACCGCTGTAGCCCCGCCGCGGCCTCCTGGCCAATCGAGCGAGCTTGCCTGTAGGATCGGCGCGGCCGGGAGGAAGCGCGAACATGCATCTGACGCGACGGGCGGTGACCTTCGGTTCGCTGGCGATGGGCGGCGCGGCACTCGGCCCCCGGCAGGCGGCGGCCCAGACAGGTGCCCAGATGGGTGCACAGACGGGTGCGCAGCAATCGCTCTACGAGGCGGCGAAGAAGGAAGGCCAGGTCGCCTGGTATTCCGGCATCCTCGACCAGCCGCTGTGCGACCGCGTCGGCGCGGCTTTCACGCAGCAACATCCGGGCATCCGGGTCAACGCCATAAAGACCACCTCCGAGGTCGCGTTCCAGCGGGTGATGCAGGATCTCAACGGCGGCGCCGTGCAGGCCGACGTGTTCACCACCACCGATGCCAGCCACATGTCCTACCTGGTCGGCAAGGGACAGCTGGTGAAATACGTGCCGGAGAACGCGAAGGGCATGGTCCCCGCCCTGCAGAATTTCGACCCGCAGGGCTACTACCACGTGAGCTGGGTGGGCCTCGTCACGATCGTCTACAACGCCGCCAAGGTGAAGCCGGAGGATGCGCCGAAGGATTGGATGGATCTGACGGACCCGAAATGGAAGAACCAGATCTGCTTCGGCAGCCCGAATTACAGCGGCCTGATCGGCGACTGGACCGTCGCCATGACGGAGAAGTACAAGTGGGAGTATTTTGAGAAGCTCAACAAGCTCAACCCGCTGATCGGCCGCTCCATCGACGACGCCGTCACCACGCTGAATTCCGGCGAGCGCATGGTCGCCGCCGGCAACCCTGCCTCCTCGCTGCGCAGCGCCGCCAAGGGCAACCCGCTGGCGGTGAACTACCCGACCTCCTTCACCGTCGCCGACTTCTCGCCATCGGCAATCCTGAAGGGATCGCGCAGCCCGAACGCCGCAAAGCTCTTCATGGAGTTTCTGGCCGGCCCGGAATACTCGAAGATCCTGACCGACAGCTTCGAGCAGTCGCTGCGCGCCGACGTGCCGCCGCCGCACGGCGCCAAGTCGCTGACCGAGCTGACCGTGTTCATGCCGACGCTCGCCAACATCGAGAAGGAGCTGCCGGGCTGCAAGAGCCGGTGGCGCGACACGTTTGGCACCTGAGGGGCGGCGTGGAACCTGAGGGGCGAAGCCTGGCGCCCCGCAGGATCGGATGAGCGTCGCGCAATCGGCCCCGGCTGCCTTCACCGGACGCCCCGGCGCCCTCGCCCGCCTGCGCCGGCTCGAACCGGCGAGCCTGGTGTGGCTGGTCGCGCTGGCCGGGCTCGCGGCCCTCGTCGCGGTGCCGCTGCTGCGCCTGCTCGTCTCGAGCTTCCAGGACACCGATACCGGCGCCTTCACGCTCGGCAACTACGCCACCGCCTACGGCCACCTGCGCGACGTGCTGGCGCTCGGCAACTCGCTGCTCTACGCCGCCGAGGTGACGCTGGTCTCGGTCGTGCTCGCGGTGCCGATCGCCTGGGGCATCGCGCGCACGGACATGCCGGCCAAGGGCTTCATCCGGGCGATGATCCTCGGCGCCTTCATCACTCCGCCCTATCTCGGCGCCATCGGCTGGATCCTGCTCGGCGGACCGAACGCCGGCTGGCTGAACCGCGTCTGGATGGCGCTGACCGGCAGCGGCACCGGCTTCATGAACGTCTACAGCTTCGGCGGCCTGGTGTTCGTCACGGCACTCTACGCCTTCCCCTACATCTTCGTGTTCACCGCCGCAGCACTCGAGCTGGTATCGACCGAGATGGAGGAGGCGGCGAACATCCTCGGCGCCGGGGGCGCGCGCACCGTGCTGCGCATCACGCTGCCGCTGGTGACGCCGGCGATCATCGGCGGCGCGATCGTGGTGTTCCTCGACACCGTGGCGCTGTTCGGCACGCCCGCGATCATCGCCCTGCCGGCGCGCGTCCGGGTCATGACGCTGGTGCTCTGGCAGTTCTTCGAGTTCCCGGTGCGCGCCGAGGCGGCGGCGGCGTACGCCGTGCCGCTGGTGCTGATCACGCTCGCGCTGTTCTGGGCGCAGCGGATGGTGCTCGGGCGGCGCGGCTACGTCGCGCTGACCGGCAAGGGCGGCAGCCGCCGGCTGGCGCGGCTCGGCCCATGGCGCTTCCTGATTCTCGGCTACGCGCTGCTGGTCGTGGCGCTCGCCGTGCTGCTGCCGTTCGCGGCACTCGGCCAGGCGGCGTTCAGCAAGGCGTGGGGTCAGGGCTTTTCCTGGGGCAACCTGACGCTCGGCAATTTCCGCGCCCTGCTCGCCGACGACAATTCACGCCAGACGATCGCCCACAGCTTCACCTATTCGGCGGCGAGTGCGACGCTCGCGGTCGCGCTGGCGCTGATCGTCGCCTACATCGTCAGCCGGCGCCTGGTGCGCGGCGGCGCGGTGCTCAGCCTGCTCTGCATGGCGCCGCTGGTGATCCCGGGGATCGTGCTGGCGATCGCCTTCTACGCCACCTACGCGCCGCCGCCGATCGCGCTGTACGGCACCGCGTCGATCCTGGTGCTCGGCTTCGCGACCCGCTTCCTGCCGATCGCCTACGTCAACTGCATGGCCGCGCTGCGCTCGCTCAATCCGGAGATGGAGGAGGCGGTGCGCATCCTCGGCGGGGGGCGGCTGCGCGCGCTGGCGCGCGTCGTCGTGCCGTTGCTGAAGAAGAACCTCGTCGGCTGCTGGCTGCTGGTCTTCATCCCGGCGACGCGCGAGCTGAGCACGGCGATCTTCCTGGTCGGCGCGCGCACCCGGGTGATCTCGGTGATGATGCTCGACCTCAGCGAGAACGGCAGCTTCGAGACGCTGGCCGCACTCGGCTTCTTCCTGCTGGGGGTGACGATCCTGATCGTCGCGCTGGGCTACCGGCTGCTCGGGCGCGACTTCATGCTGCGCCGGTCATGAGCGAGGCTGCGCGTCCGCGCCTCTCTCTGCAGCAGATCAGCTGCGCCTTCGGCGCGACCACAGCCGTGGACCGGCTGGACCTCGACATCGCGCCGGGCGAGTTCGTCTCGCTGCTCGGCCCCTCCGGCTGCGGCAAGACCACGACGTTGCGCATGGTCGCCGGCTTCGTGCGACCGACCGGCGGGTCGATCAGCATGGACGGCGAGGTGATCTCCTCGCCGGCCGCCTCGCTGCCGCCGGAGCGGCGGCGCATGTCCATGATTTTTCAGAGCTACGCCATCTGGCCGAACATGACCGTCGCCGAGAACGTCGCCTTCGGCCTCAAGCTGCGCCGCATGGATCGCGGGACGGTGCGCCGCAAGGTCACGGAGATGCTGCAGACCGTGCGGCTCGGAGGGCTCGCCGAGCGCTACCCGGCGGAGCTGTCCGGCGGCCAGCAGCAGCGCGTGGCGCTGGCGCGCGCGATGGTGATCCAGCCGCGCGTGCTGCTGCTGGATGAGCCGCTCTCCAACCTCGACGCCAACCTGCGGGAGGAGATGCGCTTCGAGATCCGCCGCCTGCACGACGAGTTCCACTTCACCACGGTGTACGTGACGCACGACCAGGGCGAAGCGATGGTCACCTCCGACCGGATCGCGGTGATGAATCACGGCCGCATCGAGCAGATCGACGCGCCGTACCTGCTCTACACGCGGCCGCGCACGCGCTTCGTCGCCGGCTTCATCGGCCGCACCAACCTGCTGGCCGGGGCGTGCGCCGGGGAGGCGATCGCCTTCGACCGGTTCGCCATCCCGCGCGCGGCCTTCGCCGGCGGCGAGACGCTGAGCGGGGAGGTGCTGTTCTCGGTACGGCCGCAGAGCATCGGCCTGCACCGCGCGCCGCCCGCGGCGGGGGATGGCGTCGCGCTGGTGGAGGGACGGCTGCTGCAGCGCACCTATCTCGGCGAGTCCTGGGACTACGTCGTGGCCCCGCTGGACAGCGGCCTGCGCCTGAAGGTGGCGGCGCTGCCGGCGGAAGTGTTCGAGGTCGGCGAGACGGTCTGGCTGCGCTTCGACCCCCGACAGATGGCGCCGATCGCCGGCTAACCGGTCCGACGGCCGGGAAGCCCGGCCTTGGCTCGCCTCAGCAATGCCCGGCAGGAACCAGGGAGTCCTGGCCGGTCACCCGAACCACCGCCGCCAGCAGGCGCAGCGCGTCGGGGCCGCCGCAATCGGACAGGCTGCCGATCTCCATCTCCTCGGCCAGGCTTTCGGCCTGCCCGGCGATGGTCTCCGCCGCGCGGCGAAGCGCCTCGCGCGACAGCATGAGCTGCAGCGACTCGGGCAGCAGGTCCCACTTGCCCGGCGTCTTCATCGTGCCCTGCCCGCTCATTCCGATCTGGTTCATCACGTGGCCTCTTTCTTCCGGTCGTGCCGCCAACCCGTTGCGGCGACTGATGAATGCAGGGTGCCGTCCCGCCATTGCCCCGAGGTAACCGGGGCGCGCCCGCCTGCTACGGATTAGCGCGTAGCAACCGTCTCATGTCTTGGCATACGGTCGCAGGCGGAATCCGCCGGATAGCACCGTTGCAGGTTTGCAAAGGCTCTGCCTTTGCCGGGGTCCAGGGGCGGAGTGGGCCAAGGTTCCACCGGCGAAGCCGGTGGAATTGCCCACGGAGGGAGCGCCCCTGGCCTTCCTTTTTTGCCCTGGCTAGTCTAGCGCGGCTCGCCGATCGGCGGCACCTCGGCGGTGAGCCCGGCGAGCACTTCCGCAACGTGGCGGACCTTGATCGGGCTGCCCTCGCGTTTCAGCCGGCCGGCCATGTTCAGCAGGCAGCCCATGTCGCCGGCGAGCAGCGTGTCGGCCTGCGTCTGACCGACGTCCTCCGCCTTGTCGGTGACCATGCGCGTCGAGATGGCCGGGTATTTCACGCAGAACGTGCCGCCGAAGCCGCAGCAGATCTCCGGATTGGTCATCTCCTTCAGCTCTACCCCCGGCATGCCCGCCAGCAGCCGCCGCGGCTGGGCCTTGATGCCGAGCTCGCGCAAGCCGGCGCAGCTGTCGTGATAGGTGACGAGGCCGCGGTAGTCGGCCGCCACCCGCTCCAGGCCCATCACGTCGGTGAGGAAGCTCACGAGTTCGTAGGTGCGCGCCGCGAGCGCGTCGGCGCGGCCGCGCAGATTGGGGTCGTCGTCGAACAGGTGCGGCATGTGCGTCCGCAGCATGCCGCCGCAGGAGCCGGAGGGCACCACCACGTAGTCATAGCCGCCGAACGCGTCGAGCAGGCCGCGGGCGAGGTCGCGCGCGGTGGCGCGATCGCCGGCGTTGTAGGCGGGCTGGCCGCAGCAGGTCTGGGCGCGCGGCACCTCCACTTGGCAGCCGGCCTCCTCGAGCAGGCGCATGGCGGCGAAGCCGACCGTCGGGCGCATCAGGTCGACGAGACAGGTGACGAACAGGGCGACGCGGGGGGCGGGCTTGGGCATGGGCCGATCCTAAACCGCGATCGTCGTTGCTGAAATCAGCGCGCGCGTGAATCGCTGGTCCAGATCGAGCGGGGGGCCAGGCGCCGCTGCAGCGCCCGGTTCCAGGCGGCGCCCGCGAACATCAGCACGGCCGTCGCGAGGAACACCGGGCGCATACCGAGGCGGCCGCCGACGAAGCCGCCGAGCAGCGGGCCGATCACCTGCCCGGCGAACTGCGCCGAGACCGAGTAGCCGAGCATGGTGCCGGCCACCGCCTCCGGCACGCTATGGCGGATCAGCGCGTTGATCGACGGCAGCAGCCCGCCCAGCGACATGCCCATCAGCAGGCGCAGCGCGAGGAGCTGCCAGGCGTTCGTCACGAACGCCTGCGGGATCAGCAGCAGCCCCGAGACGGCGAGGCAGGCGATGATCACGGTCCAGGCACCCACCCGGTCGGCGACCCGGCCAAGCCGCGGGGCCGCGAGGATGCTGCCGAGCGCCGCCGCCGACATCACCAGGCCCGCCATCATCGCGACGTCGTGGCCCTGCACGAGCGGGCCGACATAGACGGTGATGATCGGCTCGATCGACATGTTCGCGATCATCAGCAGGAGCGCGGTCGCCAGCATCGCCAGGACCGGGCGCCGGTCGGGCACCATCGCCCAGCCGCCCCGGCGCCTCCCGGCGTGGCGCGCCGGCGGCGGGCGCGCCGCCTCGCGGATCAGCAGGCAGCTCGCGATGAAGGCGACGAAAACCACGCCGCCGGCCAGGAAGAAGGTCTGTCGCAGCCCGATCAGCGAGGGCAGCAGGCCGCCGATCAGCGGGCCGATCAGGCTGCCGGCCATCACCCCCGTCGAGAGCGTGCCCAGCGCCCAGGCGGCACGGTGCTTGGGCGTCTGCGTCGCCACCAGCACCAGCGCCGCGGACGCGTAGCCCCCCAGCACGCCGGCGATCAGGCGCAGCAGGACGAGCTGCCAGACGCTCTGCACCAGGCCCATCAGGACCGTGGTGAGCGCAATGCCCATCGCCGCGCGCACCAGGATCAGCTTGCGGCCGTAGCGGTCGGCCAGCCTGCCCCAGACCGGCGCCATCAGCCCGGCGCCGAAGAAGGTGGCGCCGTAGGCCACGCCCGACAACTGCACGACGGCGGCCTGCGATCCCGCGCCGAGCTCTGCGACGTAAAGCGGCAGGAAGGGCAGAATCAGGGTCAGCGCGGCGAGCGTCGTGAAGGAGCCGAACAGGCAGACGTAGAGGTTGCGGCGCCACACGAGGGAGCCAGGCGGATCGCGACGGGGCGTCTCCGGCGGGACGGCCGGACCCGGTTCGGCCTCCATGCGGCGGCCCCGCTCAGGCTGAGGATTCGAGCGGCATCGGCAGAGTCTCGGCCGCCAGCCGCTCCCGGGCGATCGCCACGTAGTCCGGGTCGATGTCGATGCCGACGCTGCGCGCGCCCTCGCGCAAGGCGGCCACACAGGTCGTGCCCGCGCCCATGAAGGGGTCGAGCACCAAGGCGTCGGCACGGCCGTGCAGGCGTATGCACCAGCGCGGCAGGTCCACCGGGAAGGTGCCGGGGTGGTGGAATTTCTGCGCCCGGCTCTGCACCGTCTCGTACGGAATGAACCAGGTGTTCCCCCGGCAGCGCAGATCGCGGGGGTGGCCGCGGCGCGGGATGTTGGACTTGTCCTTGAACGGCACGCCGATCGCCAGCCGGTCGAGCCGCACGCTGCCGTCGCGCGTCAGGTGGAAGACGTGCTCGTGCGCGTGGTGCAGGAAGCGCTCGCCGGCGACCGGCTTGAAATGGCCGACGGAATCCGCGCCGGTCGCCACCGACTTGATCCAGACGATATGGTTCTGCAGCGTGAACAGCGGCCGCAGCCGGACGATCAGCTCGAACGGCAGCCAGGGCCGGCTGCCCGAGCCGGTGATGTTGAGGAAGAACGAGCCGTCCGCCCGCAGCACCCGGCGCAGCGCCCCGGCGACCTCGACCATCCAGTCCAGGTATTCGGCCTCCGCGCGGCTGTCCCGGTAGCTGCGGTAAGCGAGATCCAGGTTGTACGGCGGGGAGGTGACCACGACGTCCACCGACCCATCGTCCAGTCCCGGGAGCACGTCGCGGCAGTCGCCGCAGATCAGCCGGTGGTCCATTCCTCTCAGCCGGCGGGCGGCTTCGGCAGGAGCAGGTACTCCGTGCCCGGCTGGTTCATCCGCCCCGCCCGCTCGCGCGCCTGGGCACCCCAACCGAAGAAGATGTCCGTCCGCACCGGTCCGGTGATCGCGCCGCCGAGGTCCTGCGCCACCATGAGCCGGCGCAGCGGCGCGCCGCCGAGCGGGTCGGCCGTGTCGATCCAGACCGGAGCGCCGAGCGGGATGAAGCGGCGGTCCACGGCGATCGAGCGCCCGGGGGTGAGCGGCACGCCGAGCGCGCCGGGCGGTCCCTCGTCCGGACGCAAGCCCGGAACCTCGCGAAAGAAGACGTAGGAGGGGTTCTCGTCCATCACCGCCTTCGCCCGGTCGGGGTGGGCGGCGAGCCAGGCGCGGATGCTCTGCTCGGATACCTGGTCGGCGGGGATCTGGCCGCGCTCGCTCAGCAGCTTGCCGATCGGCACGTAGGCGCGGCCGTTCTGGCCGTCGAAGCCGACCCGAACCACCCGCCCGTCCGGCAGGTCGATGCGTCCGGCGCCCTGGATCTGCAGGAAGAACAGATCGACCGGGCTGGCGAGGTAGAGCAGGTCGAGCCGCCGTCCGGCGAGCGCGCCCGCCTCGATCGCCGCGCGGGCGTAGTAGGGCACCAGCCGCCCCTGCTCGACCCGGCCGGCGGTGCGGCGTCCTTTCAGGTCGTCGAAGAAGTCGCCGAGATCGACCTGGATGAGGTCGGAGGGCCGGCGGAGCAGCGGGACCGGGAAGGCGTCCCCGGGCTGCGGCGAGCCGGCCACCTCCGGTTCGTAGTAGCCGGTGAACAGGCCCCGGCGCCGGCCGGCGTCGGACACGGCGTAGGGCTGGAAGTCGGCCTCCAGCAACAGCCTTGCCGCCCGGTCGTCGCCGGGCGGCAGCGCGCGCGCCGCGGCGCAGACGGCACTCCACTGCCCGGCCTGGCCGCCCCG
Organism: Acidisphaera sp.; assembly: GCA_019240635.1. Classification (GTDB taxonomy): domain Bacteria; phylum Pseudomonadota; class Alphaproteobacteria; order Acetobacterales; family Acetobacteraceae; genus JAFAYA01. The sequence continues at coordinate 7,398 of JAFAYA010000007.1, read as the reverse complement.
CCGCGCTGCCTCGCCCTCCCCGCCCAGCGCCTGGTCGGGCGGCGCCAGCGCCAGCCGCGCGCAACTCCGGCTGAACGCCGCCGCCGCTTCGGCGACGTGGTCCGCTCCCCAGCCCGGCAGCTCGGCGAAACCGACCGGCGTGAGGCCGAGGCTCGGCGGGCCCGCCGGGGACGGCTGCGCGGCGCAGCCGGCCAGCCAGCCCGCCGCCAGCACCGCGGCGGCGCGGGCCGACGCGCGCAGCACGCGCGCGATCAGGCGCTGCGCGCGGCGACCAGTCGCCAGGTCGGGTCGCGCGCGGCGAGATCGCGCTCGAACGTCCAGAGGTCGACGATTTCGGTCACCGCCTCGCTGCCGGAGGCCGGCTGACCGTCCCGGCCGAGCGTCAGGCCGACCTGGTCGGACACGAAGCGGACGGTGAGGTCGGCCACGGTGTCGCGCAGCCCCGCCTCCTCGATGGCCGCCTCGCGGATCGCCTTGATTTCGCTGCGCTGGGTCTCCCCGGCGGCCTCGCGGGCGGTGATCGCCGCGTCGAAGGCGCGCCAGGTCTCCTCGCCGAGCAGCGGGCGCAGCGTGTCGCGCCGGCCCTCGGCGAAGGCGCCGACGATCAGGCGGAACGCGGCCTGCGCGCCCTCCAGAAAGCGCGCGGGATCGAAGCTGCGGTCGATGCGGCGCAGGCGTACCAGCGTCTGCCCGAGCGGGCTCGCCGGATCGGGCAGGCGGGACGCGGCGGCCATGCCCGGGCTGCCCGCGTCTACGGCCGCCGGCTCGGCGCGGCCCTCGATCACCGGGCCGTCCGGGTGGCGGCGCAGATCGGCCTGCGGCCGCGGGTCCGGCCGCTCGTAGCCGGTGCGACGGCCGAGGATGCTGCGCAGGCGCAGCACGAGAAAGGCGGCGATCATCCCGAACAGGACGAGGTCGACCGGGAAACCGCTGCTCGCGCCCATGCTGCTCTCCTCCGCCGGCCCACTCTGGCATCCAGTCTGGGTCGGAGCCTGCAAGACATAGGAGTGCACCCGGCGGCGCACAACGATTGCCGGAGCCGCACGCATTGCGCCGGCGGCCGCGACGGCGCTAAAGCCGCCGCATGATCCTGCTGCGCCACGGGCAGAGCGAGTTCAACCTGCATTTCGGCGCGACACGGCGGGACCCCGGCATCGAGGATCCCAGACTGACCCCGCTCGGCGAGGAGCAGGCCAGGGCGGCGGCGCAGGCGCTGGGCGCGGAACCGATCGGGCGCATCATCGTGTCGCCCTATACGCGGACGCTGCAGACCGCGGCGCCGGTGGCCCAGGCGCTCGGCGTGCCGGTGCTGGTGAACCCGGTGGTGCGCGAACGCTACGCCTTCGCCTGCGACGTCGGCACGCCGCGCACCGAACTGGCGCGGTGCTGGCCCGAGCACGACTTCTCGACCATCGAAGAAGTGTGGTGGCCGGCGACCACCGAGGCGACCGAGGGCGTGCTGGCGCGCGCCGCGCTGTTCCGCGCCGAGATGGCGGCGCTGCCCGATTGGTCGAACACGCTCGTGGTGAGCCACTGGGGGTTCATCCTGGCGCTGACCGGCACCAGCGTCGCGAACGGGCAGTGGCTGCGCTGCGACCCGACGGCGGCGGGACCAACGGAGATCGTCTGGCGGCCCTGAGCGCCGCCCGTTCCTGCGCGGGCGGCTCCCCTTGGTCGGAGCGGGGTCGCCGTGCTACGCGGTCGCTCCCGCCAGACGGAGAGAGGCATGTCCCAGAGCCAGCCGGCCGCGCCCACGATCACGCCCACCTCCGGTCAAGGCCAAGGCGTCCCGCCGCTGGTGGTCAACGCCCAGTACGTGAAGGACATGTCCTTCGAGGTGCCGGGGGCGCCGCAGGTCTATCAGACGCTGCGCTCGCCGCCGCAGGTCGCCATCAACCTGGACGTGCAGGTGAAGCCGATGGAGACGGCGGGCCAGTACGAAGTGACCCTGCAGGTCCGCGCCCAGGCCAGCGACGGCCAGCCGGCCGCCGGTGCCGAGAAGCCGCGCGCCGTGTTCATCGCCGAACTGGCCTATGCCGGCCTGTTCACGCTCACCGGCATCCCGGAGAACGCCATCGAGCCCGTGCTGCTGGTGGAGTGCCCGCGCCTGCTGTTCCCCTATGCCCGCAACATCCTGGCGGACGTGACGCGCGACGGCGGCTTTCCGCCGGTGCTGCTGCAGCCGATCGACTTCGTGACGCTCTGGCAGCAGCGCCGCGCGCAGGCCGCTTCGGCGCAGCCCGCCGCCGTCGCCTGACAGCCCCTTTCAGACCTCGCCGAGCGGTGGGCCGGCAGCAAGCCGACCGGCCGCGCCGCCGCTGAGCCGGGCGAGCGCCGCGGCCAGCGCCGCCTCGTCGTAGGGCTTCTCCAGCCAGACGACCGGCGGCTCGACGCCGATCGCCTGCGCCGGGCTGCCCGACGCGATGACGACGGGCAGTCCCGGGCGTATCCGCCGAGCCAGGTGGGTGAGCGCGATGCCGTCCATGTCGGGCAGGCCGAGATCGGCGACCATGAGGTCCGCGCCGGCCGCCAGCAAGCGCAGCGCCTCCGCGCCGCTCGCCGCCTCCGCGACCTCGTGGCCCATCGCGGCGAGCGTGTCGGCAGTCGTCATGCGCACCAGAGGCTCGTCTTCCACCAGCAACACCCGCCGCGGCATCGGCCCGGCGGGGCGACGCGCCCCGTCGAGCGCCTGGTGCAGGCGGCGCCCCAACTCCTCGACGCGCCAGGGCTTGCTCACCAGCAGCACGTCGCGGTCGAGCTGGCCGTTGTGAACGACGGCGTTCTCGGTGTAGCCGGAGGTGAAGACGACCGCCAGGCCATCGCCCAGGAGGCGCCGCGCCTCCTGCGCCAGCAGGCGCGCCGGCACCCGGCCGGGCATCACCACGTCGGTAAACAGCAGGTCCGGCCGGGCGCCGCCGCGCAGCAGGTCGAGCGCGGCCTCACCGCTCTCGGCCTCCATGGTGCGGTAGCCGAGGTCACGCAGCGACTGGGCGGTCACGGCGCGCACCGCCGCGTCGTCCTCGACGACCAGCACCAGCTCGCCCTCGGACTGCGGCAGCGCGGGCGCCGATGCGGCGGGGACCACGGCGTCGGCCGTGGCGCGCGGAATGTAGAGCCGCGCCGTCGTGCCGTGGCCGGGCTCGCTGTAGAGCTTGAAGTGGCCGCCCGACTGCCGGGCGAAGCCGTACACCATGGAAAGCCCGAGGCCGGTGCCGCGCCCTTCCGGCTTCGTGGTGTAGAACGGCTCGACCGCGCGGACGAGCTGGTCCTGGCTCATGCCGACGCCGGTATCGGTGACCGCTATCATCACGTACTGGCCGGGCGTCACCTCGTTGGCCGCGGCGTAGGCGGCGTCCAGGGAGGCGTTGCCGGCCTCGATGGTCAGCCGCCCGCCGTCCGGCATCGCGTCGCGGGCGTTGATTGCGAGGTTGAGCACGGCGGTCTCGAGCTGGGCGGGGTCGGCATGCACCGCCCACAGCCCGCCGCCGATCACCAGCTCGACTTTTATGACGGCGCCGAGCGTGCCGCGCAGCATATCCTCGAGCCCGCCGAGCAGGCGCGCCGGGTCCACCGCCTCCGGCGCCAGCGGCTGGCGTCGCGCGAACGCCAGGAGGTGGCGGGTCAGCCGCGCCCCGCGCTCCACGCCGGCGAGCGCCGCGCCGAGCCGGGTGCGCTGCCACTCCTCGGTCAGCCGGGCGCCCAGCAGCTCCAGGTTGGCCGACACGATCTGCAGCAGGTTGTTGAAGTCGTGCGCGACGCCCCCGGTGAGCTGGCCGAGCGCCTCCATCTTGTGCGCCTGGCGGGCGACCATCTCGGCCTGCGTGCGCCGGCTGATGTCGGCGACGGCCAGCATCTGCCCGCCATCCGGCAGGGCGCTGCGCCAGACCTCCAGGACGCGCAGCCCCTGCCGCGTTTCCTGGATCTGCGGCGCCCCGCCCGGGGCCGGCCGGCCGGCCGGGAGCAGCGGCGGCGACCACGCCCCGCCGGCGGCGGCGAACTCGGCGAGCGCCGTGCCCTGGCGGGCGAGCGTTCCCGGCAGCTCGGTCGAGGGGAAGAAGGCGGCGTTCCACAGCAGCAGGCGATCCTCGGCGTCGAACACCGCGACGCCGTCGCGGATACGATCGACCGTGGCCTGCAGCCGCTCCCATTGCAGGCGCAGCGCGTCGCGCGCCCGGGCGAGCCGGCGGCGCGCCACGAGCTGGCGCAGCCAGGCTGTCCCGAGCAGCAGCACGCCGACCAGCGCGGCCGCCATCATGCCCAGCACGCCCGACTGCTCGCGGCCCTGCAGGTCGCGGATCCGCAGATCGCGCTCGGCGTCCGAATGCGCGACGATCCCGGCGGCGTGGACACGGATGGCGTCCATCGCCGCCTTGCCCGTATCGGTCATCACGATCGCCAGCGCCGCCACCTGGCCGCGGCTGCGCGCGACGGCGATGGTGCTGTCGAGCTCGTCCATCTTGGCCCGTATCAGGCCCCTCAGCGCATCCGCTTCGCCGCGCAGCCACGGGTCCCGCCCTGCCAGCGCGTCGATCTGCCCGAGCAGGCGGCCGACCTCGCCGGCCGACGTCCAATAGGGCGTCAGGTAGTCCGGGCGCATCGTCAGCAGGAAGCCGCGCTGGCCGGTTTCGGCGTCGGTGACGGCGAGCAGCAGCCGGTCGGTCGTCTCGGTCTCGTCGCGGGCCAGCAGCACCTGGGTGCGCAGCTGCTGGATCGAGCTGCCGTAGCGCTGGGCGGCGACGACGAACAGCCCGAGCAGGCCCGCCATCACTGCGACGATGACGGCGGCGGATCCGGCCGCCCCGCCCGGGCGTCGGCTCAGCAGGCCCATAGCGGATCGCGCAGCCGGCCGACGAACGCGGTATGGGCCGCCAGCTCGGCGACGCTCGGGCAGATCGGTCGGGCCACGCGCGGGCCGCCGGGGCGATAGACGAAGGTCGGCAGCCCGGCTTGCGCCGCGAGGCCGAGCGAGAGGCCGCGCTGCCGCCCGCCGGTCAGCTCGACATACACCTCGGCCAGCAGCCGGCAGTCGAGCAGGGCGTTGTGCGTGGTGCGCGCCGATAGGTCGATGCCGAACCGGCGGCACAGCGCGTCCAGGCTGTTCGGCACGCCGGGGAAGCGTCCGCGGGCCAGTTCCAGCGTGCAGACCATGCGGGCGGGATCGAGCCGGGGCAGGCCGAGCAGCGACAGCTCGAGGTCGAGGAAGGCGAAGTCGAACGGCGCGTTGTGGGCGACCAGCCGTCCGTCGCCGAGAAAGCCGAGGAGATCGTAGACGACCTCCTCGAAGCGCGGCTTGCCCCGCAGATCGGCCAGCGTGTAGCCGTGCACGCGCGCCGCGTCTTCGTGGATGTGGCGGCCGGGGTCGAGCAGCGCGTGGAACTGCCGGCCGCTCGGCAGGTCGTTGACCAGTTCGAGGGCGGCGATCTCGATGACGCGGTCCCCGCTGCCGGGATCGAGGCCGGTCGTCTCGGTGTCGAACAGCACGGAGCGGCTCATCGCCGGAGTCTTCCGATCAGGCGTCGCAGGGTTCGTTGCGCATAATGCCTGGACAGCCCGGTCCGCACCACCAGATCGGCGCGACGACGCTTTTCGCGATCCGGCGTCTGGCGGACGAGGACGGCGGCGATTTGCGGGTCGGTCATGCCGCGCCGGCGGCGGACCCGGGCGATCTGCACGGCACGCGGCGCGGTGGCGACCACGATGAAGTCGACGCGGGCGTCTGCGCCGGTCTCGAACAGCAGCGGAATGTCGAGCACGACGGCGCGCGCCCCGGCGCGGCGGGCGCGGGCGAGGAAGGCAGCCTCCTCGCGGCGCACCAGGGGGTGGACGATCCGCTCCAGCCGCCGCAGCTGGTCGGGGCGACCGAGCACGGCGGCGCGCAGCGCCTCGCGATCCACCGCGCCGTCGCGGACCGTGCCCGGGAAGGCATCGGCGATCGGTCGCACGGCGCGGCCGCCCCGAGCCTGAAGGGCATGCACGGCGGCGTCGGCGTCAAATACCGGGATGCGGGCGCGGCGGAAGGCGGCGGCGGCGGTGGACTTGCCCATGCCGATGCCGCCGGTCAGGCCGATCACGCGCACGCCGCTTGGGTGCGCGGCCCTCCGCCTCACAGCAGGTCAGCGGCGACGAACCGGTAAAGCTCGTCATCCACCGGCGGATCGACGCCGAACCAGGCGTGAAACGCCGGCCGCGCCTGGTGCAGCAGCATGCCGAGGCCGCCGACCGTGCGCAGCCCCGCCGCCCGGGCGTCACGCAGCAGCGGCGTCTGCAGCGGCGCGTAGACGATATCGACGACCGTCGCGCTCGGTGCGGCGCGCGCGAGGTCGAGGGCGAGCGGCAGGTTGTGCACCATGCCGGCCGAGGTGGTGTTGACCAGCAGCGCGTGATCGGCGAGCGCGCGCTCCCGCTCGGCCCAGGGCACGACCTGCAGACCGAAGATTGCGGCCAGCGCCTCGGCCTGTTCGGGCCGCCGCGCGGCGATGGCGACCTGCGTGCCTTCGGCTTGCAGTGCCGCGGCGACCGACCGCGCGGAGCCGCCGCCCCCGAACAGCAGGGCGGGCCCGGCCGACGGGTCCACCCCGTGAGCGCGCAGGTTGGCGACGAAGCCGAAGCCGTCGGTGTTCTCGCCGCGGATTTTCCCGTCCCTGAAGGTCAGCAGGTTGACGGCGCCGGCCCGGCGGGCGGTCTCCTCCACAACGTCGCAGAGTGCGAAGGCCGCCTGCTTGTGCGGCACGGTGACATTGGCGCCGACGAACCCCGCCGCATGCAGGCCGTGCACGACGGTCGCAAAAGCCTCGGGCCGGGCCGGGATCGGGACGTAGGCGCCGTCGATCCGGAATCGCTCGAGCCAGAAGCCGTGCAGGCGCGGCGAACGGCTGTGCGCGATCGGCCAGCCGAGCACGCCGGCGACGCGTGCTTCTCCGGTCAGGATGGGCATGGCCCAGCAGACACGCAGGCGCGCGGCAGATCAAGCCGGGCGCTGCTTCCCGGGACGGCAGCAAGGTGTGCCCCGCGGCGGGATCAAGACAATCCCGCCGGGTAGGCCGTCACGAAGCGCGGCCGTCCGACCGCATCGTCGATCCAGACGCTGAGAACGCACGGATCGCGGCCGTCCGGCGTCGTCAGTACGCACCGGACGACGTATTTGATTCCGAATCCGGTATTCTCGACGGTGAGCACCTGGTTGCGTACGGGATGGTGGCGCAGCGCCGCGGAGAGGGTCTCCCAGGCACTGAGCGAAAATCCGAACGAGATGAAGAACCGCCCCCTGGGGTCCGCCTTCGGGATGGCTGAGGTTCAGCAGGTACCGCATGACCTTTGCGGCAGGAACGTGCGCCAGTCCCGCATTCGGCAGGTACGCCATCAGGCCCCGACGAGATCGGCCCGCACCGTCGCGACGCA